>CAZSGZ010000008.1:4247-32156 GCA_964606455.1 uncultured Spirochaetales bacterium
AGCCCGGGAAACTTGACTTTTATCGGCATTTGGGAAAATGTGGTAGTTATGCATCACCTTGGCATTGCGGTAACGACATTCTTCATCGTTTTACTGGCCGAGCTCGGAGACAAGACGCAGCTGGTCGCCTTTTCCCTCACCACGACAACCCGCCGCCCGATTACCGTGTTTATAGCAACGTCCGCCGCCCTGGTACTTTCGTCCGTTCTCGCTGTACTGATCGGGAAAGCGGCGGCTGAGGTAATTCCCGGATATACGGCCTACGTATCGGCAGGGCTCTTCATGATATTCGGGGTGTATATTATCGTGTCGAAGGAGCCGAACAGTGTAAAGGAGGCGTTTCTCAACAGCATTACCGTTGAAAAATCCTGTATTAAACTGATGGAAAAGTCCGGAGGAATCCCTCGGGCGGTAAAACGGCAGTTTTTCGAAATATGCGGAGAAGAGTACTCCCATTATCAGACCTTCAGGCTTCTGCTAAAAGAAAAACATCTGTTTCACCATTATATCGATACATCGGGGGAACTTAAGGAAGTGACGGAGCGGCTGAAACCCTGCACCTGGAGGCGGGGGCAGACCTTCGATGAGAGTCTTTCCCAGCTTATCGACCGGGAGCAGGCGAATATCGATTTTTTTCAGGTTTTATTAGACCACCTCGATGAAAGTCATGAAAAAAGCGATGAAGCCGGCCACACCATCAGGCGCATGATGATGGAGGAGCGGGGCCATAAAGATATGTTTCTGCGCATGAGAGAGAAGTATTGTGAGAACAGCTAAGGGTTTGTTCATTTCGACCTTTGCCCTTGTATTTATCGCGGAACTCGGCGATAAAACGCAGATAGCCGCGTTTTCCCTGGCCGCGAAGCACGGAAGTATACTGCCGGTGCTGATCGGTGCTTCCCTTGCGCTCATAGCCTCGACTCTGCTTGCAGTCGGCGCGGGTCATTTTCTCTCCTCGAAACTGCCGAAAAATTTACTGAAAACGATATCCGGGGGCCTTTTCCTGCTTACCGGAATTTTCCTTCTCCTTCGCGCCTTCGAGATTTTGTAAGTTGAATATTGCGGAATTTCCGTCCTTCTAGTACAGTACGCCTATGGAATTGGCCGTTTTCATTATTTTTATCAGTTTAGGCGTTGTGGTAATTGTCCTCGGTTTTATCGGCTGTTTTGTTCCGGTCCTGCCGGGACCGATTGTCAGTTACCTTGCCCTGATATTCCTCTCTATTCCAAAAAAATGGGAGGTATTTACTCCGGCCTTTCTCGTTATTATGGGCTGTGTTACCATCGGGGCGACGGTTATCGATTATATTCTGCCTATTGTAACTTCGAAAAAAAAGGGGGCTACGAAAGCCGGTATCTGGGGTTCCATCCTTGGAATGGTGGCGGGGATCTTTTTTTTCCCTCCTTTCGGCATGCTTATCGGCGCCTTTGCGGGAGCGGTAATCGGGGAACTGATTTTTAACAAGGACAGGAAAAACGCCCTGAGAGCGGGGTGGGGAATATTTGTCGGCACTATTTTAAGTATTTTTATTAAGCTCGGGGTAAGCGGAGTTATCGCTTTTTACTTTTTTCGGGGAATTTTTCGTTAATTTAGCACCGCCGGTGTTGCATTTCGCCCTCCGTTGTATTAAATTTTGGATGATATAAATAATCCCTGCGGAGAGTATTGGTAAGTGGAGCAAATACAGCAGCAAAGCGAAACGGCACGGCTTTCTCTATCCTTGGAGCAGCTGCTGCGGCATGCGAGGCATGTGAAAGAAAAGTATGCTTCCACGCCGGCCTTCGGCGCGAAGTACCTGGAGGAGCTGCTGGAGAATGCTTTTACCGATGATAAGGATAAAGAAGCTGCCGTATCGATACAGGAGATCATCCGGGAGCTCCATGCCGAGGCGGAGAAGAAGAGCCCCCTGCTGACGGACTTGGCGGGAAATGTCCTGGAGTCCGGCGATGAAGGGGCCCTCGAAAGAATATCCCGGGAAATTGTATTCCGAAAACAAATTGAGGAATATTATCTGCCGAAGCAGCTTATCGACGCGATAATGGAAATCGGAGAGATACCGAAAAATTCCATCGAAACCATGATCGGCATCGGTTTTATCGATATTGCCGATTACACCTTTCTATCGAAATTCTTGAGTCCGAAAGAAAACCAGGTGGTCTTGAACGGTTTATACACCGCCTTTAACTGGGTCCTGTACCGCCACGGCGGCTATCTGAACAAAATTGAAGGGGACAGTCTGATGTTCCATTTCGGAGGCATTATCGATCCGAACGTGAAAGGCCTTGAAGAGGAAAAGGCGTTAAAGTATATCGCGAAAGAACTCTTTCACACCTGCGTTGAGATGCAGCGGGTCTGTATTCTTTTTAATCAGGCTAATGACCGGTTTATCGAACAGAACGCGGACGCAAAAACGAAGGAAACCTTAGAGCAGGCCTTTAGTATTATCAGCACCCTGCGGAACAACCTGGAGCTGTCTTCCTCCATTAACGCTCTGTTTCAAATCCGGATCCGGGTTGGGGCAAACATCGGAGAGGTAACTATCGGCAATTTCGGCCCCGACGGTGCAAAGCAGTGGGATGTCGTCGGGCTGCCGGTAATCGACGCGAAACGGATGGAATCGACGGCGCCGGTAGGGGGGCTCCGCATATCTGAAAATTTTTACAATATTCTTGAAAAACACGGTGTTGTGGAGGCCTACTACCAGCGGTTTAGGCGGGAGGCCCTGGCATTAGGGGGGACCTTCAAGAATATATCGAGGGAAGATCTTTTTAAATACAGTACGGTGGTCCTGGAAGACAAGCGGGACGCCGTTTTTCAGACCTACAGCGTTCAGGTAAATCCGGGGCTGCCCGAAGCCATCGCGGAACAGGTGCATCTGCTTTTAGACAAGGGGAATGACGGGGCCGACAAAATTTTAGAACTCTTTCAGTATTACCGGGGGAACAAGTATGTTGTCGATGCTATCGAAAAAAACCTCGACGAAGCAGGCGTCAATATCCGGAAAGGCCATATCCTCGAACTGATGTTCCCCAAAAAATACGAGGCCTACGTGCTGAAAATGGAAGGCGACCGGAACAAGGCGGAAGAGTTTATCCGAAAGGAATATTCCCTGTTTGCTCTGTTTGAAAAATTCGGGACTTACCAGGACAAGGTAAAATTGGACCGCCCTTTCCCCGGTTTTCACGATAATTTCAACGATTTCAGCACCTGGTTTCAAGAGGAGCGAAAGATTATCGAGGGAAGGTTCCGGGTAAAGAAGCAGTACGCCATGCACGGGGTCTACTTCTACGAGATTGTCTATCCCTTGGTGTTTACTTCCATCCGGGCAAGTCTTTTGGAATATCAGCATACCCACGGTGAGATAATTGAAGAATTGTAGCAGTAAATATGCTTGACAAAATATAGTAAAATATATATATTGGGAATCGATGGAAGAAAACACGGTAAAAACGGCAATCAATGTACGGTACAGTAATCTCGCGGAAAGCAGCTGCTGTCTTTCATGCGGCGGCGCCCTTGCGTACGCGGACCCGCGTCCGGGAGAGATGTGCGCGGACTTAGGCAGCGGACGCGGTCAGGACGTTTTACGGATGGCTGAATCCGTCGGGCCGGCCGGCTTCGCCTACGGAATTGACATTTCCGACGGAATGCTGAGAAAAGCACGCCGGAATGCGGAAAAACTGGGCGTAAAAAACGCGGAATTCATGCAGTCGGAACTCGAGGTAATTCCGTTACGGGATGAAAGTATCGATGTACTTATTTCAAACTGCACGCTGAACCATGCCGAGGATAAGCAGGCGGTGTGGAATGAAATTTACCGTGTCCTAAAGCCGGGCGGACGGTTTGTCGTAAGCGATATATACGCCTCCGATACGGTACCGGAGAAATACGCGAAAGACCCGGCTGCGGTGGCGGAATGCTGGGCCGGATCGGTCACGAAGGATGAGTACATGAAAACCCTTGAACAGGCGGGTTTTCGGGAAATAACCATCCTCGAGGAAAGTGACCCGTATGAAAAAGGGGAGATCGAAGTATCGAGTTTTACGATTACTTCGATAAAATAATATTATCTTCATAAACGGAGTACTCTATGAAATCTCTCATTAAAAAAAAGGCGGCGCGGAAAAAATCGACGGCCCAGTGCTGCGCGAAAATTTCAATCATTGTTGCCGGCTGTCACGACTAAAGACGCAGCCGCCGGGACGACGGCCGGAACATCCGTTCCGGCTCGTCTTTGCAGTAAAAGTATGCGCCGGCATCGAGTTTACAGCAGCTAAAGGTATAAGGACATGTACTCGGAACACAATATCGTTTCACGAATTCGGGACTCTGAAAATTATTTTATAGTCAACCTTCTCTCGAGGAACGCGGACATACTGGAGCCGGAACTCGGCCGGCGTTATCTTTCCGGCAGTCTGCTTCCGGAGGAGGCGAAGGCATTCGAAGAAAAGGGATATATTATCGACGAAAAGGCCGAAGCCGCACTGTACCGGAGCAGGTACCTCGACTTTATCGAAACCAGGGACAACGGGGAAGTGCAGCTTTTTTTTGTCCCCACCTACGCCTGTAATTTCGCCTGCACCTACTGCTACCAGGAAGCATACAGCCCAAAGCCGCAGTCCTGGAGCAGAGAGGTGACCGACGCGTTTTTTGCATACATCGACGGTGAGTTTTCCCGCCGGCAGAAATATGTCACCATATTCGGGGGGGAGCCGCTGCTGCCGTCCCCGAAAATCCGGAACGGGCTGGAATATTTTATCCGCCGGGCCGGAGAAAGCAGTTTGGGCATTGCCGTAGTAACCAACGGATATCATCTGCGTGAGTATCTCGACCTTCTCGAAACGGGAGATATTCGGGAAATTCAGGTGACCCTCGACGGCCCGAGGGACGTGCATAACCGGCGGCGGCCGCTTAAAAACGGGAAGGGCAGTTTCGATGCCGTTGTGGAAGGAGTCGACGAGGCCTTGAACAGGGGCCTGCCGGTAAATCTCCGGGTGGTGCTGGACAGGGAAAATACGGACGCCCTTCCGGAACTTGCACGTTTCGCCCGGCAGCGCGGCTGGACGGGAAGGGACAATTTCAAGACACAATTTGGAAGAAACTATGAACTCCATGTGTGCCGGAAGGAAGGGGAAAAAATTTTCAGCAGGATCGGACTGTATGAGAAGATATACACCCTTCTGCGGAACTATCCCGAAGTCGGAGAGTTCCACCGTCCCGCCTATTCGATAAGCCGGTTCCTCTTTGATAACGGTGAACTGCCGGAGCCGCTGTTCGACAGCTGCCCGGGGTGTACCACCGAATGGGCCTTCGATTATACCGGGAAAATTTATTCCTGCACCGCGACGGTGGGAAAAGAGGGGGAGGAACTCGGGACCTTCTATCCGGAAACGGCACGTGCCGCGGACAGGATAGAAGAATGGGAAGACCGGGATGTACTGTCGATTCCCGAGTGCGGGAGCTGTTCCGTTCGGCTGGCCTGCGGCGGCGGCTGCGCTTCGGTAGCGAAAAACAGTACCGGGAAACTGCATGCCCCCGACTGCAGACCCGTTAGGGAGCTGCTGGAGCTGGGGATGTCACTCTATTTTGAAAAGGAAAGTATTCCGTCCCTGTAACGGGGCGGCTTAAAAAATATACAAAAGGATGAAACCATGGCGGGAAAAATACGGGAAATAAATCAGAAAGAGTATCAACAAACGGTCTTGCGGGACGACAAGGCCGTACTCGATTTTTATTCCACCGAGTGCCCTCCCTGTGAGGCTTTGGCGGCGAAATATGGACCGCTAAGCGAACTGTACGGTGACGATATACAATTTTATAAAATTTTCCGGCAGGAGAACAGGGAGCTTGCCGAAGAATTAGGGGTAACCGGCTCTCCTACGGTGCTGTTTTATGAAAACGGAAAGGTTACCGGGGACAAACTGGCCGGTGCCGTCCGCAGGTCCGAACTGATGAACAATCTCGACGCGCTGCTGACAGAGGAACGCGCGGCGGCGGTCCGTAATAGTATTCAGCCGGTTACGACGAAAACGGATGTTCTTATTTTAGGCGGCGGCCCTGCCGGACTGACGGCGGGTCTCTATTTAGGACAGGCCCATATCCCGGCAATTATTGTCGATACGGCCCTGCCCGGCGGCTACGTTTCGACAACTCATCAGGTTTCAAACTATCCGGGGTTTATCGACCCGCAGCAGGGTTTTATGCTTTCCCATTTCATGAGCGAGCAGACAAAAGGCGCCGGAGTCGATTTCAGGGCCGCGGTTGAGGTTACGGAAATTGACTTGAAGAACAAGTCGGTCCTTATCGACGGCTACGAAAGAATTGAAGGAAAGAAAATCATCATCGCCACCGGTTCTTCCCCCCGCCCCTTAGGGCTCCCGGGAGAAAAAGAGTACCGGGGCAGCGGAATTTCCTACTGCGCTACCTGCGACGCGAAGTATTACGACGGAAAGGATGTAATTGTTATCGGCGGCGGCAATTCCGCCATCGAAGAGGCGCTGTTTATCGCGAAATTCGCGCGGAGCATAACGGTGGTCCATCAGTTCGATAATCTGCAGGCAAACAAGCTGGCCCAGAACAAGGCCTTTGCAGAGAAAAAAATCAATTTCCTTTTCAGCCATGAGCCCCGGGAGTTTATCAAACACGGGAATATGGACATGGAAGTAAAGGTGGAAGATCTAAAATCGGGAAAAATAAGCGGCGTCCGGGCAAACGGCATCTTTATTTTTGTCGGATTTATTGCTAACCTGGACGGGTTCCCCGGGGATTTGCAGCGGGACGAGTGGGGCTATGTTGCGGCGGATGAACATATGCGGACCAACTTCCCGGATGTATATGTAACGGGGGACGTTCGGAGTAAACAATACCGGCAGATTACCACCGCCGTATCGGACGGTACGATTGCGGCAATGGCGATATCGAAGGAACTGGAGTGAATTGTACCCGATGTACAGCACGCGGCTGCAGGAACGCCGTTTCCTGCGGCGCTGAAGAAGACATCCACCATTACGTGCTGGACCGATACCGGGAGCCGGAGGAGCAGAACATCGTCCGGGCCGCGGCGGAGCTGGTGGACAACGGCAGAGCGGGAATGCTGAACCGCCTCGAAGAGATCGGGGAATTCGCGGCGGCCGTGGGATACAAGTCCCTGGGAGTTGCCTACTGTTTTGCCATGGAAGAAGACGCGGGGCTCGCAGCAAACTATCTAAAGAAACGGGGATTTTCCGTTTCTTCCGTCAGCTGTACGGTAGGCGGGATGGAACAGAGCAGCATTAACAGCGCAAGCAGCATCGAAGCGGTTTCCTGTAATCCTATTTTTCAGGCGGAACAGCTGAACCGGGAAGGGGTGGACCTCGTTATTACCATGGGCCTGTGTCTCGGGCACGATATTCTTTTTAACAAATATATAAAGGCCGACCAAACCACTTTGGTCGTAAAGGACAGAACAACGGGGCACAACCCCCTTGCCGCGGTACGCGCTCTTCGGGAATGAATGCGTTAAAAAAAGACCTTGCCAGGGAACAGATGAACCGCCTCGGGAAAGCAGGGTCGGCTTTTCTGTTTATCATCGATTTTCTGATGGAGGAACCGGTGGTAATCGAGGCGGAAGCAATTGACCCGGAGGAAATTTTGTTCGAGCTTCCCGGCGGCGGGAATGCGGGCGGATCGCCCGCACTGAACGGCGGGGTGAGATTTTCGAAACACCCCGTTTCCTACGGGGAATATGCCGAAGCCTTTTCAGCTGTCCGGCGCCATTTTCTCTTAGGGAATACTTTTTTAACAAACCTTACTTTCCCCACCCCCGTCGATATCAATTTGTCCCTGAAAGAAATATTTCACTTCAGCAGGGCAAAGTACAAATTGTTGTACCGCGACAGGTTTGTTGTTTTTTCACCGGAAATTTTCGTCCGCGTCAATAACGGCATGATCTCATCCTATCCAATGAAGGGCACCATCGATGCTTCGGTCCCCCACGCGGAAAAGGTCATCCTGTCGGATGAAAAAGAAATGGCGGAGCATATTACCATTGTCGACCTTATCCGAAACGACATCGGAATTATTGCCGAGCAGGTACGGGTTGCCAAGTTTCGCTACATCGACCGGCTGACGACGAACCAGAAAGATTTGCTGCAGGTAAGTTCGGAGATACGCGGCAGACTGCCCCACGATTACCGGAACTACATTGGTGATATCCTCTTTGCCATGCTTCCCGCGGGGTCCATTACCGGAGCGCCGAAAAAGAAGACGGTGGAAATTATTCTGGAAGCGGAGACGTACCGCCGCGGCTATTATACCGGGGTATTCGGTTATTTCGACGGACATGATCTCGACAGCGCGGTGATGATCCGCTTTATTGAAAAACAGCCGGAGGGCTTTGTCTTTAAAAGCGGCGGAGGACTGACGGTGTACAGTAATTGTAAATCGGAATATCAGGAATATGTGGATAAAGTGTATGTGCCGATTTACTGAAGTCATCTGCATCGCGGAGGGTAAACCGAAGCGGATTGAATATCACAACCGCCGCTGCAACGCCACCCGCCGGCACTTTTTCCCCGGCTGCGGAGAAGCGGACCTCCGGGAGGCATTGCGGGAAGCCGGGTATCTCTCCGGCCCTCCCGCTCCCCCGGGCGGGCCTATGGAAAAACGGAAATGCAGGGTGGAATACGGCGAAGAAATTCTCGGTATCACCGTTACCCCCTACACGCCGCGGGTCATTGAACGTCTGCGCCTTGTCTACGACGATGATATCGACTACGGGTATAAATATGCCGACCGGGAACAGCTGCAGCGGCTGGCCCGGCGGGGCGGGGACGCCGATGCGGTTATTATCGTAAAAAACGGCCGTCTAACGGATACGACTTTTTCGAACATTGCTCTCTTCGACGGAAAAACCTGGACCGTCCCGGACACCTGCCTTCTGCCGGGGACAATGCGGCAGTATCTTCTGGATTCGGGAAGGGTCCGGAAAGCCCCGGTTAGCCCGGCGGACCTGGCCCGATACGAAACTATTTCCTTAATAAACGCCATGCTCGATCTCGGCGAAACGGCGCTTCCCGTTTCTTCGATTCTGCGGTAAGAAAGAACCGCCCTGTTACTTGAAGTCGCGGGGATATTTAGGTACTATTACAGCATGAAGCACGAATACAAGAACATTATTTCCTTTGTCTGGTCGACGAACATCGAGCGGTCCCTCCGCTTTTACACCGAAATTCTCGGTTTTAACAAGGGGTTTGCCTCGGACGACTGGATTGAACTGGCCATCCCGGGCCTGCGTACCGGATACCTTGCGCTGAACCGGTGGACCCTGGACAAACCGATCGCGAAAAATGATTTCGTTACCCTCGGCGTGGAGGACCTCGATGCGTTTAAAAAACATCTGACTGCAAGCAGCGTACAGTTCAAAGGGGACACCACCGAGTTTTACGAAGAAGGGATTAAAATGCTGAAGTTTTACGATCCCGATGGAAATACGCTTACCGCCGCGGAGGTGGAGCCGATTTAAGGAAAGGGAGAGAGAACAATGGATGTGTATGAGGCAATTCGAAAACGAAAGAGCGTGCGCTCGTTCCTCGACCGGCCGGTGGAAGAGGAGAAACTGGACCGGGTCCTCGAAGCGGCACGGCTCGCCCCGTCCGCACGGAACGTTCAGGAATGGCGTTTTATCGTCGTTACCGATCCGGGGCTCAGACGCCGGCTTATCCCCGCCGCTGCCGGACAGAGTTTTGTAGGCGAGGCGCCGGTTGTAATAGTCGGCTGTGCCGAGACCGACGAGCACGTTATGCGCTGCGGGGAAAAGAGTTATCCCATCGATGTCGCCATTGCCATGGAGCATATCGCTTTAGCGGCAGCGGCTGAAGGCCTGGGGACCTGCTGGATCGGTGCCTTTTATCAGGACCAGGTCAAAATGGTCCTCGATATTCCCGATGATGTTAAGGTGGTAGAGCTGATGCCCTTAGGCTATCCCTCCGACATGTCGGAAACGGAAAAGAAGCGGAAACCCGCGGATGAAATTATCCACCGGGACCAGTGGTAATACAGTATTTGACTTGAATTTCCCGGCGACGGGGGCTAAAATGCAGAGTATGAAGAAACTCATTTCTGTGTCCATTGGGGTGTTTATTGTTTTTATGTCATGCGCGTCGCTTAAGTATGTTCAGAAGGAAAGGGATGTGCTGAAGCTTGCGGACCTTGTCAATGCGAAAGACTCGAAGACACTCGCGGAGATATCGGCTTCCCCGTTTCTTTTCGACGGTGAAATTATTATGCTTCCCGGGGACCTGGAAAGGCTGTGGGAGAACATGGTCGGAGCGGGTCTGATGATGGAAAATCCGGCAGTTGCGGAGATCGAAGAGGTCCGCGGGGAATCGGCCCTTTTGTTTGGAGAGTCGATGGAAGTAAAGGCGTTTTTTCAAAAGTACCTGCCGGAAACGGCAAGGACGGCGCGGGTTGCCGCGGATTCGGGGAATTTTATCTTTCTGCTCAACGGCAAGAAAGAGGGTTATCCGAAAATACACGGGGTAAAGGTGTATTGATAATGAGAAAAAGTATCCTGCCGGCCGCCGCAATGCTGCTGTTCGCCGCGTATTTCCTCTATGCCGAGGATGCAGTTGTCATCTATGTAGACGGCTGGGTGGACATTAAAAATACATCGGGAAGTCTCGTCGAAGCATGGGAAGGGGACCCCCTGTATATGGGTGAGTCGATCATTACCGACGGCGGCAGCTTCGCGGAGCTCGAAAAGGAAGACAACGCGGCGGTAATAAAAATCGCGCCGGACACCGTCTTTACGTTAGGCGAAATTGACGAAGGCGGAGAGAAGCGCACCGTTTTATCGACGGCGATAGGCTCGGTCAGTTATAAATTTAACAAGACCGTGGGGCGGGAGCCCTACATTGCAACTCCGAGCATCGTCGCGGGGGTAAGGGGGACGGAATTTACCGTGTTTGCCGGAGCGGACGGTTCGACACTCGTTGCCGTGGAAAGCGGGCAGGTCGACGTAAGCGCCGGAGGAGAAACGGTGGAACTGTATCCGGAAGAGGGTGTGGAAGTACGCCCCGGCGAGGCCCCCGGCGAAAAGTTCGAAGTGCTCCGGGGGAAAATTGATTATTCCGACTGGAACGCCGAGAAGTTCGAGACTTTTTTGTCCGATCCCGCGGAAGGCGCGAAACGGGTAAAGGCCCGCCTCGAAACGTTCATAGCGGAGATAGAACAACTGCAGCCCGAATACGAGGCGGTGCGGAAGACGGTTGATGAAAACCGAAAAGTATACCGGGAGCTGAAGGACGAGAACGAGGAGGAGGCGACGGTTTATTACGCGGAACAGGTAGAACCATATGTGCTGCTGGCAGGCAGGATGTACCGGAACCTGCGCCATTATTCCCTCTCCGCCCTTTCGATGCGGAGATTTGTCCTCGGCAGGCTCTACATGGAGATGAAAAGCAGGTATGTTACCGATGTGAATAATCCGGTTTTTCTCGGCTTTCTGGCTATCTATGAAGAAAGTCTTGCGCTTTTTGAAAATACTATAACACCGCTTCTGGTGGAAGCTGATATTTAATTATACTGTTACTGTGGAGGAACAAAATGAAAAAACGCATAGCTGTGGTATTTGTAATTAGTATACTTATCACGTTTTTCGGTTCGTGTGATCTTTTTAATCAAATAACCGGGAATACCGTCACGGCCCCCGAACGGGTCAATCAGTTTATTACCGGTGTAACAACCGGTGCTTGGGGAACACTGCAGGACCATTTTTACGGTCCCGGAGAACCGCAGGACTATGAAACGATGAATACGGGAGAAGAATACTGGAAGAATACTCCTATTTATGATGCCGATACGATTACGGTAACCGGTGATCCGGCGGATACTGCTGCTGCCATCGATGCAACAATGAATATTGCCGGAAATTCACGCGACCTTGTCTTTCATTTAAAGCAGAATCCGGATAACAAAAATTACTATATTACTCTCATCGATTTCGTTGATTATGCCAACGACGATGACGTCCGGTTTATCGGGCTGTAGAAAAGGAAGCTGATAAAATGGGAATACTTCGAAGAGACGAGCCGGACCAGACGCCGGATGAATTCTGGGCGGAAATTGAGGAAAAACGGGGCGGAAAAGTGACGTTTTTCACATTTAGTAAATTTATCGGCAGGTCCCGGTCGGACGTCATGAATCTGCCGGGGCTGCTGTACGTGATTAACGGTATAGCGCATTTTGAAGATTTTGAAAAAGACAATATGCTGTCGAAGCTGATGGGACGGAAGAAAAAATATGAAAAAACTGAATTCAGCTTCCAGATTGTGAATGTTGAAAAAATTCAGTACGTGAATCAGGGGAATGCACTGAAATGTATTTCCGGGCTGATCGGGGACCGGGACGTGAAGGCCGTATCGAAGGCGGCAAGAATTTTTACAAATCCGGTCTATCAGCTGGTCCTCAACACCGGGGAATCGCTGTTTTTTGAACAAGTAATGGATGACAAGGCGTTTGTAAAAGTTTTCTCCGGCTAATCTGGAGTAAAAATGGGGAAGAAACGTGCCGTCATTGTGGAAGATGAGGCACTTATTGCCGGCAGTATTGAAAACAAACTCGGCGGGATGGGGTTTGAGGTAGAAAAAAAATTTCACTCAGGCAGGGCCGCTTTCCGGTACATTGAAAACGCCGCCGTTCTTCCCGATCTGCTGCTGATGGACATACTCCTTAAGGACGGTGAAGACGGCATCGAAATAGCTTCCGCGATACGCGCGAAAACGAACGTGCCCGTTATCTTTTTGTCCGCCCTTAACGATCAGGAAACCATCCGCCGGGCGGCCAATCTGGCAAAACCGTATCATTATCTCGTTAAGCCCTTTTCGGAAGCGGAGCTGCGGACAACGGTGGAAATTGTCATGCAGCGGGCGGACTTGGAACATAAACTGCGGGAAAGTGAGATGCGGTACAGGACCATTTCGGAATTGTCCTCCGATTTTGCCTATTCCCTTTTGCTGTATCCGAACGAAGAGGTTGCAGTCGAATGGGTTACCGGGGCGGCGGAGCGGATAACCGGATATTCAGTTTCGGAAATAACGGCGGGAATTGATTATACGCTGCTGTTCCCTCCCGAAGACCGCGGCCGGCTGAAACGGTTCCGGTCGGCGGTCCTGCGTGGGGAACCTGCCTCGCTGGAACATCGGCTTATTCGAAAAGACGGATCGACCCGCTGGATTCGTAACAAGGCAAAGCCCGAAGGTGAGAACCGGAGAGGGGGTGTGAAAAGAATATTCGGAGCGGTGGAGGACATAACCGAATTAAAACGCATCGAAGAAGTCGAGCGGTCGAAGGAGCAGAATTCCCTGGCCCTTATTAAAAGGATGAATGACGGTGTTGTTATCCTGGATAAAACGGGCATCATTACCTTTGTAAACGACCTTATCTGTTCGATGACGGGATACGAGAAGTATGAACTTATCGGTAAACATGTTCGCACCCTTGCGGTCAAAGCGGGACGGAAAATAAGCGCGGAGTCCCTTCCGGAGGTGCCGTATGAAACAACATGCCGGACAAAGCCGGGGGGGAGCGTGAATGTGCTGGTTTCCCCGAAGGTCCTGCACGACGGCAAAGGAGAATTCGCGGGCAGTTTTTCGGTAGTTACAAATATCGATAAGCAAAAAGAGAAGGAGTACTTCCTCCGCAGGGAGCGGGAGTTTTCAAAAGCCCGGTATAACAATATTTTCGAAAACACACCGGTCGGGCTGATCGAGGCGGATCTCGCCGAAGTTGAAGGGCTGCTGAAGGAAAAGGCCGCTCGGGTAAAAGATATGCGGAATTATCTGCGGCGGTATCCGGCGTTCGTGGAGAAGCTTATTTCGTCGGTCCGATTTAAAAATGTAAACAGGGCGGCTTTGGAGCTGCTGAAAGTAGAGAATATTGTTGAATATGACGGCCGGCTTCTTGATTTCATGCACCCGGAGACAATTGCATTTTTTCGGGACGTGCTGATAGAACTGCTGCTGGGCAAACGGCAGATAAAGCGGGAGGTGCCGATGTACGCCGCCGACGGCAGCCTGCTGTATATTCTTGCCGATTTTTCCCTGCCTCGGAACAGAGACGGAATAACAAGCGGCGTTTTTTCCTTAATTGATGTTACCGATCAGCACCTGCGGCGGAAACGGGAGGAATACTTAGAGCGGAAATTTCACGCGTTATTCGAGCAGGTCCCTTTCGGAATCGCTCTTTTCGACAAGAACGGCGGTATCCGCGGCATGAACACCGTTTTTCGGAATACATGGGGTATCGGAAGAAAAAAGGAAAAAATACTCTATAGGGAATATTCCATTTTTTCAGATCCGCAGCCCTTTCTGCGGAAAAATATGAAACTGGTCAAAAGAGCATTCGCGGGGGAGGTTGTACAGCTCCCTCCTCTTGAATATATACCGAAACGGGCGGGGAAAAACAGTTTCGGCGGTCCCGAAGGGTTTTGGTTTCAAGGGTATTTCTTTCCTATCGACAGCGGTGATGCCGGCGCCGGGGAAATCGGCTTTATCGTGGAAGATATTACCGAGATGAAACAGGCGGAGGAGGAAATCAGGGCGCATGAGAGGATGTACAAACTTATCGTCGATTTCTCTCCCGAAGCGATAACCGTCAGTGACGAGAACAGAAATATTCGCTATGTTTCACAAAAAACCCTCGAGGTGTTTCGGTATTTTTCCAAGGAGGAAATTATCGGAAAGTCCATCCTTGCTTGGATTTCCGGAGACGACCAGCAGAAAGCAATAGAAAATATCAAAGATGTGTATGCAGGAGTTTCCAAGGCAAACACCTATACGCTTGTACGGGCCGACAACAGCAGCTTCACCGCGGAAATTACCTCCGCCGCGATTAGCGACGCGGCCGGGAAATGCAGAAATATGATTTCAATTATCCGGGAAAAAGCCGGGCCGTTATGACATTATATTTGTTCAGTGCCGCCGCGTTTCTTCTGCTGTTGGCGTCTTCGGTTACCGGATACTACAGCTACAGTACAAAGAGAAGTACCTGGAAAAAATACTTTTTTTTCTGTACCCTGGGAATGGCTTTTTTTCAGGCCGTACTTTTTCTTGTTTTCTTTTTCGATTCCTCCGTACACGGCTTCAGGGAACCGCTGCGGCTGACGGCGGAATTGTTCAAATTCGTCTTTGCCGGAGTGGTCCTGTATGCCTTTCCCCTTTGTATTCTCAACGCCTTAGGACGCGGCCCCTCTTGGAAGATCAAACTTCTGCTGCTTGTATTTTCCGGAAGTGTTTTGCTTTTCGGAACAATTGCACTTATCTGGAACAAAGAGCGGCTTTCCCGCGCGGTGGAGCTTGTTTTTTATCTGTACATGCTGGCATTTTCTTGTGCCGGAATTTTCCGGCAGCATGTACTGACCCGGGACGGGAGAAAGCTGCCGCTCCTGGTGCTGCTGTATCTTTCAATAGTCTATTTTTTTTGGGCACCGCTTGCCGGGCTCGTGCCTCGGGCGGAATCTCCCTGCGGGCATGCCGCCTACACTGCCCTCTGGGGGTGTATTTTTCTCGTTTCAGACTGTCTGTTTTTAAACCGTAGAAGGGACAATGGGAAGACGAAAAGGGCGGAAATCTTCAAAGAAGCGGGCCTGTCTTCCGAGGAGGGGGATATTGTCGAAATGATGGAACGGGGGATGTCAAATACGGAAATCGGGTCCTATTTGTCTATTGACGATAAATCTCTGGATACCTATATTTATTCCATATATAAAAAACTGAAAGTGAATAACCGTATAGAATTATTTAAAAAATTGGATAGGAGCTGAGAAATTACGTGTACGCTATCGAAACAAATTCATTGTCGAAGCAATACGACAACGGTGTAATCGGTCTGGAATCGGCAGGGTTTGCCGTAGTGAAAGGTGAAATTTTCGGGTATTTAGGGCCGAACGGCTCCGGGAAAACGACTACCGTTCGAGTGCTCAACGGTACCCTGAAGCCGTCGGGAGGTACGTTTTCCGTACTCGGACTGAAAGGGGAAAACCCGCGGGAGGCGGAAGAAATGAGAAGCCGGACCGCAACCTTAGCGGAAAACGCCCGAATGTATGAACAGCTTACGGCCCTCGAGAACCTGCGGTTTTTTGCGTCGATATATGGTCTTGAAAAAACGGCGAGTGAAAAAAGGATCGGGGCCCTGTTAGGTGAAATGGGATTGTGGGAAAAACGGGACATAAAATTCGGCTCTTTTTCCACGGGTATGAAAAAACGGATCCACCTGGTCCGCACCATGCTGCACAAACCGGAGATCATTTTCTTGGACGAACCGACCTCCGGTTTGGACCCCGAAAGTTCCCGGCATGTGCTTGCCCTCGTCCGCCGTCTTGCAAAGGAGGAGGGGACGACAATCTTTATGTGCACCCACAATATCCCCCAGGCGGAAACGATATGCGATTCCTTCGGTTTTCTAAAAAACGGAAGAATGATACAGTCCGGAAAAAAAGAGGCGCTTTTTGCCGCTTTCCCGAAGCCCCTGCAGGTGCGGATTACAACCGACGCCGGAACGGAAACGGAAGCCGTCGGGAGCGAAGATGAAATTGCCGCCCGTGTCCGCGGCCTGATACATGAGGGAAGGAGCATTTACGAAGTACTGCAGCTTCGGCCGACATTAGAGGAGTTATACTTCCATTACTTAGGCGGACCGGCTACGGAGGACACGAATGAACAGGCTGAATAAGAATCGAATAAAAAGCATTGTGAAGAAGGACATAAAGGAAGTATTTACCACGAAAATGGTTATGCTCCCCCTGATTTTGGTCCCCGTCATCCTGTGTATTGTAATTCCCGCCGTACTCCTGGTCCTCTTTTTAAAAATCGATATTTCACTGATGAACGGAATGGAGCTCCTGGAAAAGATAATACCCCTGTATTCCGTCCCGGAAGTATTTGCCGCGCCGGCCGACAAAATAGCATTTATTTTTTTTAATTATACATTTTTACCCTTTTTTATGATTATTCCGCTGATGGTGTCGTCGATTATTGCCGCAAACGCCGTAGTGGGCGAGAAGGAGCGAAAAACACTGGAGACCCTTCTCTATACGCCGGTAACGAACAGGGAATTCCTCGTAGCGAAACTGCTCAGTTCATTTCTTCCCGCCGTGCTGGTGTCGGTTATCGCCTTTGCCGGTTATTTCATTGCGGTGAACGCGGTTTCCCTCATCCTGAGAAACATATTACTTGTCCGGACGATAATCTGGCTGCCGGCAATGCTGCTCATGGCTCCTTCGGTTTCTTTATTAGGACTTGCGGTAACCCTGCTGGTTTCTCTCAAGGCAAAGTCTTTTATGGAGGCCCAGCAGACCTCCGCCGTTATCGTGGTCCCCTTTTTGGCCCTCATTTTTGTGCAGCTTACCGGGGTAGTGACCTTTAAGCCCATCTATTTTGTCATTTTTAGTGCGGTATTTTCTGCCGCCGCCTATGTAATTATTACAAAAATCGGGCCCCGCTTCGACCGGGAGAGGATTATCAGTACGATATGACACGGAACGGCGACGGCATACTGGTGCGGGATGTCTCGAAGGCCTTTAAGAAAAAAAAGGTGCTGAGCAATATCAGCTTTTCCGTCGCAAAAGGGGAACTTTTCGGCTTTCTCGGCCCGAACGGCGCGGGAAAGACAACTACCATGCGGATCATCCTCGGTTTGCTGAACGCGGATTCGGGGTCCGTCTTTATCGGCGGTTCCTCCTTTCGGGCTGATCCGTCGGTCCGGCGCCGCACCGGTGTTCTTCTCGAAGGGCACGGTCTGTATGAGGATATGACGCTTTCCGATAACATCGGGTATTATGCCGCGCTGCACGGGGTAGGAGAAAAAGAAGCCGTGCGGACGATACGGCGTGTAGGTCTTGCCGGAAGCGCCGACGAAAAGGTGGGGAATTTTTCAAGCGGTATGAAAAAAAAGGCGGCCCTCGCCCGGGCCCTGGTGCATGAACCGGAATATTTGTTCTTAGATGAGCCGACAAACGGCCTTGACCCGGAGGCGCAGATCGATTTCCGGGAGCTCATCGGGTCTTTGTACCGGGAGCGTGGTATTACCCTCTTCCTGAATTCCCACAATTTAGATGAAGTACAGAAAATTTGTACGCAAGTAGCGATAATAAGCGGCGGATCGATTCTCGTTTCCGATTCGCTGTCCGGTCTGCAGCGGCAATACAGTGAACCCGCGGTTTATATTACCTTGTATTCCGAGGAGGAGGCGCTGCGGCTGGATGCTCTGCTGAAAAATAACAATGCGGTTGCCCGGACGGAAGTAAGGGGAAAGCAAATCGAAGCAGTGCTTCGTGAAGACAATTTTACGCTGCAGGATGTCCTCGCCTACGGTATACATGTTAAGGAATTTACCTGCAGGGTGAAATCGCTGGAAGAAGTATATATGGAAATTGTATGAGAATGACGTGGGTTGTGGCAAAGCGGGAAATGAAGGCCCTTCTTACAAGCAGGCGTACCCTGTTTTCGGTGCTTGTTTTTATTATAGCCTGGGGATTTATCAGCGTCCCGCGGTTACTGACCCGTTTAGGCGGGGACGGAGGTTTTGAAAACACGATTTTCTACCTCAGCACCCTCTTATGCATATATGCGGGGTTTGTTTTTTCTTCCCGGGCGTTTTTGGGAGAAAAAAGAGACAGCAGGATCGGAACACTACTCTGTTCCCCCCTTACGGTGAAAAAATTCTGGGCCGGAAAGGTCATCGGCGTTGTTGTCCCGAGTTTCGTTATCGGAATTGTCGTCGCGGCGGCGGTCGGACTTGTTTTCAGTTTCCGGACCGGGACGATTTCAGCCCCCTCCGGCCCGCTGGCCGTGTACATTTTTATCGTCCTGCCCCTTTTCGTGGCCCTATTTACCGGTTTTCTCGGCTTTCTGCAGCTGGTCCTGGGGATGCGGGAGAGCAGAATCCTCAATATCGTGGTAATGATCATTCTTTTTGGAGGACTCGGCTTGGCAAATACCCTTGCCGGAACAAGAGGATTTGTGCGTTGGCCGGTAATCGGAGTACTTTTCGGGGTTGTCGTACTGTTTTTAACGCTTCTTTCGTATGTTACGAAGTTTATTAAGGTCGAACGTATAATTACTTCACTGGAATAATCCGATCTATAAAAAGAAACCGCGGATAGAAACTCTATCCGCGGCCCTTTATTGTTTAAAGGAGGTGTTATGAAAAAGATGTATGTGTGTTATCCTGACGATGAGAATATAGTAAATTTTGAAAAAAAGATCAAGTAATATTACTAAAAAAAATGGTATAATTTTTATAGGATGAAAAAAATGAAAACAATTGTAGGTGTTGCAGGCTGCCTGCTGTTCCTTGTTCTTTTTGGAAGCTGCGGGCAGGAACAGATGTTTACGGAAAACAGGACCCTTGAATTACCCGCCGAGGGGCTGCGGGTCTTGGAAATCAACGGCGGAAACGGGGGTATTGGAATTACGGGGACCGCGGCGGCGGAGGCAATTACCGTCAAGGGGAACATAAGTGTTTCCGGGGAAGACACCGGGAAAATACGGGAGATGATCGATAATCAGCTTGTGTTTACGCTGGAAAAGCGGGGTAACCGCGCCGTGCTGAATGCTCATTTTGCGAAATCCTTCTTTCTTGTCTCCATGTTTCTCGACCGCGGGCGGAAAATCGACATCGATATCGAGGTACCGGATTCCTTGGAACTGGCTGTAACCGATAATGGGGGCAATCTCTACATCGCGGAGATGAAAAACGACATTGTAATAAACGATGAAGACGGGTCCTGCATATTGGAAAATATTACGGCAAAATCGGTGAAAATTATTGATAATGCCGGTCCGGTTATCGTTACAAAGGCGGCGGCAGACATCGATATCAGCGATAAAAGCGGTAATATCGAACTTTCCCGGTGCGCCGGGGAAATGAGAATAACCGATACCACCGGCGACCTGCTGCTTGAAATGTGCAAGGGGACCCTGTCTATCGATGATTCCACCGGTAAAATTACGGTAGAAGACCATACCGGAGACATAACAATAGGAGCACGTGGCAGGGGAGATGTCAGCCTGCGGAACGTGAACGGGCAGATTATTCAAAATTACTGAGGTACTTTTAAAAAAGGGGGACCCGCCTGTCGGTAAGCAGGGCCCCCGCTGTCCCGATAACTATCAGAATAAACAGCACAATATCAGCCGATGTGACGGTAAATGCAGGCCGTGTACGGGTGTCTCCGTACGCCCTTGACTCCATTGCGGTGCTTAAATCGTCGGTATATTGGAGAATCGCTGCTAAAACGTGGGAGGTAAAGAGATATGTTCCGCGAAAAGGGCGCTTTTTCAGGTTGATTCCCCTCGACCGGTGAACATCTAAAACTTCATGTGCAACGGTAAAAATGAACGGTACAAATGTGATGGTAAGTCCTATCATTACCGCTATTTTCTGCTCCGGAATGAAGGGAACCGGCCGCAGGACCGATACAATGCCGTCCTGCATTCGGATAGCCGTGGTGGTTACTGTAAATAGAAGACCGGCCGCGGCGAAGAGCAGCAGCCGCCAGGCGCCTCTAATGCCTTCGAGAAGCCCTTCACGGCTTGCCGCAGCCGAACCGCTGCCGGCAGCCTCCGGAACGAGGGCCCGCCCCGCGAAAATCAGCAGGGCAAAAAGTAAAATGCCCCGCAGCTGCCGGAGATTTTGCCGTTTCAGCAGCGGGTATCCGGACAAGAAGAGCAGGGCCGACATCAGAATGGTAAGAAGGACAAGGCCGGTGCTTTCGGAAAGAAAAACGGTAACACTTAACCCGATAACGGCGGCCATTTTTAACCGGGGATCGAAGCGGTGAAGAATTGATGTTCCCGGGAAATAGCTGAAAAGGCTTATTCCATCCATGTCATGTCCCCGAGGGTCCGGTACGCCTGAAGCGGATTTTTCAGTCCGTACCGTTTCGCGGAATGGATCAGCTCCTCCGGGCTGCCGTCCTCGGCAATGGTCCCCCGGTCCATAATAACAAAGCGGTTTGCATGGGCCAAGACCTTCTCAATTTCGTGGGTGATAACGACAACGGTACATCCCCGCCTGTGAACGGTTACAAGCAGCCGGAGAACTTCCCGAATCCCCGGAAAATCGAGGCCGGTAAAAGGTTCGTCTAAGATGAGTACTTCCGGTTCCATGGTAATGATCCCGGCAATGGTAATTTTCCGCTTTTCCCCGCCGGAAAGGGACGACGTCCGTTTCCGCAGGAGGTCTTCCAGTTCCAGGTTCTTCGCTGTCTCGCTGATGCGTGTATCAATGACCTCCCGGGGCAGTCCGAGGTTTTCGGGTCCGAAGGCAAGTTCCTCCCGCACGGTAGGGCAGACGATCTGCGTGTCCGGGTTCTGAAAAATAAGACCGACATGCTTCTTTACATCCATATCATCTTTTTTCAAGGGTCTTCCCTTAAAAAAGACCGTTCCTCCGGTGGGATGCAAAAGGCCGTTCGCGTGCTTCATCAGCACGGTCTTGCCGGCACCGTTCGGACCGGCGACGACGGCAAAATCCCCCCGGTACAAGGCAAAATCGATGTTCCGTATTCCGTAATCTCCGTTTACAAAGCGGTGGCTCACTCCGTCGAAGCGGAGCAGTTCCGTGTCGTCCATATCAGCGGCTTCTCTTCGGAACAAGGTCGGGCAGTTTTTTCAATAACGAGGCGTACAGGGCGATGATAACGGCCGCTTTTACCGCGTCACCGGGGAGGAAGGGCAGCAGCCCGGCGGCGGCTGCCCCGGACCAGGGGAGGTGTAACACAAACTTCAGCCAGGGAACTCCCGCGGTGTAGATAACGGCAAAACCGGCTATCGTCCCGGCAGCCGACCATAGAACGCGCCGTTTTCCGATGCCGCTTATAAGACCCGCCGTTCCGGCACCAAGGAGATAGCCCGCCAGGTACCCACCGGTTGGTCCCGCAAAATAGCCGGGGCCGCCGCCGCCGGAGAAAACGGGAAGCCCGATCAGTCCTAAAAAGAGATACAATCCCGTGCTTGCCATTCCTCGGAGCGGGCCAAGCAAGATCCCTGCCAAAATAACGAAGAGATTTGTCAGTACGATAGGGACCGGTCCGAGGGGGATTTTTATGTAGGCGCCGACAATCATGAGCGCGGCGAAGAGAGCGGATAGTACCATCATTTTCAGCTGATTTTCTGCTGCCATGACAGGAAATTATCATATCTGCACCGAACAGGGCAAGCTGAAGCGAAGGGCCGGGCTGTTCGCAAGAATTTTCGTAAATTTTTCTTGACGGAAAATAACAAGTGATATATAATGCAATAAGTTATAATAAACAACAGTTATAAATAACAGGCTCTGCTGCTGTAGAGTACTAAAGAAAATAGAAAGAGGAAGAAAGGACGCTTATGCAAACGAGCAATCTACAATTCGACAGATTATTTTCCGAGTTTTATATTAAAAACCTGCGTTTGAAGAACAGGATCGTATTTCTGCCCCACTACACCGCCTACGCGGAAGTGACAAGCCTCCCGAGCGAGGTGGAAACATACTACTATACCGAGCGCGCGAAGGGCGGCGCGGGACTTATCGTAACGGGTAATTACGCGGTTTCACCGGTAGGGCAGATGCACCGGACCTTTATCAATGCCTCCGACAAGCGCTGCATCCCGAATTTTTCAAAGACCGTAAAAAACTGCCACAAGTACGGTGCGAAAATAATCGGCCAGTTGTCACATGCGGGCGCAACGAAGACGGAACAGCCCCGGGGGGAGCTTTACGCGCCTTCCCAGGTAATCGAAATCAGTACAAAGAGCTACACAACGGAAATTGCGAAGGATGAAATCCGGCAGGTTGTCCATGAGTTCGAGACCGCTTCCTCTACGTTGATGGAGAGCGGCTTCGACGGGGTCGAGGTAAAGGTTGCCCATGACGGGATTCTCCGTATTTTTGCCTCCCCCTACTACAATCATCGGACGGACGAGTACGGCGGCAGCTTTGAAAATAAAATGCGGATTATCCACGAAGTGTTTACCGCCATCCGGAAGACCATCGACAGCGACATGGTCCTGGGTGTACGCCTTTCCGTCGATGAATTCGAGGACGTAGGCTTCAACCTGGATACGGGAGTACAGATTGCGAAATACATGTCCGACCACAATCTGGTGGATTACATCAGCATCGATGCCGGGACGTGGAACACCTTTATTATGCAGATTCCTCCCATGACCATCCCTTTAGGCTTTGGTGAATATCTGTCCGCGGCGGTGAAAAAGGAGGTGGACGTACCCGTCATCGCCTTCGGACGGATTAACGATCCCGTTCAAGCGGAACAGATCCTGGAGAACGGGACCGCCGATCTCATCGGAATGGCGCGGCAGCTTCTCTGCGACCCGGAAACTCCGAAAAAATCGGAAAAGGGGCTCATCGACGACATCAGGAAGTGTATCGGCTGCGAGGAGGGATGCATCGGGCAGGTTTTCCTGTACCAGCCGATTCGCTGTATACAGAATCCCGCCGCGGGAAAGGAAAAAGACCTCGGTATCGGGACCCTGAAAAAGGCGGAAAAGAAGAAAAAAGTCGTTATCGCCGGGGGAGGTGTCGGGGGGCTCAAATTCGCGGAAATCGCGGCACGGAGAGGACACGACGTCGTTCTGTTCGAGAAAGAGGATATCTTAGGGGGGCAGATCAACATTTTAAAGAACATCCCCTTCCGGAACGAATTTACCGAGGTTACCCGCTATCTCGAGTTCATTATCAAAAAGTTCGACAACATCACCGTACAAACGGGCGTGAAAGCCGATAAAAAGATCATTAAAAAGGAGAAACCGGATGTAGTGGTAGTCGCCACCGGTGCTCTGCCCCTTCTTCCGGAAGACCTGCATAACAAAAAAGCGGTCACAACCTGGGACGTTCTGGAAAACAAAGTCGATATCGGGAAGAGGGTGCTGGTGTACGATCCGATGTCGAATAACGAGGGTGTCGGAATCGTGGAGTATCTGTTCGAAACCTACGAGGGTGTCAAGGTACACTATGTTACCCCCGAAAGCGATATGGCCATGAACGTGAAAAATGAAAACAAAGACATACTCCTGCGGCGGCTTTTGCGGCAGGACCTTGAAATAACCCCTTACTGGGCGCTTGTGGATTCGAGCGATGAAAAACTGACGTTTAAAAAGGCATATACCGAGAAGGAATACGTTATTAAAGGGAAAGATTTTGATACGTTCATATATTCCGGACTGATGAAGTCGGTAGACGATCTGTTCTGGACGTTCAAGAAGGACGGGTTTAAAGAAATTTATAGGATTGGAGACGCAATGGCGCCGTCTTGCGTAGAAATTACAATCCATAAAGCGGAAGCATTGGCGCGAAAAATATAAACATCAATCGAAAGAAAGAGAGAGCTATGGAAAAAATATTAGTTTGTTTAAAACAGGTGCCGAATACACGGGAAGTGCAGATTGACCCGGAACACCATACCCTGGTTCGGGAGGGGGTGGACAGCATTATCAATCCCTTCGACGATTACGCTTTGGAAGAAGCTCTGCAGCTGAAAAAGAAACACGGAGTAAAGGTGGGAACAATGACCATGGGTCCGCCGCAGGCGGAGGAGATGCTTAAGTACAGTCTGAAGCGGGGGGCCGACGAAGCGTTTTTGTTTTCGGACAAGCGCCTCGCGGGCTCCGATACCTGGGCGACGGCCATTGCAATTGTTCAGCTCATCAGGAAGGCGGGATATCAAAACGTATTCTGCGGCCAGGAATCCATCGACAGCGGTACGGGGCACATAGGGGCGAGCATTGCGGAGCTGTTAAACATCCCGCAGGTCAATTACGCGAAAAGAATTACGGGCCTTAAGAAAAACAAGCTGCAGGTCCTGGCAAAGTTCGATAAAACCGACGCCGTTATCGAGGTCGTTACTCCCGCCGTGGTGTCTTTCCTCAAGAAAGAGGTCGGTGTGAAGCTTAAGGCCGACAAGAAGGCGGACCGGAAAAAAATACACCGCGTCAGTATGGACGATCTTAAGCTTGATCCGACATACGTCGGTTTAGACGGGTCCTTTACCCAGGTTGTCAACATCGATATCGACGAACGTTTTGTCGGCTACGTAACGGTGGACAGCGCCCTAAGTGCCGACGACCGGATCCTCTACATTACTTCCGGCGGAATAGAGGAGAACCCGGACAGGAAAATTATCCGGGACTTGAACAAAGAAGCAGTTGAAGAAATTACAAGTTTAATTAAATAGAACGGGGAACGGGAATAAAAAGATGAGTTATATTGAAGTAAATAAAGGAAAATGCGACGGCTGCGGCAAATGTGTCGAGGTCTGTAATTACGATGCCATTACCGTGGTAAACGGAAAGGCTGTTATCGATCAGAACTTGTGTGTGCTGTGCAGGGCCTGCGTGAAAGGCTGCGAATTGGGTGCCATTACCGTTACCAAGCTGGATAAGAAGGTCGACCTGTCCGGCTACAAGGGTATCTGGGTCATTGTCGAATATTTCGACGGTGAACTGAAAAATACCGGATTCCAGCTTATCAGCAAGGCGAACGAGCTGGCAAAGGCAAGTAAAGACAAGGTAACGGCGGTCCTTATCGGGAACAAAAAAGCGGACGCTAAAAAACTGCGGAAAACCTTCGCGGAATACGGCGTTAAAAAAGTGAAACTCATCATGCACCCGGATTTTAACCGGTTTATTACCGAAGACGCGTCCGATGCAATTTCGGAGGAAATTGTAAAAGAGCAGCCGAAAATCGTTTTGTTTTTAGGCACTATTTTCGGAAGAAGTATTGCCCCTCAGGTTGCAACCCGGGTCAAAACGGGCCTGACCGCGGACTGTACCGAGCTCGAAATAAACGAGGACAACAACCTTCTGCAGATCCGGCCCACCTACGGCGGGAAGGTCCTTGCCACGATCGAAACGCCCTACAACTGTCCGCAGATGGCTTCGGTGCGGCCGAATGTTTTTATTGAAGAGAAGAAACCGATAAAACCGGAAGGCGTAAAAGTCGAAATAGTTGAAGTGAAAAACCGTTCGAGTATTGCCGTCAACGAGCTCAAGAAGGTGATCAAATTCGAACAGGGGGACGGGGCCCTGGAAACACATCTAGACGAGGCCAAAGTCGTGTTTTGTGCCGGTTTCGGTGTCGGCTCCAAGGAAGGCTTCAAGATGATCGAGGACTTTGCCCGGGAAAACGGGGCCACCGTTGCCGCTACCAGAGCGGTCGTGGATGAAGGCTGGGCCGATTTTTCCAAACAGGTCGGGCAGACGGGAATATCCATCAGGCCCGAGCTGTACGTGGCTTTCGGTGTGTCCGGCGCCATCCACCACCTGCAGGGGATGAAAAACTCCCGGAAGATAGTGGCAATCAACAGCGATCCGCGCGCCCCCATTTTCAAGATAGCCGATTACTGCGTTATCGCGGACCTCTTTGAGGTACTGGAGAAGATGAAAAAACAGAAGGTGCGATAATATTTTATTCGTTCAATAAAATGTGAATAATACTGCTGATATCGTTTTCGAAGTTTTTCAGAAAGCCGCAATCTATACACTTGATTTGGCCGAACATTTCTTTAGGGAAGCTTTTCAGGCGAACAACTAAGTCTTCGTTCGTAAAACCTGCCTTTTGATGGGCGGCGGACAGTACTTCCTTCCAGGAGAAGGTATAGTGTGTATAAATGAGAAGAATGTCGAAAATATCTTTCGGATTGTCCCTGCTGATAACGGCGGTGAGCTTGTTCGCAAGAATGTTTTCTATATTATCTATAAGATAGTTTTGCTCCGTAACCACCGGCTCTTTGCAACGATAAACAATGTCGTTTACAAAATCGATCCGCAGACGATTGTCGGCGAGAATGCGTACAAAATTCTTCGTTTCCACCTCGACGTTTATAGCGATGGATTGTTGTAAGGCGGAAGTAATATTACGTATGGCAAAAGCATAGCGGGGAGAGGCGTTAGTAAAAAAATCGAGGTCGTCGGAATAGCGTTTTGCCTGGTAAAAGCGGCTCAGGCAGGTCCCTCCGGTCAGATAAAATTCCGATTCGGTGGAAAAAACAATCTCAAATACTTTGTCCTGCAGGGCATATAGGCTTTCATAGTCAAAATGTGAATCCGACGCATCTGCTGATCTTATGCCGGCCATTTTAACTCGTTAATTTTCAATTCTTTATCGAAGAAAAATACTTCGGCAATATTTTTCCGCCGGAAGGCATAGTCGTAGTTGAACGCGGGAGGCTGGAATTCTTCCAAAAAGACACCCAGTTCCTCCCGGTCAAACAGCTGCAAATCCAGGAGATAATGGGAACTGTTCAACAGAATTTTCTCGAACAGCTGTTTTTTCAGGCGCGGATCGTCACCGGAAAGGATTTGCTCTATCTCCTCCCGCGACATTTTGAGGTCCCAAAAACATTCCCGGAGAATTCTGTCGTAATTAACCATACCGTTGGTATTGTACAATGGTTTACCTCAGTATCGCAATACAACAAAAGAAAATGAGTGGATATTTACCCGCGGATTCATTAGAATAACTGCAATGTCGACGCCGGAGCAGCAAGTGTAGTTGTAACATCGATGTTACAATAATTAGGATGAAGCATGACTACGAGCGATCAACGGGTTAGAAAATCCCGGAACCTCAGGTCTTAGCGGAGGAGATAGCCACGGATCTGGAAGCGGCATTGGATGAGATTGAGAGTATCATCGATGATTTGGGGGAGAACACGGAGACCGAGCAAGCTACCGCGCAAGTTACCGAGTAAGATGAAATAGAAAGCCCAATATTAAAGCGAGAAGATAGAAACCATGAACGGGTCAAGCGTAATTGCCTGCGTTCATTCCGGACTCGGCGGATTGAATGGTACGAGAATTTTGCCCCCGATTCCCCCATATCCGCCAACTGCTTCCCGTTATTAGAACAATCTCTTCGCAGTACCCCGGACAAAT
>CAZSGZ010000009.1:0-31354 GCA_964606455.1 uncultured Spirochaetales bacterium
CTGCTCCCCTTTTTCAGTCGGCAAGTTTCCGGTAGGCTCGTCCGCTAAGATGAGATCGGGACTGTTCGCCAGAGCACGCGCGATTGCCACCCGCTGCTGCTCCCCTCCGCTCAGCATTGTCGGCAGATGGTGAAGCCGGTGTGACATCCCCACTTTATCCAGCAGTTCTCCCGCCCGTTCGGCCCGTTCACGCAGCGCTACTCCCGCGTATCCCAAGGGAAGCATCACGTTTTCCAGTGCACTCAGTTCCGTCAGCAGGTTGAAACTCTGAAATACGAAGCCGAAGTTCCGATTTCGGATCCGCGCCTGCTCTTTATCGGGCAGCCGGGTAATATCATAATCCTCGAGGTAATACCGCCCTTCCGACGGATTATCCAGTATCCCGATAATATTCATCAATGTAGATTTTCCGGAACCCGAGGGTCCCATAATCGCTACATACTCCCCCTGCTCTATGGTGAGATTTATTCCCTCCAGGGCCGTTACGACAACCGCTCCGAGATCGTACCGTTTTCCAATGTTTTCAAGCCGTATCATGATTATTCCTCCTTGTTTTTTTCCAGTTTGACCGTTTCGTATTCGATGTAGTTCTGATACCCGCTGACAATTACCTCGTCGCCTTCGGATACCCCGTTAAGAATTTGAATGTAGTTTCCTTCACTTTCACCGAACGTCACATCAGTCCGCCGTGCGGTATCGCCTTCGATAACATAAAGATACCGTTGACTGCCGGTAGTCAGATACGGACCCCTCTGAAGGACCGGAATATCTTCGAGAAAGCCAAGCTCGAATACGCCGACGGCGGTGGCCCCGGGAATGACGGCGGAGCTGACGATATCAGGTATCACTTTAACAAGTACCGTCGCGCCGAGTCCGTCGGATGACGTCCAGGCGACCCGTCCGATACTCGATATCGTCCCGGTAAGGTCCGTTCCGCCTACGTCGAGAACGATGCTGTCCTCTTTTTCGAGACTGCCGGCATACTCCTCGTCCACTTCCAGTTCGATAATAGCGGAAGCGGTGTCCGCAACGGTAAAAAGCTTCTGGTTTTTCACGATCGCGCTTCCAGGCACGCTTAACGCATCCTCCAGTTCCAGTATCTCTCCGCCCATCGGACTCGTTACCGTCGCCGCTTCGATGTCTTCTTTAAGCCTTCGGACGGAGGTTTCCATCCTGTCGATGTCGAACTGCATCAGGTCTTCTTCCAGCGCCTGCAGCTGCCTGTCTTCCGTAAGCTGCAGCTCCTTCTCCTCGATCGATTCCCGTATGTTATCCACCGCATCCTGCTGCGTCTCTAATTCAGATCCCCGGGAGGCATTGATTGCTACCAGCCGTTCGAGCTTTTCCTCCTCTTCCAGAGCGTCGGCCAGCTCCTCCTTCAGACGGCCTATCTCGCGGTCCGTACGCGCGTTGGCAATTTCGTTCGACATCCTCGCTTTTGCCAACGTGTCTTTTGCATCTTCAAGTTCCAGTACCAAATCGGAAAGCTCGTCTTCCAAGTCGGGAACATCGATTACAGTCAGCCGGTCCCCCTCCGCGACAATATCCCCTTCTGCGACAAAGAGGAGGGATGCGTACCCGTCCTCGGGACTCAAGACATTGATCTGAATCGGAATACTTACCGAACCGCTTGCCTGGGCGGTCCGCGGCAGGTCTCCTCTAAAGACAGCGGCCGTTTCATAGGTACCGAGAGAATAGATTTTTTCCTTCGGGACGAGAAGGAAGTATCCTCCCGCGGCAATTACAATAACCGCGGCAGCCGCAATAAGTGCGATCCTCCGCTGCCGTTTTTGCCCGGGGGTTACGAATTTTTTTACATCCGAACTTTGTATAATTTTTCGTTCCGTTTCCGCTCTTTCTACCATTGCATCCTCCGGAGATCACTTTATAAGCTCAATATAACCCGACAGCCAAGCAATGTGGTTTCGAAGATGTAACAAGTTTGTAAACTCTAGGTAAAAGCACTGGCCATTTTTCTTTTCTCGGTTACAATACAAGAGATGAAACAATTCGGTGCCAGACTGCTGATGATTGTCGGAATTATTCTCCTCACTCTGGGGGGTGTTGTACTCGGCATTCTTCAGTATCAGTGGATAAACCAGCTGGCGGAAAGCGAGCGGGACCGCATACGCGGAGAAATCAATAAAAACACGGTCCATGTACTGGCCGCTACAACAGATGAAGTCCAGGTGATTCTCTCCCTCTTTCAAACAGCGCAAATTACCGAAAACAGAGAGGACGATCCCTTTCAAAAAATTGAAAACAATCTCTTCTACTGGAAAAAAAACACCGGGTACCCCGAACTTATTGTCGAAGTGTACATGTTTCGCAGAAGTGATACGACAGATATTGAAACCGGGGAAGTATACAGATTCACCGAAACCGGTTTTCAACCAGCGGACATGCCCGAACAAATTCGGGAAATGCAAAAACTGTTATCTACGCATCAAGATCCCAAGCTAAGTGAAGAGCAACTGCATGAAATGAGAAAAGCGGGGTATGTCCTTTTCGGAGACAGCATGCGAAGGAAAGAGGGGATGATGTTTATCTGCAAAATAAATTTTTCCATCCTCTTTAACAGCATCATGACTTTTTACCTTGAAGAGTTCCTGCCCGGGTATCCGTACACAATCGTTTCCGTGGACGGGGACCTTATTGCACGGTCCCCGGAGGATATTCAAGATCATGGGAAACCGGAAATCTCCGTGCCCCTTTATAATTTTCTCTCCATGAGCCAGTTCAGATTGGGTCTGTTTCCGCGGGAAGAAAACGGCATGCCGCGGGACCGGTTCGATCGTCCGCCCCCCGACCTTTTCAAGAGCAGAACCAATCCTCTGGTGCGCTTCTGGGCGGACCGTTTCTCAGCTTCCGGTGAAAATCCGGCCGTAAAAGCAGCGGGAGATCCGATTGCAACGCTTAATGTCTACTATCCCCGTCAGTCCCTCGATTCCGTTATAACCGCCCGCAGACGGGCAAACATCATCGTATCCTTCAGTATACTCGCGATTTTAATTACAAGCATTGTCGTAATGTACCGCATGTATGTCCATCTCCGGCTGGTACGGGCGAAAGAACAGGATTTTGTAGCATCCATGAGTCATGAACTCCGGACGCCCATAACCGTTATAAAATCGATCTCACAAAATTTAGCGGAAGGTATCATCGCAAAAAATGAAAAGGTAGTCCGCTACGGCACCATTATCCAAAATCAATCCAATCGGCTGTCGCGGATGGTTGAAGGAATTCTGACATATTCGGGTCTCATTTCAGGAAAGAAACTCATTAAATCCGAAACCAACCCCAACATCTTCGTGAGAGAGATAATCGAATCCTTTGCATCCGCCGCAGAACAGGCGGAAGCGGAAATCCGTTTGTACGAAGACGATTCAATTCCGATTGCATGGACCGATACTTCGGCCCTCCGGATTATTGTAGAAAATCTGCTGATAAATGCTTTACGCCACGGACTGCCGCGGGAGGAAAACGGTTACAGAAAGCCGTATATCATTAACATTATTCTACAACGAAGCCGCGGTGCGGGACCGCGGGAGATGCTGCGGCTTTCCGTGGAGGACCACGGGGAAGGGATTCCGCAAAAGGAAATCCGGAATGTTTTTGCCCCCTTTACCCGGGGAGAAGCGGCGGTCCATGAACAGCGGCCGGGAAGCGGTATCGGTCTTCATCTCGTCAAACGGGTAGTCGGCTTGTTAGGAGGGGCGATTTCAATCGAAAGCCCCTATATCGACAAAAACGGAATAGAACGTTCGGGATGCAGATTTACCGTTACCCTGCCGTTAGAAGAAGAACACGCAAATGTCTGAAAAGGTCCTTATTATAGAAGATGAAGAAGACCTCGCCCTTTCCTTAGAAGACCGGTTTGAAAGTGAAGGATATACCGTTAGGGTGCGGCACAACGGCCTCGAGGGCGAGGCGGCCGCTAAGGCAGGCGGGTACGGCTGCATTATTCTCGATATTATGCTTCCCGGCCGGGACGGGTTTACAATATGTCAGAACCTGCGGGAGAGCGGTATCTTCACCCCGATACTTATGCTCACCGCCCGGGATACCAACATGGATACCGTTATTGGGCTGCGTGCCGGGGCTGACGATTATCTTTCGAAACCCTTCGACATGCAGGTATTGTTAGCCCGTACACGCGCCTTGATCCGGCGCGGGGCTGAATACAGTTCTGCTGCATATTCGCGTGAGAAACCGTCGGAAATAAAACGCAGTTTCCCTCCCTACACCCTGGATACGGACCTGCGGGAGCTGCGAAAGGGGGAGGAACCCGTTCCGTTAAGCAGTCAGGAATATCGGTTGATGGAATATTTCACGCGTCATCCCGACCGTGTTATAACCCGGGACGAACTTCTCGATGAAGTGTGGGGATACGGTAGCGCCGCAACCACGCGAACGGTGGATGTTCACGTGGCACGCCTGAGAAAGAAACTGGAAGAGGAGGACGGCCCGGTCCACATCCATACCTCCCGGGGACACGGCTACCGGTTCTCCTATAATTCAGCCGAAGAGTAATCAATCGTATACCGAAAATAAAAAAAACTGTCGCTGTGGGTGTGGATTGTCAGCACCCGGGTATGGGGGTGGTTTTTCGCGGAAAAGGGGGCGGCATTCTCTCCAAGAGTAAGGGCCTCCCCGCCGATAAAGATCCCCGAGGTGTTTAAAAACATTTCGTCCAGCAATCTTTCCGCCATCAAATGGGAAAGAAAGCTCGGACTCTCGATCAGCGCCTTATCGCAGCCTCCCCGCTTCAGAAATTTCAGGAGTGCCGCGGCATCGAGTTCCTTTCCGGCACCGATTCCAATGAGAAGCGGTTTATTCGGGCTGCGGAGGGCCGCCGCGGTTAGATCTTCCGGTAACGGTCCGGCTCCCGGCGGGTCTTCCATCTCAACTGCTACAACGTCGCCGGAAAACTTCCGCCGAATTCTCTCCGCCCCGACGGGAGATGTCGCGATAATCGCGGGAATGTCCCTCTCCCGGAAGACTTTATGCCCGAGAGGCAGGTTTTCTCCGGACCTGGTTATGACCACATGAAGCGGGGTATCTTTTTTTCCGGCGGCCATACGGCACGCGGCCAGATCGGGGTCGAATATTCTACCGGTCAAATAGGGTTCCCGCTGCAGGGTGAGGCTTCCCATAACAACCGCATCGGAGACGGCCCGAAGCAGGTTGAGTACCCAGAAATCACACTCACCGCCGCGGGGGTCCAGTTTGTTTGTTTTCGCAAGCAGCGTGCCGTCGGGAGATTCCGGGAAGGCGATCCTGCCGTCGACGGACATCACGAAGGAACCGTATGTGTAACTGCGGTCTTCCGGCAGCCGGGGAAACGGCAGTGGGCCGTAAATGTCGTCCACCTTTCGGCAGTTGACGGCAGGCTCCGTAAAACGTTTATACGCCGGCCCCTCGTATATGCGTTTGAGTCTGAGTTTCTCTGCTGAAAATTCTCTCCGCACCATCAGTCAAGCTGCTTTGCCATGTAATTCTTCGCCCACTTACTGGCTTCAGCCTCCGATAAACTTCGTCGGTTTCGACGGCTTCGGCGCTTTAATAATCATAAACTTAAGCGGTTTGTCGCTTTCGTTGTACCAGCAGTGGACGATGTCTTTCGGGCTTTCCACAAGCGAATCTTTTCCGACCGTCTCCTTTTCCTCGCCGACTTCAACAACGCCGGTGCCCTCGAGTACGTAAAACACTACATCCACCGGCGTTATATGCCGTTTCAGCTGCTGCCCCGGTTCGAGGGTAATAACGGTAACCATCGCCTCCGGCGCAGTGTAGAGGTTACGGGCATCCACCTTGTGCGCGGTATCCATAATTTTTGTTTCCGCAAGTTTTGTAATTGTCATTCAAATCTCCTTCTCTATCTTTTCTGCCTACAAGATACGGCGGAACGAATAGTTTTTCCGTAACATTTGTTACCATTTACGAGCAGCCGGGTCCTTATCTTCTTCTTAAGAACAGGCCGAGGAAAAAGCCAATGACGGCACCGGCGCCGGTGGTTATGAAAATGTTCTGCCGGGCGGTTTTAATACCGGTAAGGCTTTGTCCGATTTCACCTAAAACACCCTTCGGCCGTGCGAAAAGGTCCTTAAACGCGAGATGTTCTCCTAAAAACCGTCCGAAAACAAGATACCCCGCGAAAAAGGCGATTAAACCCAATATGATGGTAAACAATACAATGTAGGTTATTCTTTTGTTTGCTGCCATTTTAATTTCCTCCTATATAAACAATATACTGCTCCCGCCGCGGGATATCAATCCGCGTAAATCGCGGCCAGGGACCTGCTCTTCCACAAGCTTGCTATAATCGATTTATTGCTGACCCGGGGATAGAGTCCGGTAAACTTCCCGCCGTACATAAAAACGCCGAGCACGTTTCGGCTTTTTTTCCGCACGAAACCGCCGTTTTCCGGCGTGTGGAAGGTCCGCTCCTCCGAAGTGACGAAATCCTGAAGCAGATATCCCCCTTCGGTGCTTTTTTCCCGTAAAAGCCGCAGCCATTCATCCCGGGGTGTATCTTTGCCGACGTACACCTCGTCCGCGGCATACCTGTCCGCCGGCTTCAGTACGAGCTCTTCCCGTTTCTCCGCGGCGGATTCGATGAGATCTTTGTCTTCAAGCAGATTCCGCGTTTCCGGCAGGCGGACCCTTATGAATTCCCGTTCTTCTTCGGAAAAAAGCGCGGTGACAAGAGGATCTCTCAAGACCGGAAAAATCCTTTTATTGTGAATAATCTGCGAACGAAACGGCCCGACCATACACACCGCTCCGTCTCTCACCGCCGAAATGAGCGGATCGATCTCTTCCGCCCGTTCGAAACATTCGAAGTTTACCGCCCTGCGGTACACCAGATCGATGTTACTTCCCCGAAGCCGCAGCCTGTTTCCCGCATAGGTAAATTCTCTCGGATCACAGATACGGCATTCCAATCCCCGCCGTTTTAATGCCCGCTGTATTGCCGTAAACTCGGCACGAACGCCTACTCCGTCCCAATCCGTTATCGCCGCGGCGGGAGCTTTCGGACCGCCGAATTCCCGGTATGTCTCCAAAAGGCAGTCCGCCCAGGAATCGATAAGCTCCCAATGAGAAAGGGATATGTTGTTGCGGAGGGCTTCCGCAATGCCGGTTTGCAGAAACAGCCGGTCTAATTCGTTGGTTTCGTTCATTCCCGAGGTACCGTCGGTATTGAATTCGCAAAAAGGGCTTGCCGAATTTCTTGAGTAAAAAACGTCCGCCCTCATCATGGGGGCCGGATGGGAATACCCCGGATCGACGAGAACAAGCTCTTTTACCGGGGCAGAAAAGGCAAACAGTTGTCTGATCTCTTCGCAGTCGATAAAGGCAGCGGACACCTTTCGGACAATACCGTCGAGCATCCCGGCTATATAAGTACATTCCTTCACATCTTCCGAATCGAAGAACATCGGCTCATAGTAGGTGTCAACAATCTCCCCCATATAACGGGCGGTTGAATGTTCCAATGCGTGGGTAAAGGACGAAAAATCTTCGAGGCAGCGTTCCGGGTTCGCGCGGACTTCCACCGCAAACAGTTCCTCCGCTTTTTCCGAGAGTCTCTCCGTCACGCGCAAACCGCTTTGCCGCATGTTCTTTTACAAAGCCCCCGGTGCAGCTGTTCCAGATGACCGGCAGTATCCGGAAAGGGGTTGTTCTTCGCAATATCGGTAAGGCGAAAAACATATTCCGATAATTCCAAATGCCCGAAAACGGTACGGTACCCTTTTCCGGGCATTTCCGTCATTGCCGCCGCGATATCGCAGGCGCCGATTCCGTCAAACAATAATTCGGCTTGTGCCAAATTTTCAGGCTGATAAAAAATCGATTTTACCAGAGAAGCGTACATCCATATCTCTTCCGGCGGAAGGGAATCGACCATGCGGAATTCCAGAAACTGCTTGACCCTGACATCCGTAAATACCATTCTTAGCATTTCAGCCAGGGCGGCTTCGAAATTGCCCGGAGGATACTTCTCCAGCATGTCCCGGAATGTATACTCCCGTGCCGGAATATATTCGCCGTCCAGATAATACACGATCGGTTTTAAGGCGAGAAGATATTCGGCAAACCGTTCATATCCGAAATCATCGTCAAATATACCGGGAAGAATACCGCAGCGGTCATCATCACAGGAATTCCATATTTCAGTTCGTAAACTGTAACCGTTATAGGGCAATCCTTCGAAACTGGAACAGTTACTGAAAAGGAGGGCGAACACCGGCGTACAGCGGGCGGCAAGCCGCAGCTTCCGGAGGAAGTCCGCTTCATTCATATAATCGACCGTTACTTGGGTGGACCCGGTGCCCCTCATCATGTGGCGCGCGTACGCTCCCCGTCCGCGGAAGTAGCGGTCCATTTCGTGATACTTTCTTTTTGGAATAAGCGGCAGGTCCGAAATAGACGAAACCGGCTGGTAACCGCGGTTTTCTACAATCTGACCGTTTCGACCGGCCCAGTCACGCAAATTGTGTAAAAATTGATTATACTCCCCCGCGAGGGTATCAATATCCAATGCCGGAGAGCTGCTGAACTCCACCTGCGCTCCGGGTTCCAGAGTTATCGTCTGCTGGCCGCGGGAAAGCCCGATTAACCTGCCTTCCTCATAACAACCTTCCCACCCCTGCCATTCGAACCAGTGCAATAACTCTCGAATGCCACGGTCCCCGCTGTAGGTAACGCCGGTACGCGACGTTTTCCAAAGGATAAAATGCTCTACTTCCAGACCAAGGCGGAGATTATCCGCCTTCTTTTCTGCGGACCGGAGATATGCGGTTATTTTCTTCGTATAGCCGTTTTCCATTCCTTCAAATATATAAATTTTTAGTTCCAAAGGAAACCGGAAACCAAAATAGTTGCATCAATTGCGGGAGTTCGATATAATGCAATTATGGAGATAACAGAAAATTTTGACTTATCCATCGAAGAAGAAAATCTCCTCGATATGCACAGTGTTTTAAATGTGCTCAATGTTGTGAACTATGAACTCGTTGAATTACATGAGGAGATAGGCGGACCGGAAGAACTCGATACGGCAGTTGAGAAAGTAATTGGATTAGCGGAACAATTAAAAAACCGTGAAGAAGCGCTGCATCAGGTAGAAAATGTCGAGATATTCATCCATGACCTCCTTTCGATACTGGATACGGTAGAAACCGGCAGGACCGCGGAAGATGTTTCCCGGATAAACCGGTCGAGGGAAAATCTGCTTTCAATTTTCAACGTTCTGCGGATACGGGGAAAGGAAATAGCGGCCCGTGCCGACAATCCCCACGCATGGGTATATCATGATATCGAAAAGCTGAAGAAAAATTTCTTTCAGGTATTTAAGGCAATTGAAATGAACAGCGACGGAAGCTACCACATTGTCGGAAATATTGCCCGGTATGAAGCGGGTGATTACTTTCTTACCTTCGAGATCGACTCGGCAAGGGGCGGCTCTATTTACATGCCCGCTGTTTTCCAGGATGTAGTACGGGACTTGATTGCAAATGCCCGGAAATATACACCTCCCGGCGGTAAAATTATCGCGGGCCTGTATCAGGATGATGAGGAGCTCCGCTTTGTAGTAGCCGACACGGGCAGAGGTATCCCTGAAAATGAGATACGGGAAACTATCCGGTTCGGTATACGGGGCTCTAATGTGAAAGACCGGCCGACACGGGGAGGCGGGTTCGGTTTGACCAAAGCCTATTACATTACAAAAAAACAGAACGGCCGGATGTGGATAGAGAAAAACGAACCGAAAGGGACAAGAATCGAGATCCGCATCCCCCTGCCGGAATAACTATTCAACCACTATATCAACGGTAAGAGTATACCCCGGCAGCCCGGCTTCATATAAGGGTATGGAAAACCGCGAACCGGGCGGAACAGGACCTCTCAGTTGAAGATTGACGGTCCTCTCTTTATGCCCGGGGACGGAAACGGGAATTTGAAATATGCCCCCCGCACCGGCTTCATTCCGGGAAAGGAGGAGATCGAGGGCCAGCCGCTGCCTTCTTCCGGGAAAAAAACCGTTAAAAATACTGTAATGCCGCGGCCGGGGAGGGGCCGGGGCATTGTCTGCTTTCAGCTTCCGGTCGTAGGCTTCTTTTTTACCTTCGTCCGACAGCACATCGTAAGCACGCTGAATGTTTTTAAAGGATTGTTCCCCCCCATCGCATAGATCGGGATGATACTTTTTACAGCAGTCGCGGTATGCCTTTCGAATTTTTTCATGGTCCGCGTTTCTGTTTACACCAAGGGTATAATAATGGTCCTCCATCTCGTTATCCCCCGGATATTAATATAATAAAAACTAGTAAATGAGAGCAAGGATATTTTTCAGTTCCCCCGCAAGGGAGTCCAAACGGTCCAAATTGTCGGGGAAGGTGCATATAATCAGCTGCCGGATTGTACGCTGATCGTGCTGCAGTATACTGTTTTTCGGCTTCAGGTTGCTTATTCCCATCAGTTCTTTTGCCTGAGACAGGAAATATTTCCGTACATCTTTAATTAACTGCTCCAGTTCGTCGGCGCCTGTTTCAATCAGTACCACCACATCCGGACTTACCCTGGTAATTGAAAGCAAATTTCTAACATCCCGGAACGTCTTGAAATCGATAGGAAGGTCCCTGATAATGACCGCGGTAACCGGATTTTCGAAACAGAGTGAAAATATATGCCGCATCTCATCGATAACCTCGAGCAGGGCCGTCTCTTTCCAATTGGACTGTTCCGAACTATTTTGAGCAATAAGTCCGCCAATCAGCTGCGTGTAATTCGAAGCTCTCACCTATCTATTTTCGACGGAAATACTTCTTCGGTTTATTTCTTTTTCCCGCCGAACATTTTTCCCAAAACACCTTTCTTTTTTTCCGGCTCTTTTTTCCCGGGACTGTCGCTGAACTGGAAATCCTCTCCGTATTTTTTACGGTAATATTCCAGGCGGGAGTCCTTGTCCGACTGCACCGTCGGCCTGTTTTCCGGAGTTTTTTTGGGAGGAGCGGACTGGCGCTGTGGTTTTGGAGCCGGACGCGGGGGGCTTTTTTCTTTTTTTACCGCCTGCTGGCGCGGCTTCGGCTTCTGTTCGGCCGGCCTATTGCCTTCCGATTGTGTTCTTTCCGGCGGTCTGCCTCCCGAAGGCTTATGTGAATAGGGTTTCCCGCTTCTGCCGCTGCTTTTTCGGCTGAATTTCTTTCCTTTTCCGGAAGGGCCGCCTCTGTCCAGCCCTGAAACGCGGATACCTTTACTTTCGTCGTTCACATTCATCATGTCCTCATCCGGCCACTCAACGGGTATTTTCATCTGAATAAATTCTTCGATAGGGGCAAGGCCGTACACGAATTTTTCACATGCAAGTGAAATGGCTTTCCCGCTCTTTCCGGCCCGGGCGGTCCTCCCTATCCGGTGGACGTAATTTTCCGGGTCCTCGGGAATATCGTAATTAACGACCAGGGGAAGATCGTTAATGTGAAGTCCCCGGGCCGCGACATCCGTTGCAACTAAAATCCTCAGATCGCCGCTTTTCATTTTGTTGATAATTGACAGGCGTTTTTTCTGCGGCAAGTCTCCCATGATATACAGGGCATGATATCCGTTCAGCTCGAGACGCTTTGCCACCTTTACCGCCATGTCCTTGGTATTGGTAAAAATAAGGGCATTATCGGGATTTTCCCGTGCGAGGATCCCTAAAAGAAGCTGCATTTTTTCTTCAATACCCACGTGGTACAAGACCTGAGATATCTCATCCACGGTAATACTGTCGGCATCGATCACGATTTTTTCCGGATTGTTCATAAACTCCCACGCAAGCCTTTCAACCCGGGTGCTCAGTGTCGCGGAAAAGAGCATCGTCTGCCGCTGTTCCGGTTTTTTCATCTGTTTCAGCATTCTCCGTAAATCCGGAAGGAACCCCATATCAAACAGACGGTCCGCCTCATCGATAACAACTTTATCGATTTCCTTAAAATTGATCTTTTTCGACTGCCCGAAATCGATCAATCTGCCGGGCGTGCCGATAACGATGTCAACACCTTCCCGCAGGAGCTGTTCCTGCTTTCCGTACCCCACACCGCCGTAAAAACAGCCGACGGTAAAATCCGTACCGGACCCGAGTAATTTCGCTTCCTGTTCGATTTGAACGGCGAGCTCTCTCGTTGGCGCGACAATCAGCGCCTTGTGCTTCGCCTCGGGTTCCCTGATAAACTGTTCGAGAATCGTTAACAGAAATGCCGCGGTTTTTCCGGAACCCGTATGCGACTGCACGGCAACATCACGGTTTTCCTCCAAGGCCACTGCAAACACTTCTTCCTGTACCGGCATGGTTTCGCTGAAATTTGCCGCCTCAATACCAGCCAGCACCTGTTTCGAGAAATTAAAATTTGTAAAATTCATATATAACCTTTCGTACTTTTTCTTACTTTTCCTGTATAGTAGCACATACACGATATGCTTTCAATTATCATTGCGGTTTTTGCGTATTCCCTTATCGATGCGGCAAAAACCATTCAAAAAGTAGGTATTCACACGTGGGAAACATCCCGGTTACGGGGAGGGCTCATCTGGCTTGCGGGAATTTTCGGAGGAACGGCTGCATCCTTCCTTATCCTGTATGCAGTTTCGATCGGCAGCGTGATTTTGGTCGGAAGTCTGGCGGGAACAGGCATGGTGGCAATGCTTATCATTGCACGGATAACACTGCATGAAAAAGTCGGATGGGTTCAGCTTGCGGCGGTGGGAATAATCATCGCGGGCCCGTTTTTAATGGCAGGTGCTTCCCGATACTCGGTAACGATGCAGTTTCAGGCGCATATTCTGTGGCTTTTTATCGCGGCGCTGCTTGTTCCCTGCGTCATCGGTATTTTTGTATTTCTGAAAAAACGTGGGCTCGGAGTCATTCTTGCCGTAACCGGAGGAGTTCTCAGCGGACTGGTGATTATATTTCAGAAATTAGCGGGCAGCCCGATTGGACAGCAGGCCGCCCTATCCTTCAATTTTCCGGAACAAATGCCCCAATTCCTGCAAACCGTATTGAAGGTGCTTTTCAACCCCTACTCCGCGGCATGGATTTTTCTTTCCATTATAGCTACCGTTGCTCTCCAATTTGCCCACCGCATCGAAATGGCGGTCCGCTCGATTCCGGTCTTGAATGCCGGAGTTATTCTGACTCCTGTTCTCGCGGGACTGTTTGTCTTCTCGGAACGTCTTACTCCGCTGCAGTGGAGCGGTGTCGCGTCTATTTTTATCGGTATTGTTATTTTAATTGTGCGGCCGCCGAAAATGCCGGAAACCGTGGTATAATGCACTATGTTTTTGTCGATGTTTTCGGATCATACGGACATAGGGACTATCGCCTTCAGGTTCGGGGTTAGTTTTATTTTAGCCTTTTTAGTCGGCCTCGAGCGGGAATGGAACAGCCAGCCCGCGGGGCTGCGGACCCATGTCCTTATCAGTGTCGGGGCAACGATGTTCATGCTGCTTTCCATCCGTATACCGCATTTGTTCGTCGGTAAGTTCAACAGTGATCCCGCCCGCATTGCCGCGCAGATCGTAACGGGGATCGGGTTCTTAGGGGCAGGAGCGATTATTAAAATCGGCATCAATGTTAAAGGACTGACCACCGCCGCGAATGTGTGGGTTGTCAGCGCCATCGGGATGGCCGTCGGGGCGGGCTACTACATTCCCGCGTTTATTATTACGGGCATAACATTGACAACGCTGACGCTTCTCAACTTGATGGAAAAATCGCTTATAAAAGGGCGTCAGCTGAAAAACCTTCATCTCAAATTTGAAAGCAGCCGATTTTATCTCGATCAGGTCACTCAAATCCTCGAACAATTCGAAATGAAGATAACGACCATCGATTTCTCGGAATCAAATGTAAAGGGTATTACGGAAATGGATATCGGGGTAAAAATCCCGGGAAATGCCGATATTCAGGCCCTCTTCTCGGAACTCCGGAAACTTCCGGAAATTGTCCGCATTGATCTTTCTCAGCTCTGATCCGGAAACGAAAAGAAATCTCCGGTTTCACTCGCGGTCCAATCCAGTGACAGCGGTGTAACCGACACTTTCTTTTCATTATTGATGGTGCCGGCATCGGTACCATCTTCATACGTTCCTTTTTCCCACCCCAGCGTAACTTCGGAAAGTTTTGTATCGTCCTTCGAGTTTTCCACAAGGGTGGCAAAATAACTTTGTTTCGAAAGCCTCGTTACGATCCATGCAGTATTGGCTGTAGCAGTTTCCGGAATATCCAGTTTACAAATATCAAATCCGGAGAACCCTCCCTGTTCCACACAGCGCTTTACGAAAGTCGCTAGAAAATGTTTGGGAGCATCCCAGTCCACGTCCCCGTAGTGGAGGTGATTTTCAATATGCGTTTGGAGGGAGACAGCAAAGGAAGGGATCCCCCGGACGGCACACTCTATGGCCGCGCCGACAGTTCCGGATATGGTAATATCGTAGCCGATGTTTTCCCCGTAATTTATTCCCGACACGGCAATATCGATTTTGGTGTCCCGTAAAATCGTATTAAACGCGTGTTTCACTACCAGGGCGGGAGTGCAGTCCATATGATAGCCCGGATGTTTTTTTCCGTTTACTTCAATTTCCGTTTTTTGCAGATGCTGGTCCCTGTGGCCGATAAGGCTGCGGCCGGAACCGGTCTTTTGGTTTGAAGGTGCCGCGACAAAAATGTCCCCGAACTGCATGGCCGCTTCCGCGGCTGCCGCAAGCCCGGGAGAATAAATACCGTCATCGTTTGTTACTAAAATATTCATAGCCGCAGTATATCCCGTATTCCGCCGCCGGGCAATGCGCCGGCTGTATTGTAATTTGTATATACCAATATTGACAATATCCACGGCGGGTGGTATAATGGGGGGAATGAAACGGATCATCGATCATCCGATTTTACCTCCCCTATCCCGGCGGCTAACCACGATACCATTTACTTTTGAGGGGGAAACCCTCGAAGGGATCGATGGGGAACCTGTTGCCGCGGCCCTTGCCGCCGCCGGTATTAAGGACTTTCACTATTCACATACATACCGGGAAGCGCGGGGCCTTTTCTGCGGAATCGGACAGTGTCAGGAATGCGTTATGGTGATAGACGGCGTACCAAACATACGGACATGCATTACCCCCCTCCGGAAAGGGATGGTAATCCGGCGGCAGATCGGACGGGGAGATATACGTGACGAATAACCCCTTCTCCGTCGATTTTCTCATTATCGGGGCCGGCCCGGCGGGACTTGGCGCGGCAATTGAATTTTCCTCCCGGGGAGGTTCGGTACTGGTTGCGGATGAGAACGCGCTCCCCGGCGGTCAGCTGGTAAAACAAATCCACAAATTTTTCGGCTCTTCCGCCCATTATGCCGGCACCCGCGGATTTTCAATCGGAAAAAGACTTATTATCGAAGCGGAACATGCCGGCGTGGAAATTGCACGGGGCGTCCGCGCCCTCGGTCTGCTTAGGGACGGGACCGTACCGGTCTCAGACGGCAGCAGTACCCGGGGAATACGTGCAAAACGAGTATTGATTGCAGCAGGCGGAAAAGAAAACGCTCTGGCGTTTCCCGGCTGGACCCTGCCGGGCGTTATTACCGCCGGAGCAGCACAGACCTTCTGCAATATTCACCGTGTCCTGCCCGCTGAACAGCCCGTAATGGTTGGAAGCGGTAACGTGGGCCTTATCGTTTCCTACCAGCTACTGCAGGCGGGAGCGAATATGCGGGGAATTGTAGAAATCCAAGACAGCATCGGCGGATATGAAGTTCACGCGGCAAAAATTCGGCGGGCGGGGGTCCCTTTTTACCTTGAAAGCGGAATTATCCGCGCCTTCGGGGAAAAATCGGTAGAAGGAATTGAAATCGAGAACACTGCCTCCGGGACCCGGAAAACAATCGAAACAGACGGCATCTTTCTCTCCGTCGGTCTTACACCGCGGACGGAACTAGCGCAGATGTTCGGCTGCAAGCTCCTCTATGAACAGGCATTAGGCGGTTTTCTTCCCCGGCATGACAGTGACATGCGTACCAGCGTTCCGTCGGTATTCATTGCGGGCGACGCGGCGGGGATCGAAGAAGCAAATACCGCGTTAGACGAGGGCAGACTCGCCGGAGTCGCGGCGGCGGAGGACTGCGGATACATCAAGCAGGCTGAAGCGGATATTCTGAAGCGGGAAATCCGGCAGCGCTTGACCGGACTTCGCTCGGGGGTCCACTCTTTCGAACGCCTGGAAGCAAAAGCACGAATAACCGGGAACGGAGCATCGGCATCGACAGGTACGAAACTCCATGCTGCTCCGTCCTGCGATGATATTCAACCCGCCGGCTTCTCCGTTCCCGGTTATTCCAGGGACCGCCTGCGGCGCGGATTCGTGCCTGTTATCGACTGCCCGGAACCAATTCCCTGCAATCCCTGTGTCGATGTCTGCCCTTCCGGAGCAATCAGCATGGAAGATGTCTGCGATAAGCCTGTCCTCGACACGAATAAATGTACCGGCTGTATGAAGTGCATTGCCGTCTGCCCCGGCCTGGCAATCAGGGCCGTATGCCTTGCCGGCGGCGGCGGCCGTGTGGCGCTGCCGTATGAATACCTGCCGCTGCCGGAAAAAAATACGGTGGTCAGGCTGACCGACAGCGAAAGGAACATCATCGGTACCGGCAGAATTGAAAAAGTGATGACCTCCGGGTCCTTTGACAAAACGGTAATTGTTGTTGTATCGGTACCGGAGGATCTTACCTTTACCGTTAAGGGGTTTGTTCATGAAAGATAAAATGGATTTGATCATCTGCAGATGCGAAGAAATTACCCTCGGAGAGATCCTGCAGGCAATTAGCGCCGGCTGCCGAAGTGTCAAAGCAGTCAAACGGTTTAACAGGGCGGGCATGGGGGCCTGTCAGGGCAGGACCTGCGGAAGAATGATTGCCGCGATTATCGCGGAACGCACCGGGGTTTCAAAAGAAGCCCTCGGCCCTGATCATGCCCGATTCCCTTCCGTTCCCCTCTCTTTGGAAGCAATCGGGACCATCGGTGCAGCGGGGAATCTCGCACCCGGAACTGCCGGAAACAGGAAGGATGGTGTATGAAAACCGTTGTTGTCGGGGCGGGATATCACGGCTGTTCCATAGCCTATCATCTCGCCCGGGCGGGCATCGACACCGTTCTTATCGATAAAGGTGAGATCGGAGACGGCGCCTCGGGCAGTAACTTTGGCTGCGTACAGCTGAGTGATTCCGAACCGGGTTTGAGCCTGCTGCTGAATACCCGGGGCTTTAACCGGATGTCTCTAATGGAAGAAGAACTCGGCTGTCCCATCGAATACCGCCGGGTCCCCTCCCTCTCTCTCGCGCAAACCGAAGAAGAGCTGGAGGAGCTGAAAAGCACTGCCACTGAAAAACAGAGCAGCGGTATCGATGTCCGTATGCTTTCAAAGGATGAAATCCAAGAACTTGAACCGAACCTCAATACCGATACGGTTATCGGAGGAAACTACTTCCTCCAAGCCCAGATCAATCCTTTTCTCTACATGCGGGGCATGGTGAACCGGGGCCGGGAAGCCGGCCTGCGGGTAGAAGAAAATACCAGGGCGGCGCGGATCACCGAAAAAGGGGGCCGCTGCACCGGCGTAAGGCTGGCTTCAGGCGGACAGATAGAAGCAGACAATGTGGTCGCAGCCGCCGGTGCCTGGACAACAAAACTGTGCGGCCCCTTCGGAATCGACCTCCCGGTGAACTACGTTATCGGTGAATGTTTCGTTACCGAGCCTGTAGATCCCTATTTGAACACGGTAATCGGCCTGGCATCATTTTACACCACCACCCACGGATCGGAGGGCCCGGCAACAAGCTTTACCGCCGTACAAAACCAGTCCGGGAACATCCTCTTAGCCGAGACCAGCGAACCGGGGCCGGCGGACCCCGACGAAGCTGTACAGCTTACCAGCCGGCAGCACTGCGCCGGCATCTTTGAAAACACGGTCCGGCTTTTTCCGGAATTACAAAAAATATCGATTATTCGCAACTGGACCACCTGCAGTCCTTCCACGCCAACCTTAGAACCGGTCCTCGGACCTGCGGGGCCGGAGGGGCTTTTTATTGCCGCCGGATTTAAAAGCTCCGTCGTTATTTCATCCGTAGCGGGGGAAATTATCCGAGACCTTGTAACCGAAGGAAGGACCTTCTGTGATTTAACTCAATATACTCCGGCTGAAAGCTAAATATTCTGCAGCATGGACAGGTCGATTTTTTCAGGATGGAAGTGGATCGTATTAAAACAGATCTTTCTATCGTACAGGTCGTAAAAGATTTCGTCCCATACCAGCATCGGAACGTCCGCCCCGATTCCGAATAAATCGGCGGCCTCCCGTGAAAGGCCCGCCCGCAGCCAGGTCGTCGTGCCGGTAATATCCACCCCGCAATATTGTTTCAAATAGTCCGCGAGCTTCGGCGCTCCCTTCGCCGGTTCCGGTAATTCCCCCATCAAACGGCGCAAGACCTCGACCCGGCAGTGAATAACCGGGCTCTTCCCGCTTTCATACATCCAGTCAAAAACGACGACCCGCTCATCCCCGGCTTCAGGCATCCGCCTGAGCATTTCCGGCGATGGTTCCGAAATACGAATGTTTTTCTGCCGCACCGTTACCCTGCTTTTCAAGTCTCTAAGAAGGTGCCGGAAATCGGAGGTAATATCAAAACGCATTGCCAGATTAGCAGCGGATGGATGACCAAAATTACCCTTCCCCTGCCAGCGGGTAATAAGCCCGTCGCTAATGAGGGAATTCATCGCTTCCCGTACAGTCGCCCGGGTGGTACCGAAAGTTTCGGCAAGGACTTTTTCCGTTTCGAGCCTATTGTTTCCGGGTGACATTTTTTTTATTTTTTTCAGCAGTTCGTTTCTAATTCTGACATAGAGAGGGGCGTCAGTGTCCATCCGTTATCCTTCCCAGGGCGTAAACAGGTCGTTAGCGATACCTAAACGCATAAGTATTTTACCGACGACAAAGTCGACCAAGTCCTCTATCGATTCGGGGTTGGAGTAGAAACCCGGCATCGGAGGAGCAATTACAACACCGGCCCGGGCAAGCTTCAGCATATTCTCCAGGTGAATGGACGACAGCGGCATTTCCCGGGGGGAGAGAAGAAGCGGCCTGCCCTCTTTTATGCAGACGTCGGCGGCGCGCTCGATGAGGTTCGCAGACCGCCCGGCGGCAATGCCGCTCAAGGTGGACATGGAGCACGGCAGCACAGCCATCGCGTCAACGGGATACGACCCGCTTGCAATAGGAGCTGCGATATCTTCTGCCGGATAATAGCTGAGCAGGTCCCTGAAACGGTCCTCTTCCCGCTCGCCGTTTTGCCGGCCGCCGCCCCGTCCCCGGCCGGCAAAGAAGTTGTTCAGCCCCGCTTCAACGGTGTCCCGGGTCAAATCCAAGCCGATTTCCCGCTGTAAAACGATTTTTCCGGCATCGGTAACCAGCATAATCACCCGCTGTTCCCTGACAAGCAGCTCCTCGACCAGGCGTACTCCGTATACAGCACCGGAAGCGCCGGTAAGGGCGCAGATATAGGTCCCCATCGCTTAGCCTCCGGTGGTGGCGACAAAGAGATGGAATTCATCGCCCTCGCGTATAGGCTCATTTTCGTCGGCGGTCTGCAGATCCCCGTTTCGGACCAGTTTCACGTAGGGTTTCAGGCCGCCCCGTTCGTTAGTAATAAAATTTCCAAGCCGCCGGTAGGGTCCCGTTGTAAGTTGTAACAGGAGGTCTTCCAACCGGGAGTTATCCGGAAGCTCCAGCTCCAGAACGGATGTACCCGCCAGGTCCCGCAGTATTGAAAAACAGCGTATGCCAATATTCATCTCTATTTCTTCAGGCTATACTCTATGCTCTGCAAAGATTTTTGTAAATACAGCGGCGCACTCCTTAGGAGTAGGCTGTACCGGATTGTTCCGCATCAGGAATACCTCCGTTGCCCGCCGTCCGAAGTTTTCCTCATCCGTACCGGTGGAAATTTTGTGCTCATCGAACTTTCGGGTAATTTCACGGAACTCCTCCGTCAAACCGAGGCGCCCCCGCAGTTCCGCCACGTATTGTACCGTCTGCTCCGCGGCCTCGGCCGCCGGCATAGCCTCCGGGACCGCCCCGAGGAGTACGCCGATCTCCGCGATTCGTTTTTCCCGGACATGCCGGTTAAACTCCATCCCGCGGGGGAGGAGGAACGCCATTGCCAGACCGTGGGGGATGTGCAGGTCGGCACAGAGGGGGCTCGCGAGGGAATGAATAATGCCCAACCCGGACTGATCGAAGGCGATGCCGGCCATACACGACGCGAGGGCCATCCCGTGCCGGGCTTCCAGGTCACCGCCGTTTTCATATACCTTCGGCAGGTTCCGCCCCGCGAGGCGTATTGCTTCCCGGGCAAAGCTGTCGCTTACCGGAGCGGCGCTCCTGCCGACATATGCCTCCACCGCGTGGGCAAGGGCGTCCAAGCCGGTGTGGGCGGTCAGGTTCGGCGGCAGCGAGAGGGTCAGTTCCGCGTCGACAAGCGCGGCCTTCGGATACATGGCGTCACCGAGTACGCCTTTTTTGGTGTTCCTGCTCGTAATAACCGAAACTCCGGTAACTTCGCTCCCCGTCCCGGCGGTAGTGGGGAGAGCAAACAGCGGCACCGGCGGAATTGTAAACTTCTCCCCCTCCCACTGATAGGCTGAAAGGGGCTTATCGTTTACCGCGAGGGCGCAGGCGACTTTCGCCGTATCTAAGGAACTTCCTCCGCCAAGGCTGATCACCTGGTCCGCCCCGCAATCCTTCACGAAATCAGCGGCTTCGCCGGCCGCGTCCTCGTCGGGGTTCGGCACAACACGGTCGTAGATCTCGAGGCTGCCGCCGGCATCCCGGAGAATCGACACCAACTCCCGGGCCTTTTCCGTTGCCAGGATACCGGTGTCCGTAATAAGGGCGGTTGTTCCATTTTGTATCGGCAGCAGCCCGGGAAGGGTCCGAAAAACTCCGGGACCGGCGATAATTTTTGTCGGTAAATAAAACTGGACAGCTTCCATGGGTTACTCCTTTATTAGGCGCGCATTATCTGCCGGAATCACGACTGCGGTATTTCGAAAGGTCCACCGTCGGGTATACGACCTTCTTCAGGTGGCTTTTTTTCTTGGACAGGGTGGCGTCTATTCCCATTTTATTCTGCACGCCGGTTTCATCGCTTCCCGGATCGAGCTCGTGCCCCTGTGCATTGGGAATAATAAAAATGTCCTCCCGGGGATCGACCCGGTTCGACAGTGCCCACATAACGTCGGCGGGATTGTAAATATCGACGTCGGAGTCGACAACGATAACGTTTTTAATGTTTACGTGGGAGGTCATGGCGGCCATGGCGATATTCTTCGGTTCCCCTTCGTTCTGCTTGTCAACCGAGACAAGAGCGAGAAACCCTGAACCGTATGGAGGCAGATGGACCGCACGCACGTTTTTCGAAACGTATTTCGCGTACTTCATCAGCATCGGTTCCCGGGAGAGGACATTCCCCAAGTTGATGTGTTCGAAGGAAGCCCCGTTGATCGTCTGCCAAATCGGTTTGTTCCGATGGCACACCGCGGTAACGTGAAATACCGGACTCGGCCAGAGGGCGCCGTAGTGCCCGGTAAACTCCGCGAGGGGGCCTTCATCCTCCCGTTCTCCCGGCCGGATCTCCCCTTCGATAACGAACTCGCTTTCCGCGGGCACCATTATATCGCAAGTCTCGCACCGTGCCATCCGTACCGGCCGGCCGCGCAACGCGCCGGCAAGCTCGATCTCATCCAAATCGCTCCGGAAACCCGCGGCAATGAGAATAACCGGATCCAGCCCGACAGCAACGGCGATCGGCAGGGACGTTCCCGATTCTTCCGCTTCGTTTAGGAAATGCCGGAGGTGGCGCCATTCATTTATCATAACCCCGGTTTTCACGGGGCCCTTGATAAGCATCCGGTGAAACGAAAGGTTCTGCCGTCCTCCCCGGAGGCTTTTCGAAAAGGTAACGCCGCCGGTAATAAACGGGCCGCCGTCCTCCGGCGCGTGGACCGGAATGGGGAGTTTGGTAAGATCGATCTCATTTCCCTTCAGAACGTTTTCCTTGAATACCGCGGATTCCACGGTTTCCGGCTTTACCGGATTTTCCAGCGCCGTTTCGATCCGCCGGGAAATTTCATCGGGCCTGCATCCCAGGGCAAGGGCTATCTTCCGGTGGTCCGACAGCATGCCGCCGGCAACGGGAATATCAAAGCCCTTTACGTTTTTGAAAAAGGCCGCCTCCCCGCCTGTTGTTTCCAGAGTGGCCATAACGGCCCCGATTTCCCCGACCGGGTCGACCTCCCTGCTTACCGTCAACAGCTCGTTGTTTTGTTTCAGTACTTCCAGATAACTCCGCAGATCGTGTATCATTTCAAATCTCCAAACAGCGACGAAAGTTCTTCATCCGTTATGTCCCACACCAAATTAAACGGCGGCAGTTTTTCCTGCTTGAAAAAATCGGGAATGGTATCGTCGGCATCCGTAAACCCGGCTGCCCGGTTAAAGGCGAGTTCCCTGCGGATAACGTCCTTTCCCGTTTCGGCCACATGGGAAGGACCGAAGCCGGTGCCGTACAGACCGTTCAGCATGTCCGTTACCAGCTCCGGTTTCATCGCCGTGGCGGCCATGAGAAACGCGCACAGCCCGAAGACATCGTAAGCGGCCCTGCCGATCTGGATTTTTCTAGAAAGGTCGATCTGACCCTCCTTGCTGTGATGGTCCACCGGGGCGAATACCGTAAGCCCGGCGGTATGGTCGGCCCCCATAGGCGTGGTGGCATAGGTTATTCCTGTCCCTTTCACCCCCCGGGGATCGTAACCGGACATGCACTGCCCTTTTACCACCGGCGCCCGCCACACCCCGAGAATTCGGGCCGCATTCTCCGTCCCCATGCCTATCAGTCTCCCGGTCCAGCTCTCATTCTTCGGAACTTCCTTTACCGCGTCGATAAAGCACTGGTCATCTCCAAAGGTAAGCATTCCGGCCTCGGCCATAACACCGAGGGCCCCGCCGGTTTCAATCGTGTCCATGCCGTAATCGTTGCAGAGATAATTGAGGTAGGCCACCGTATCGGTATTCCCCACTTCGATATTAGACCCCAACAGGCTGATAGTTTCGTACTCAAAGGGGGCGACAATTTCCTTTCCCGTTTTGTCGGGATACACGTTGGAACACTGGATAAGACAGATCTGCATGCAGGACTCGGAATTGGTCCCTTCTCCGCCCCTGCGTTCGATTTCGTCGTGAATATATTCTCCTGTAAGGGTTTCCACACCGTCGAACTGACCGGAGGAAAAATTCCTTGTCGGCAGGGCCCCTAGGCGCTGGGCATCCATCACCGTGGAAGCGGTCCCGTATTCCCGGAGTACTTTTATCCGGTCGTTGGTCTTTACCTCCTCATGGTAGGTTGCCCTGGCCTTTTTAAAAGCCTCGCTGCCGGCGCCTTCGTACCTGTAACCGCCTTTCATTCTAATAAGGACCGCCTTGATCCCTTTTCCGCCCATAACGGCGCCCAGGCCTCCCCGGGCAGCCAATCTGCTCGGGCGGCCGTCCCTGTCGCTGACTGCAATACCTGAATTGATAAACAGCTTTTCCCCGGCCGGCCCGATGGTAAGGGTGGAATAATTCTCTCCGAAGCGCTCGGCAAGCCTTTTTTTCAGTTCATAGTTGCCGAGGCCGGCATACTCGTCCGCCGGGATAAATTCGGCTTTCCCCGGGTCGAGTTTCAGTAGATAGAGGGGCGCCCTGCCGCGGCCGCCCGCCGCGGGTATATCCGCGCCCCGGTCTTCGAAGATAATTGCCCTCAGCCCCAAACCGGCCAATGCTTCCCCCGCGGTGCCGCCGGCATTGCTCTCTTTAATGCCGCCGGTAAGCGGGCTCTTAGCACCGAGGGAAAGACGCCCGGCACTGGAGACATTGGCCCCCGCTAAAGGTCCGTTACAGACAATCAGTTTGTTCTCAGGCCCTAAGGGATTGCACCTCGCAGGCACTTCGTCGGAAAGAACATGGGCAATTATTCCCCTGCCGCCGCTAGTCCGAAATTTTTCCGGCAGCGGTTCATATTTGTACGTTAAATTTCTGCAATCGATCCGTACTATCTCCATCAAGTTCCCCTTCACACCGATTTTGTCTTGACAGCTGCATTATAATATGGAATGATAAATATATCAAGTCATTCAATGACCATATGACTAGTTTTTTATCTGCGGCAGGAGGCAGTGAATGAAGACAACACTCATTGAAAACGGGACGATTGTAACGCTGAACAACGGCGCGGATACTTTTGCACCCGGATATCTCGTTGTTCAGGATGATATCATTACCGGCATCGGCAGCGGCCCCGCCCCGGGGGGAATCAAGCAGCAGGCCGACGAATATATCGACGCCTCGAACATGGCGGTCATCCCCGGCATGGTAAACGCACACACCCACCTGTTTCAGACACTGCTCCGCGGTTTAGGGGACGACAAACCGCTGCTCGAGTGGCTGAAAACGGCGATTTGGCCTGTTGCACAGGAACTGAACGGCGAAGAATCCTATCTTGCAGGCCAGCTCGGGTTTATCGAAAACATACGGAGCGGTGCCACATCAGTTACCGACCACCAGTACATTCACCGGGAACCGGCAAACGACGACGGTGTGTTTCAAGCCGCCGAAGAATGCGGTATCCGTTTTCTCCTCGCTTACGGATGGGCCGACATGAACTACCACTCTTCCCTGCAGCTGACAAAAGAGTACGTTCTCGCCGAAGCGGAACGCCTCTACAAAGAATGGCACGGGAAGGACGGGGGAAGGCTCCGCTTTCAATTCGGCCCGCTTATTCCATGGGGCTGCACCAATGAAGCCATGAAGGCCACCTTCGAGGCCGCCCGCTCATGGGGGGTGGGGACCCACATCCACGTTGCCGAAACCCGTGAAGAGGTGGAAATGAACCTGAAAGACCGGGGGAAGCGGCATATCGAATGGATGGCGGAACTGGGTATCCTCGGGCCGGATGTCCAGCTCGTCCATTCGGTATGGCTGGATGACGGGGAAATCAGCTTGATACGGGAAAGCGGATCGGTTGTTGTCCATTGTCCCGTTTCAAATATGTACCTCGCCTCCGGGGCGGCTCGCATTAAAGACATGAAAAACGCCGGCATTTCCGTTGCATTGGCCAGCGACGGCCCGGGAAGCAACAACAGCCAGGACATGATGGAGGTGCTCAAAACGGCCGCCGTTCTGGCAAAACTCTCCACGTTGGACGCCATGTCGGTACTGCCCGGGGACGTTCTGCGGTTTGCCTGCCGCGGCGGCGCGCGGGCCTTCGGCCAGCCGGAGCTGATTGGAAGCCTGGAAGCGGGGAAAAAAGCCGATATCGTCCTGGTTGACCTGAACAATCCCTTTGCCCAGCCGGTCCACAACGTCGATTCGGCCCTTGTTTACAATGCGCGCGCGAGCGCAGTAGATACCGTGATAATTAACGGCAGGACCGTTATGAGGAACAAAGAAATTACCGTTCTCGATGAAGAAAAACTGCTTGCCGAAGTACGGCAAAAAACGAAACGCCTCTTTTCGAGGGCAGGCGTTACGGCATAAACTGACAAATAAACGGTAAAGAAATAAGGGAGGCTGAAGATGAAAATTGCAGGATCGAACCTAATGATAACCGGGGGCGCCATCCGGGTGGGCAAACATCAGGCACTGCACATGGCACAAAAGGGGGCAAATATTGCTTTCAGCTATCTGCCGGGGGAACCCTGGGAAGAAACGAAAAAGGAACTGGAAGGATACGGAGTCCGGGTAACGGCGACGGAACTGAACGGCGAAGACATTCCCGCCTGCGGAAAGTGGGTTGATGATACGGCCCGGGAATTCGGCCGCGTCGATGTGCTTATTAACAGCGCCTCGGTGTGGCTGAAAAAGCCCGCACTGGAAGTCAGCGAACGAGAATACGATCTTGCGGTTGACATCAACATGAAAGCACCCTTTTTTCTCGCCCAGGCCGCGGCAAAACACATGAAACGGCAGGGGACCGGAGTCATTATCAACATTACCGATTGCTCCGCTTTCCAGGTATGGCCGGAATACGCGCCCCACGGGGCAAGCAAGGCCGGGCTGGTAGCGTTAACAAAATCCCTGGCCTGGGAATGGGCACCGGAGGTCCGGGTAAACGCAATTGCCCCCGGCACGGTGCTGCTGCCGCCGAATTACACGCCGGAAGTGGAAAAATGGGCGGTGGACATGTCCGTTTTAGGGCGGATCGGGGAACCGGAGGACGTTGCCCGGACAGCCGCTTTCATTATCGAAAGCGACTACGCTACCGGCGCCGTATACCACATGGACGGCGGCATGGGGCTCATCGCAAAATAATAGACCGTAACTTTTTTCGGGGAATCCGCCGATAGTATACGTAACACGTATCATGATTGACTCGGACTCCTTTGTTAAAAAATTGTGGAACCTCATTGTCAGCCTGACCGCCGTCGCAGCGGCGATCTTTATCCCCGTTTTCATTATCTACGATCCGGTATCGCGGTTTACGGGACAATTAATGGGACTAGCCCTGTCGTTTATTTTTCTCTTAGACATTGCGGCCGAATTCAATACATCTTACTTCACCGCCGGGCGTATAGTGAAAGATCGGCGGGTAATTGCCGCGGCGTATTTTTCCCGCGGCTTCATCGTCGATTTCATAGCCCTATTCCCCGGCCTGTATCTTGCGGCGGCGGGCATTATACCCGTCCCTTACCCGTGGACCCTGGTAATCAGCCTCCTTCCGGTCCTGCACCTGGCAAAGCTGTTGAAATTCAACAAACTAGTGAGAATTATTGGGGGAGACCGCATTAATCCGGCCCTTCTCCGTTTGACCCTCCTTGTTTTCTGGATATTGATGGCGGCGCATTTTATTTCCTGCGCGTGGATTGTCGTTTCGGGAAACCCCGAAGGGCTGGCACCGATACCCCGGTATATTAAATCGTTCTATTGGACCATTACCACCCTTACCACCATCGGCTACGGAGATATTACGCCGAAGGGAACGCAGCAAATGTTCTTTGTCATTTTTATCGAAATCTTAGGCGCCGCCATGTACGGCCTTGTTATCGGTAACATCGCCGGCCTCATTGCCAACATCGATGTCGCGAAAACCCAGTACAGGGAAAAACTCGAAAGAGTTAACGCGTTTATGAAAAACCGGGACATTCCCTCTCCTTTGCGAAAAAAGATCGGTAATTACTACACCTACCTATGGGAAACCCGCCGGGGCTACGACGAAGTGACCATCCTTGAAGAACTGCCTTTTTCGCTTCGGGAGTCGGTGGCCCTCTACTTGAACAAAGAAATAATAGAAAAAGTTCCCCTTTTCGAGAAGGCGGGAGACGCGCTCCTGCGGGACATTATCGTCAATTTAACACCCGTCATTTTCACCCCCGGCGACTATGTAGTACGGACCGGTGAAATCGGCGATGAAATGTACTTTATCAGCCGCGGCAAGGTGGAAGTTCTGTCTGCGGATGAGCAGACGGTGTACGCGACCCTGGATTCCGGAAAGTTCTTCGGAGAAATTTCCCTTCTCCTCAGCATGCCCCGGACGGCAACCATCAGGGCCATTGAATTCTGCGACCTCTTTTGTCTTAATAAAGAGACCTTCGACAAGGTCATCGAGCGGTATCCCCTTTTCCAGGAATCGATGCAGACCTTAGCGGAACAGCGGAAGCAGGAAATAGAAACCCTGCGGAAACAGCGGGAAGCGGAAGACGAGCCGTCCCCGGCCGGGCTTCGGGAAGTCACCGATGTTACGGTAGATCGTACCAACAAGGGGATTATGATAAGCTGGAAAGAACTGGAGCAGAGCACCCATTACGACGTAATAAAGCAGAAAGGGCCCGACGGCGGTTGGTTTGTAAAGGGGAAAGGACTCATCCGGCCGATCTGGACCGATGAGGAACCGCGGGAGACAAACTGCTACAGGATCCGGGCCGTATTTCCCGACGGGGAAGGACCGTGGAGTAAAGTTTTCCGGGTTAATGCTCCCGCCGGTGCATCTTCGGCGCGGCGATAAAACTCAGGCCCTTTTCCGTTAAGGCCCGGGCAGTATTGTTCAAAGCGGCATGCTTGTCCATATAATTTCGTTCCATCTTCGGCATGTCCCCGGAGTCAATTACTTCCTGCCTCTTGCGAAAATTTTCAAGATGGTTAGACGGGTGCTCCCGGCGGGCTTCCACATACGGTTCACCGCCCTCGTGTTTGGCGGATATATTCGGCACCGACGCGGCAACCTCCAATAGTTGGTCCCTGCGAAGGTAAGGCTGCCTGACTACCCCCAAAAACGGTTCGGTAATATGGTGCTCGAAGCGGACCATCTCTTCGAAGGCCAGGCCGCGGCGAAGGTCGTTACTCTGCAGAATGGTTTCCGTATTAACGGAATTACTGAAGTTCAAGCCCACAAGAGCAGTGCTGCCGTCACGCCGCTGAAACAATTTCCCCGTCATCAACGTCCAGAAGATGTGATACGGATTGTCATGCCCCATGGTTACCGAAATCTTTATTCCGATATTTATCCCCATCTGATATGCAAGCATTGCAATAAACATCGTCCCGTAACTGACATTGATAAACTCATCCACGCCGAAATTCGTGTAGTAATATAAGATTTCATCCAGCCATTTCAGCGGGTAATCGTTCGGAGCTCCAATTCCTCCGTAGTAACCCGCCATGGTGTCCGGTCCGCCTAAATGGACATTGGAGCCGTCAGCCCCGCTTGTTTCAGGCGATTCCACACAGCTTGCCCCCAGTACCTTCATGGCCGCGGTCACAGCAAGAAGTTCCCCGTCCTCTTCCTGCTCTTTCATCTTCCTCAGGCGGATGAACCGGGCGGGCATTAGTTCCCGCTGTTCCAGGGCCTGCCTCGCTTCCCGCATCAGCCAGGGGAAATACTGCAGCGGACTGATCTCCAGGGTAACGGCATTTTTTTCCGTAAATGTCATCGATCCCGCCCGGTCCCCCAGGACCCGGCGGCGGTACTCCTCCAGGGAAATAAAGCTTCCTTTCTCCCGCTGCTCCATAAGCCAGCCGATCTCGTCTAGAAAGGGAGATCTATTGTCCTTCATGCGCATTACCAGGTTTTCCAGTTTCCCCGCATCCGCTGCTTTCGTATTGATGTCGGAGACGGATCCGTACTTATCGATAACCGTTTGCAGCCCGTCCACAAGCCGGTTTTCTCCGCCGAAAAAAGCATTGATCTCATCTATCCCCTTTGCGTCCAGCTCAATCTTGTCCGCCATGCCTAGACCGCTCCTCTGTTCAGATACTCGAGAAGCTGCTCTTTTGTCATCCAGCCGATGCCGAGATACTCCGGCGTATACCCTTCCGTAAAATAATCATGCTCGGTCATCAGGGATGCCAGGGTAATAAAAGAATCTATCGTAGGCGTGGGGACTCCGAACTGCTTCCCGAGTTCATGGAACATTCGGCAGCCTACGGGTACGTCTTCGGTTATATATCTGTTCTGAATATCGTATGGGCCGGTAAACGCACCCTCGGGATAGAGCTGTCCGAAGGGTATTTTGTAATCTTCGTTCATAAATTCCGCACCGAGAATGTTGGAGTGGGAAAAAAACTGGTCCTTATCGTAGGGCTGGATTCCCACGCCGATTGCCTCGGCTATGGCAGTTTCCTCCTGATAAAACCGGTACTGCACCCGGGAAATGGAAGGACAGAATGCGTGAGTGTAGATGGAAAATTCCTTCTTGTTAAAACTGCCGTAGATCTTTCCCCAGTTTTCCATAGTACTCACGCCCAGTACCGTTCCGGGTACATGAATGACAGGGTTAATATTGCTGAAATTGACGTCTAAAACGGTATTACCGCCGACAACACCGCGGCCCGTCGTGATGGCGTCGAAACAACGGAGGTACTTGGTACTTTCGAGAAAATCGTCCTGGTCCGTCATGGGAATTGCCGCTCCCCGGAGGGTAACCGCCCGGTAACCCACGCCGACCTTCGGGAGAAGGACGCCGCCGGCCTCCTTCACCCGGGCCCCGTAAGGTGCGCTCGACCAACCGCCGATGATGACTTTCTTCGTACAGCCCTGTTCCTTCATCATCCGGCGAAGAAGCAGGGTTCCGAAATTATCGGTAAAGGTGTGAATAACCATACCGTCTTCGAGAGCGGGGATGAGTTTATCGAAAAACATTTCGTGTCCTAAAGCCGTGGATGCAATGACGATAAGCCCCGCCCCTTGTACCGCAGCGGCGACATCGTCGGTTACCAGCTCCATCCGGGCAGTGCCGGAGCGTTCGAAACAATATAAGTTGTCCTGCGCGCCGACAAGCTGAATTCCCCGCTCCTCGATATTCGCAAGCACCCGTTTAGAAAATTGCGGTAGATCGCAGAGGCGGACTTTCATGCCGGCAAGAGCACAGTCTGCCGCCGCGGCTTTTCCGATAGCTCCCGCTCCTAAAACCGCAACCGGTTTGTCTTTCAAGTATTCCATGTTTCCCATTACAAGCTCCTTTGTTTTTACTTTTTATATCCGAGTTTCAACGATATCTTCGCCGCCGTCTCTTTTACCCGTTCAACAATATGTTCACGCTTATCTCCGGCAGTCCTTACCTTCGGGCCCGACACGCTGATGGCGTATTCCGCCTTTCCTGTCCAGTCGAGGAGGGGTGCCCCGATGCAGTACAGGCCGTCTTCATACTCCTCGTTATCCACTGCATAGCCCTGTTTTCTAATCAGCCGGATCTCCTCCATAAATTCCTCCGGAGAAGAGAGGGTGTTTTCAGTCAGTTTTTCAAACTGCATTCTTTTCATCAAGTTCTCCAGTTCGTCGTCCCGAAGGGTAGACAGCATCGCCTTGCCCACGGCGGTCGCATAAATCTGAAGCGGTTTCGCATCGACCGTATATATTTTCATTGCATAGGAGCTTTCAAACCGTTCGAGGAAGAGGATGTACAGATCGTTCCGGCGGGCTAAGTGAACGGTTTCTTTCACCTCTTCCTGCAGCCGCTCCAAATCGTAGCGGGCAAGGTGCCGGACGTTAAGACTTACCATTGAACCAAGCCGGAACAGCTCCATCCCCAGACGGTATTTATGATTTTCCCCGCTCTTTTCGAGCAGGCCCAAACGCTCGAGGGTTGTAATTAGACTGAAAGCCGTGCTCTTATGAAAGCCGAGAGACGAAGCGATCTCGCTTACACCGATCTCTCCGTGTCCTTCAAAGCACCTCAATATATCCACCGCTTTTACCAGCGAACCGATCAATTTTACGTCTTTTACCGCCGTCTCCATAAA
>CAZSGZ010000010.1:0-16001 GCA_964606455.1 uncultured Spirochaetales bacterium
GATTTCCTCGGGCTCGAACGGTTTGCGGAAAAATCCGCGGAGAACCTGTACCGGGAAATCGAAGGATCGAAGCACGCGCCCTTCCACCGCTTTATCTACGCTCTGGGAATACGGCACGTCGGCGGCTTTGTCGCCGGCCTTTTAGCGGAGCATTTCGGTTCTATGAATAAATTGATGGACGCGAATTACGAAAAATTACGGGACATCGAGGACATCGGGCCTGAAATTGCCGAGAGCATCAGCGACTTTTTTTCCCGGAAGGAAAACAGGAAGAGTATCGAGCGGATGTATGAGTTGGGACTTTCACCAAAGCGGCCCCCATCGGGCGGCAGCCGGCCGCTTGCAGGAAAAACGTTCGTGTTCACCGGCAGTTTAGAGGGCTATTCCCGGAGCGAAGCTGAGGAACTGGTTGAATCCCAGGGAGGGCGCGCGGCTTCTTCCGTAAGCGGCAATACCGATTATCTTGTCAGAGGCGAAAATCCCGGCAGCAAACTGAACGACGCCCGGAACGAAGGCGTTACAATAATCGGGGAAGCCGAGTTTCAGGAATTGATCGATACAGCCGGGGGCTGAGGTCTTCCCGCACTTTTAATCGCGGCTGAGAGCCGAGAGGAGAGAATCCGCGTCCCGGGCGTTTAGAACATCATCCTTTTCTATCCAGCCGCGACGCGCCTGGCTGATTCCGTATTTCATAAACGACAGACCGTTTGTCGAATGAGCATCCGTAGATATGACGATTTTCAAGCCCTTTTCCTTGGCCGCTTTGAGGTGAACATCGTTCAAATCGAGACGCTGGGGGTACGCATTCAGTTCGAGGACCGAGCCGGTTTCAAGCGCTTTGTCCATAACCGCATCGATGTCGATTGCATAGGGTCCCCGTTCCCCTAAAAGCCGTCCCGTGGGATGGGCGAAAATGTTAAAGTAGGGATTTCCCATTGCGGTCAACACCCGTTTTGTCTGTTTTTTTTCGGATAAATTGAATTTATAGTGAAGGGAACATACCCGCAGGTCCAGACGCTCTAAAATATCGTCAGAGAGGTCGAGAGTACCGTCTTCGAGGATATCGACTTCAATTCCCTTGATAAGCCGAAAACCTTCAAGGCCTTCATTCAGTTCATCTATTGCATCAATCTGCTTTGCCAGTTCGTTTTCATCTAAGCCTCCCGCAACGCTGACGTGCTGCGAGTGGTCGCAGACGGCGAGGTAGGAGTATCCACGCTTTTGTGCCGCTTTCGCCATCTCTTCCAAGCTGTCGTTTCCGTCGCTTGCCGTGGTATGAACGTGGAGGTCACCCCGGATGTCGTCTAAGGTAATAAGGTCGGGCAGGCGGCCCTCTTCCGCGGCTTCAATTTCGCCGCGGTTTTCCCGGAGTTCCGGTTCAATGAAAGGGAGCTCGATTTGTTCGAAAATGTCCTTTTCTTCACGGCCCGCGGTCTGTTCGTCCCCGTTGAAAACACCATATTCATTAATCTTTAAACCCCGGTCGACGCCCCGTTTTCGGACCGCCACGTTATGTTCTTTCGAACCGGTAAAATAGTAAAGCGCGGCGCCGTAGCTTTTCGGTTCCACAATACGTAAATCGACCTGCAGGCCCGAACGGAGAATAACGGTGGATCTGGTGCTTCCTTTCGATACGATCCTGTCCACATCCTCGTACCGGACAAAGTGGTCCATCCCTTTTTTGGCTGACGAACTGGTCGCGAGGATATCAATATCTCCCACCGTTTCCTTTTTCCGGCGGTAACTGCCGGCCACGGTAATCCGGTGCAGGTCTTTATCCTCTTTTAGGTAGGCGCTAAGGTCTTCTACTAATTTTTCAACCTTCATCAGGATGACGCGGGACTCTTCGGGCTGAAAGGTTTCGAGACTTGTTCGGATGTTTTCTTCCGTCTTCTCGCCAAAACCGGGGAGTTCCCTGATTCGGGCGTTTCTCAAAGATTTTTTCAGGCTGCCGATGTCGCCGATATTGAGCTCCTCGTACAGTTTTTTGACTTTCTTCGGGCCGAGCCCCTCGACTTTAAGAAGGAGATGTATTCCTTCGGGGAATTCCTCTTCGAGTTTTTGTAAAAGCGGCAGGTTTCCTGTTTGTACGATTGTCTCGATTTTTCCGGCTAAGTCCTTCCCGATACCCGGAAGGCTGGAGAGGTCTTTGCCTTGCCCTATCATATCCGTAATCCGGCCTGCTAAGTCGTCGATGCTCCGTGCGGCATTCCGGTAGGCCCGAACCCGGAACGTGTTTTCCCCCTTTATTTCAAGAAGGTCTGCGGTTTTGTTGAAGATTGCGGCAATGTCGCTGTTATGAACGGGCATTATGCAAACGCTTCCTTACGTGAGGATTGCGGAAGCGGGGTATACGCTGGTTTTCGGACTTTGCCGACCTCTTCGGGGCGGGAGGCACTGGAGAATGCCGTTGTCGACAGATCAATCGGGACTATCCGGTTTCGGATGCCGTATTTTACCAAGTCGGCTTTGGTGTGCAGATCTAAGGTCCGCATGATGTTCGTGGTGTGAACGTGAACGGTATGATACGAGATGCACAGCTTTTCGCCGATCTCTTTTTCTGTAAGGCCGTCGCAAATGAGTTTTAATATTTCTCTCTGTCGGTAAGTCAGGCCCTGGTTTCCGTTGTTCCCGCCGCCGTTTCTGCCGCTTCCGTTGCAGATCTTTGTTATAAGCGGCTGGAGTATATCGTCGGAAACTTCGGAACAAAGAAAGTACTGTCCCTTTGCGGTTTTCTCGACCGCCTCGATGATTTCCGATCCCGCACTTCGATTTAAAACAAACCCTTTCGCCCCGCTGGATATAATTTCCTCTAAAACGATTTTATCATAAAAGGGGCTTACAATAATCACTTCACTGTTCGGTTTTTTTCTCTTTATTTCCGGTACGGCGTCAATCCCGTTCAATCCGGGCATGTGCAGGTTTAAAATGTAAACATCAGCGCAGCTATCTGTACATTTTTCCATTAACCCAAAACCCTCTTCGGCCTCTCCGACAATTTCTATCGCCCGGGATGAATACTCGTCAAAGAGTGCCCTTAGTCCATATCGGACGACTTCATGCTGGCTGCCGACAAATACTTTTATTGCCTTCATACCGTAAAATATGCAATTATTGTGCCAAGCATTGGGTTCTGTAAATAAAAACATACTGCCCCCGATCGTGGTGATAGTTTTATGATAATTGCTTGTAATGTACAACAATATTCTTAATGGGCCTGGTTCACTATGTTTTGGTTATCTATATATAGGCACAATAGAGAAAAAGGAACTATTTATCACCACGATCGGGGGCAGTAGGCAATACTCATGGATCTAAACTTCAGCACTACTCTTGTGTACTATTTATACAGGTAGAGCATAGCTATGAGACACCCATGTCGGCCGGTTAAAACCGGAGTATGGCAGCTGCGTTTTCGGAACCGGGGGGCAGTTCTGTTTTATCCACGAGATAGATATGCCTGCTTCCATTCTGCAGCGTATTCCTGGCCGCTTCATTCAGCAGTTCGACATCATCGACTTCTTGAGATTCATGAATGATAACTTCGTCCCGTTCTATATTATATTTCCCCCAGACCTGACTGCCTTTTGCAAGGAGAAGTGTATCGACCCGTCCGTTGTTTGAAGCTTTGACTATTTCCGGGACCGTTTTCGCTACCTGATCAATTTTACTGCTTGCCGCAATACGCCGAACTGCCTCACCGGGTGCTTTTGTGAACGTAGATTGTACTGTCTCCCAGGCTTTGATGTGGAATTCTTTTCTTTGCATCCCGTGTGAATCAGTGGGAACACCATTTTGAGCCAGAGCGGGATATTCGGAGGTATCTCTATAGATTGAATGAAGATATTCGGCGCCGAATAAAACAATCGGTTTCTGTTCGCTGTCCACAACTTTCCTTACATATTTGTCCACTTCCGTGAAAAAGCGAAATATTTGTTCTTTTTTGTCATCCATTCCATCTGTCCCGACTCCATGCCCGTGGAAAATCGCCTGCCGGTTTCCCGTCCTGTCCGGACGCCTCGTATGGGTCTGTTGCTGTCGTTCTTGATCGTCGTATTTAAGAAAATCATCCAGCGTAACGGGACAATCGCCGAGGGAGATCTCTTCGATACTGTAACGATCCGCTGTAAATAAACTGATCCCATCAAGATTTAGGTCTAATATATAAAATATTCCATTTTCTGAATGTAAGGGCAAGAGGGGGACGATGTAAAAATGGGGTGCAACAATTACTTCCTCCCAGAATTCGGCGGGCCCCGAAAAAAACTGTACCGAAACGGGAGAAAAAAATGCCGCCATTCCGATGTCGATTTCCTGCCAAAAAAGCGAATTCTCCAGAAGTTCGTACCCCGGATCTAACAGCTCTTTAATAGATTTTTTATCGACATTTTGTTCTGTAAGCTGGTTTTCCGTCTTTTTTAACGCATTCTTAAACCTGATTGCATTCTGCTGGGTTTCTTTTCCCGCCTTTACCGCTGGCATATAAATCGAAACACTGGGGTGAAAGCTTTGCCGTGCAAGCTCTTCCAATTGCTCTATGCTTGGTATATTTCTGTTCTTCATCTATAGTTCAAACCTCCTTTTAGTCTTTAATAATGATGGCATCATTCGGACATGCCTCGGCAGCCCGGCGGCAGTCTTCCTCAAATATTTTTGGTACCGGGCTGCTCATTACAATCGCCTTTTTGTGACCGGGCTGAAATTGAAATACGTCCGGACAGATTTGGACACATTTGCCAACTGTTCCGCATTTGCTCAGTATAACTTCTGCCTGCAAAGTAACTCCTCCTTACAGTAAAATTACTAGGAGAGGCGGTATCTGGGAATAATCTATATAGATTAGTTACTGCCCCGAATCGTGGTGATTGAATCAGCATTTTCATTTTCCCTGTATATAGTTATAGGGACACCTGTCACAAAGGAGGTACATTATGCTGACAATTCCCCCATTTTGTCCAAATCCAGACTGCCGGAACCATCATCCAGACGACATTTCCCCTCCTAAGCGGAAAAACTGGTTTCACAAAGACGGTAGCTACCAGTCAAAAGTTATGCCGCGGAGCATTCAGCGATTCGTCTGTATCCGCTGCGGAAAACGATTTTCCAGCCAGACCTTTTCCCTCGATTACGGGGTCAAAAAACGGCTTCCGTATCAAAGGATCTTCCAGCAGATTAACAGCGGTTCCGGGATCCGTTCCCTTGCGCGGAACTTAGGGGTCACCGATAAGGTCATTACCAACCGCATTTCCCGGCTTGCACGGCAGGCAATCGGATTGCATGCACTGCTTCGAGAGCAATTTACCCTGACCGAAGAGCTGACGGCAGACGGATTTGAAAGTTTTACCGGCAGCCAGTACTACCCTAACAACTTTCACTTGGCTGTGGGGAAATCCTCCCAGTATCTCTACGGCATCGATTATGCTCACATCAGACGGAAAGGACGGATGACGAATGCCCAGAAACAGAGGCGGAAAGACCTCGAGCAACAGTGGAGGGCCCCTCCAGGTGACATTGTACGTTCATTTACCCGAATAATCCGGCAAATCGGCAGGTATATGGATGAACACTGCGATACTCCGCTTATGCTCTATACCGATGAGAAACAGGAATACCGGCGGGTCCTTGCGGGTCTTCCATGGATCAGGCAACAGACCATCCCCTCAACCGAGCCAAGAACGCTGCGGAATCAGCTGTTTGCGGTTAATTATTATGACCGGGAGATTCGGAAAGACCAGAGCAATCATACCCGGGAGACGGTGGAGTTTTCGCGGGATGTGAATAATGCAATGGACCGGTTATGGATATACGGTGCGTATCACAATTATGAGAAGCCCTACCGGGTTGGGGTGAAGGGAATGGAGAATGTGACCCATGCAGAGTGTGCGGGAATCCCTGCTGTGGGAATCCGAAGGCTATGGAAATACTTTTTCACCCGCCGGTTTATTGTGACACATCTCAACCTGACAGAATCGGAACGATATTCCTGGTACCGGTGTTATGTCAGCCCTATGAAATATGTCGTTCCATGGTATCCGTGCTATGCCGCTTCATGAATTATGCGGCATTTATCACCACGATCGGGGGCAGTAAAGATTGCACAAACGGAAAAAATTGTATAGGTTTCCTGTAGATATGAATAAAACCGAAGTAAATCGCACTAAAAACGCCGTTCTTGTGCTCGAGGACGGTTCAATTTTTCCGGGATGGTATTTCGGCGCTGAACCGATAAGTGCTGCCGACCTGCCGTCGGTCCCGGTTCACGCTGAAACCGACGAATGTATCGGCGAAGTAGTGTTTAATACCGGTATGACAGGCTATTATGAAATTCTAACAGACCCGTCATACACCGGGCAGATGGTGGTGATGACCTATCCCCATATCGGTAACTACGGGGTAGACCGGGCCTGGTCCGAGACTGCCCGTGAGGATGGTGCGGGGCGTCCCGGGATTAAGTCCTCCGGCCTAATTGTCCGGAAACTGTACCAAGGCGAGGTACCAAAGGGCCGGCGGAAACTTGAAGATGTTCTCGCGGATAACGGTGTTACCGGGATAGAAGGGGTCGATACCCGGGGACTCACGCTGAAAATTCGGGAAGGCGGAAGCCCGCGGGGGATGGTCCTCCGATGCGGTGCCGAAGGCCCTGATGAAAAAGAGCTTTCCGCTGCCGTAGAGGTCCTTCGAGGATTTCCTTCCATGGAAGGCCGCAACCTACTTGGCCGTGTTGGAACACGTGTAGGTTACGGTGAATCCCCCGGCAGCCACGGTACTGCTGTGGTTGAAGACCTTCGAATTGCACTCCTCGATTGTGGAGTAAAATCAAACATCCTTCGGGAACTGCTGCTCCGCGGCGCCGCTGTCGATGTATTTCCTTCGGCAAGTACAGGGCCGAATGACATTCTACGGGGCGGGTATAACGGGGTCATGCTTTCCAATGGTCCGGGAGACCCTGCCTGTTTAACGCTTCAAATTGACCTCGTTCGCGGGCTGTTGGGAAATATTCCCGTGTGCGGCATCTGTTTAGGCCATCAGCTGATATCCCTCGCCTTAGGGGGGACAACATACAAAATGAAATTCGGACATCACGGTTTAAACCATCCGGTTACCGACCGGAAAACGGGGAGGGTGTTTGTTACCTCTCAGAACCACGGTTTCAGTGTCGATCCGGATTCACTGCCGGCGGAGGCGGATGTACGGTTTATCAATGCAAATGATAAAACCGTTGAAGGGATAAACCATACGAGCCTGCCGGTCCTGTCGGTGCAGTTCCACCCCGAAGCGTGTCCGGGACCCTTTGACAGCTTGTGGCTTTTCGATGAATTCATATCCCTCATGCGGGGATAATACTCACGAATAGTACTGCCCCCTCTTCCGGGCCTCTTGACTCCACCCGACATATGCGTTAATATTGAATATATATAGGAAATATTCAACTTTAATATTCAACTAAAATATTCAACAATAGACGGAAATGATGTACATAAGTGGTAAAAAAAAGCGGATAATCCTTCTTGTTTTTTCGGTGCTGCCGGTCCTTCTCTCCGGCTGTTCCATCGAGAAAATGGCAATACGAAGAGTTGCGGATATGATGTCGGGAGAGGAGGGGGCGTCCGTCTTTACGGGAGACGAAGATCTCGAACTCATTGAAGACGCCATGCCCTTCGCGCTGAAGCTGTATGAAATAATGTTAGAGCAGGAGCCGGAACACACCGGTCTCCTCCTTACCGCGGGAAAGGGGTTTATCGGATATGCGAACGTATTCGTGCAAACGCCGATGGAGATGCTTTCCTACGAGGAGTACGAAAAAGAGAAAGGCCTGCGGAAGCGTGCGAAAATGATGTATCTCCGCGGACGTGATTATGTTCTTCGTGCCTTGGAAGTCCGGCATCCGGGAAGTATCGATGTTTTGTCCGGTAACTTTGCGGACCGGGCGGTGCAGGAGAAACTATCGGCCCTTTTAGCGGAAATGAGCGAAGAGGACGTGCCTTATCTCTATTACGCCGGCGTCGGCTGGTTCGGGGCTGTGGGGATGGATGTGTTCGACATGGACCTTACCTTAGACGTTCCAAAGGCGGTCGCGATGATTGACCGTGCGTACGAGCTGGACCCGGATTACGGGAACGGGCTGATTCATGAATTTTACATTTCCTATTACGCTTCTATTCCGGAGGGGATGGTAGAGGGAAGCGGGGAAAAGGCGCGGTTTCATTTTGAACGGGCCGTTGAACTTTCGGAGGGAAAAAACCCGGCCCCCTATCTGGCGCTGGCGACAACGCTGAGTATACAAAAACAGAACGCGAAAGAATTTATCGAGCTCCTCAATACCGCCTTGGAAATTCGTCCGGAGGACGATCCTGATAACAAAATGATTATTGTCCAAAACCGCAGGCGGGCAGCGTGGTATCTGTCCCGTATTGAAGATTATTTCTTGTTAGATTCTGGAGTATCGGAGGAATATTGATGAATGTATTGAAGAGAGGCGCGGGAAAAATTCTGGGGATAGGTGTATTGTTGCTGCTCTGCGGCGGCGCGGCATTTGCCCGGCCGATTGTCATCAAACTCGGGTCCCCGACGCCGGAAGGGTCTCCCTGGCACGACGCCCTGCAGGAGCTTGCGGCGGACTGGAAACGGATTTCCGAAGGGCAAGTGCAGGTCCGGATTTTTCCAAACGGTATTGCCGGAGACGAGCGGGACATGATCCGGAAAATGCGCATCAATACGATACAGGCAGCGGTCATCTCGGGGGCGGGATTAAACGATATTGCCGCCGATTCAATCGTGTTAAGCCTGCCCTTTCTTTTTCATTCCGACAACGAGCTGTCCTATGTTTTTTCCGATATGAAACCAAAGCTCGAACGTGACATGGAAAAGGCAGGCTTTAAAATGATTGCCTGGACAAAGGCGGGATGGCTCTATTTTTTTTCCAGGGAGCCGGTGGTCTATCCTTCCGACTTAAAGAATCAGAAGTTAGCGGCAACGGATGTTGATGTGTCCATGGCCCCGGCGTTGAAAAATATCGGGTTCAGCACCGTTACCCTCACATTAAACGAAATTATGGCGGGCCTTGCCAGCGGGATGGTGGATGCGTGTTACACCGTTCCCTTAGGCGCCATTGCCTACCAATGGTTTGGCATCGCGAACAATATGTGCAAACTGCCCATGGCACCTGTATTAGGGGGGATCATCATCAGTGAACGGATTTGGCGGGGGATCCCCGATTCGATAAAACCGCAGCTCATCGCATCGGCGGAACGGGTGGGAAGGCAGCTCGAAAAGCAGAACGGGGAGATGGAGCGGGAGATGATGCAGATTATGCGGGAGCACGGCCTGCGGGAACACAGCGTACCGCCTGCTGCCGAACAGGAGTGGAGAAAACTGTTTTCGCGGGGGATCGAAAGCCTTGCGGGAGAGCACTTCTCAAAGGACGCGTACAACCGCGTGGTCCGGCTCCTGGATGAACACCGGAACTAGCCGTAAGAGATTCTTGCATAAAACAGAAAAATCCTTTAGGTTTCCTCTAATTAACAGGAGCTTTAGGTGCCCGCGGACAAAAATATCCACAAAATACTTATTATCGGTTCAGGACCGATTGTTATCGGACAGGCCTGCGAATTCGATTATTCCGGGACCCAGGCGGTAAAAGCGCTGGAGGAAGAGGGGTATTCGGTAGTGCTTGTCAATCCGAACCCCGCCACGGTTATGACTACCCCGGGAATAGCGGAGGCGGTGTATATGGAGCCGCTGACAGCAGAATATCTGGAAGCGGTTATCGAAAAGGAGCGTCCCGATGCTCTTCTCCCGACAATGGGGGGGCAGACGGGTTTGAATACCGCTTTGGAGCTGCACAGGCTCGGTATTCTTGAAAAACACGCCGTTTCGGTCATCGGAGCGAGTATCGAAGCAATTGAAATTGCCGAAAACAGGGGTAAATTTAAAGAAGTTATTGAAAAACTGGGTCTTGAAAGTCCGAAATCGGTCCTTGTTGACGATGTTTCGAAGGCAATGCCCTTTGTCGAAAAACAGGGATTTCCCGTCATTATCCGTCCGAGCTATACCCTCGGCGGCCAGGGAGGCAGCATCGCCGAAACCGAAAAAGATTTCTATGGTTTATTGGAAAAGGCGCTGCATCTCAGTCCTGCGCACGAAGCTTTAATCGAAGAGTCCTTGGTCGGCTGGAAGGAATTCGAGATGGAGGTAATGCGCGATCGGGCGGACAATACCGTTGTTATCTGTTCGATAGAAAACATCGACCCCATGGGAATCCACACCGGGGACAGCATTACCGTCGCTCCCATTCAGACCCTGTCGGACCGTGAGTATCAGCATATGCGGACGGCTAGTCTCGAAATCCTGCGCGCGGTGGGGGTGGACTGCGGAGGATCGAACGTACAGTTTGCCGTTGATCCGGAAAGCGGACGGATGGTTGTCATCGAAATGAACCCCAGGGTCTCCCGCTCCTCGGCACTTGCAAGCAAGGCAACGGGATTCCCCATCGCGCGGTGCTCCGCGAAGCTCGCCGTAGGCTATACCTTGGATGAAATCGTCAACGACATTACCGGGAATACCGTTTCGAGTTTTGAACCCGCCCTCGATTACTGCGCGGTAAAGGTGCCGCGCTTCGAGCTGGAAAAATTCCCCGGTGCCTACAAAGAACTTGGGACGCAGATGAAATCGATCGGCGAGGCCCTTGCCTTAGGCCGGACCTTCATGGAAGCCCTGAACAAAGCGGTCCGTTCCGCTGAAATCGGCTTTGAAGGGATGGAGGAGATGGCGGTCGCCGGCAGTGTTCTCGAGACGATGCTCTCGAAGCAGCACCCCCGCAGATTGTTCGCGGCGTATACCCTGCTGAAGCAGCAGGGTGCCTCCGCTGTCGAGGAATTAAACCGGCGGACGGGTTTCGACAGGTGGTTTTTACACGAGCTGTTAGAATGCGCCGAGTTCGAGAAAAACCTGTCGGCGGCGGATGGGGAGGAGGCCGCGGCGGAGATGCTCCTCGAGGCAAAGCAGTTCGGCCTTTCGGATGCCCGGATTGCCGCGCTTACCGGCAGGACGGAAACCGATGTCCGGGACCTCCGTCGGAAGAGGGGGATTGTACCATCCTATCATATCGTAGATACCTGTGCCGGGGAATTCGAAGCGGAAACGCCCTATTATTACTCCACCTACGGCGAAATCGATGAAACCAGGCCTTCGGATGCACGGGGCGTCATTATCCTTGCCAGCGGACCGAACAGAATCGGGCAGGGGCTCGAGTTCGACACGTGCTGTACCCTCGCCTCCCTCGCCTATCGCCGGCAGGAAGTCGAAACGGTTATCGTCAACACCAATCCGGAGACCGTCTCCACCGATTTCAACGTTTCCGATAAGCTCTATATCGAACCTCTTACCCCCGAGTCGGTCCTGGACATTATGGAAAAGGAGAAAATAAAACACGTCCTTCTTCAGCTCGGAGGGCAGACGCCGCTGAATATGGCCGGCAGTCTGATAGCCGGGGGCGCGGAGATCGTCGGGACTTCCTTAGGCAGCATCGAAAGGATGGAGGACCGGGGTTTGTTTTCGGAGCTGGTAAGCAGGCTCAATTTAAAGCAGCCGGACAACAGGATGGCGGACACAAAACAGAAGGTGGTGGATGATGCCGTGGAAATCGGCTTTCCCGTCCTTCTCCGTCCTTCTTTTGTACTCGGCGGGAGAAGCATGTTCATTGCCTACTCGAAGGAGGAGCTCTTCGAGTTTTTAGAGCGGGGCTTTGCCGTTTCCGATAAAAGTCCGGTTTTAGTGGACAAATTTTTGGAGGACGCCTTCGAATACGATGTCGACGCTCTCTGCGACGGCAAAAATGTGTATATCGCGGGAATTATGCAGCACATCGAGGCGGCCGGCGTGCATTCGGGGGACAGTGCCTGCGTATTCCCGGCGTTCAAGGGCAACGAGCCGGTTCTCAGGGAAATGCGGGACGCAACCGTGAAAATCGCCCTTTCCATCGGTGTTTCCGGATTTCTCAATATTCAGTACGCGGTGAAACAAAACGAACTCTATGTGCTCGAGGTAAATCCCCGGGCTTCGCGGACCGTCCCGTTTATCTCGAAAGCATCGGGGATTAACCTTGTCGAGCGTGCCGTCCGCATCTGGGAAGGTGAATCGCTTGAAGAGCAGGGACTTACGGAAAACGGCTTCGGGGAGGGCAGCTGTCGGTGCGGCTGGGCGGTAAAGGAGGCGATATTCTCTTTCGACCGCTTCCCCGAAGAAGACCCGCTTTTAGGGCCGGAAATGAAATCCACCGGCGAGGCCATCGGGATGGGCGACTCCTTCGGGGAAGCCTTCGCGAAGGCCCAGTTTTCCGTCGGCGGCAGCCTCCCGACGGAGGGCAGGGTGTTTGTCAGCGTTCATGAAATGGACCGGCAAACAATATTGCCGGTGGTGAAAGCCCTTGCCGCTTTGGGTTTTCAAATTGCCGCCACGCGGGGGACCGCGGCATATCTTTTTAAAAACGGCATTTTTTCAGAGGTAATATTGAAAATCCAGGAAGGCAGACCCAACATTATCGACCATATCCGGCAGGGCCGGATCGATCTTGTTATCAACACACCACTCGGGCGTTTTTCTCAGAAAGGGGACCACGATCTTAGAATTGAAGCGGTCCGGAGAAAAATTCCCTACACCACGACAACCTCCGCCGCGGAAGCTGCCGTGGAAGGGATTAAACATCTCAGGTCACGGGACGTCCGGGTAAAAACTATTCCAAACTGGTAAGAACGACATTGTTGTAGTAGTATTCCAAACTGTCCACGATTGCCTCCCAGGACGCTTCGATAACATTTTCCGAAACACCGACCGTGTCCCAGGAACGTTCGTGGTCGGAGGAAGTAATAAAAACACGGACCTTTGCCGCGGCCGCTGCCTGCGGATTAAGGACACGCACTCTGTAGTCGACTAGGGAAATATCTTTTAGAAACGGGTGAAAGGGAAGCAGGGCGTCCCGCAGTGCCGCGTCCAGCGTTTCAACCGGGCCGACCCCGACTGCGGCACCCATCAGTTCTTTTTTTTCGGACTTCAAGAATATCCGCCCCACCGTTTTCGAAGGTGTTTCCCACGTTTTAAACGATTCAAGATGGTAACTGTTCAGCTGCAGGAGGGGGGAATAGCTGCCGATGCTTTTTCGGATTAATAGGTCAAAGGATGCCTCCGCCGCCTCGTATTCATATCCCTCCTGTTCCTTTTGTTTTAACAGCGCGGTAAGTTCTTCCACAACTTTGGATTTTTTATCGAAGCTGCCGTACTTTGAAACTTTTTTCACGACCGTCGATTTTCCCGCCAATTCGGAAAGGACGATTTTTCTTGCATTCCCAACCAGACTGCCGTCGATGTGCTCCATGAGATGCGGGGCCTTCGATATTACATCGGCGTGCTGTCCGGCTTTATGACTGAAAGAAGCTTCACCGACATAGGGCTGCCGGCGGTCGGGAATAATGTTCGCCTTTTCGGCTACAAAGCGTGAGAGAGAAGTGAGGTGGACAAGGCTCTTTTCAATGCTTGCGGAATATCCCATTTTCAGTACGATATTCGGCACTAATACGCAAAGATTCGCGTTGCCGGTACGTTCCCCCCATCCGTTTACCGTTCCCTGCACGTGGACGGCGCCGTTTTCTAAAGCAGCAAGGGTGTTTGCCACCGCGACACCGCAGTCGTTGTGGAAATGCACCCCCAGGGGGGCCAATTTCTGCTGCGGGATCGCCTGCAATATGGACGCCCCTTCCCCCGGAAGGGTGCCGCCGTTGGTGTCGCAGAGAACTAAAACCCGTGCACCGGCTTCGGTAGCGCCTGCGAGCACGTTCAGCGCGTATTCAGGGTCGTCTTTATAGCCGTCAAAAAAATGCTCCAAGTCGAAGAGGACTTCCCGGCCCTCTTTTGCAAGAAAGGCAATGGAGTCGAAAATCATTTCAAGGTTTTCCTCGTAGCTGGTCTTTAAGACATGTTTTACATGGGCCTTCCATGTTTTTCCAACTACCATTACCGCCGGTGTTTCCGCCTGCAGCAGCGCGCGGATGTGCGGGTCGTTTTCCGCTTTCCCTTTCGGGGCCCTGGTCGAGCCGAAGGCGACAATTTTTGCGTGCCGCAGGTTTTCCTTTTTTATCTGCTCGAAAAAAGCAGTTTCCTTTTCGTTGGAAAGGGGAAAGCCCCCTTCTATGTAGTCGATTTTCAGTTCGTCGAGTTTATGGCTGATCTGGATTTTGTCCCCTAAGGAATAGTTTATTTCAATCCCCTGCATGCCGTCCCGCAGGGTGGTATCGTAAATGGCAATCTTCTTTGTGCCGCTTTTCGTCATATCATGCTCCTCAGGTCCTTTTGGGATATAGATCTGTTTAAGGCATTCACATACGCCCTTGCACTGGCTTCAATGATATCGGTGGAAGAGCCCCTGCCGGTTGTCCTTCCTCCGTCGATTTCCAAGGTAACCGATACTTCCCCGATTGCGGTTTTCCCCGGTGTAATGGCATGGACAATATAGTCTTTCAGGATGCATTCGATCCCCGTAACCCGGTCGATTGCCCGGAACACGGCATCTACCGGACCGTCGCCGGTGGCGGCCTCTTCAATTACTTCTTTAGCTGTTTTTATCCGTACCGTTGCCGTGGGTACCGCCATGTTTCCCGAGATAATATTGAAATATTCAAGGGTGTAGGCGGCGGAAGCCTCTTTCCCCAGCTCGTCGCTGACAATGGAATACAGATCTTCGTCGTACACTTCCTTCTTCCGGTCGGAAATTTCCAAAAAGCGCTGATACAGGGAGTCGCGTTCCGTGTTCGAGAGGGAAAAGCCCAGCTCCTCGAGGCGTTTCGTAAATCCGTGTTTTCCCGAGTGGCGGCCCAATACGATGCTGCTTTCATCCTTTCCCACCGATTCGGGGGTCATAATTTCGTAGGTTGATTTGTTTTTCAGTACACCGTCTTGATGGATACCCGATTCGTGCGCGAAGGCGTTTTCGCCGACAATGGGTTTGTTCCGCGGTACCGGGGTGCCTAAAATATTCGCAATCAGCCTGGAGGAATTGTACAGCTGTTTCGTATTGATGCCGGTGCTGTAAGGCAGCCGGTCCTTCCGTACGTGAAGGGCCATTACAAACTCTTCCAAAGCGGCATTTCCGGCCCGTTCGCCGATGCCGTTTATGGTAACTTCCACCTGCCGCGCGCCGCTCTGTACAGCGCTTAAGGTGTTGGCCACCGCTAAGCCGAGGTCGTTGTGACAGTGGACGGAAATAATCGCCTTGTCAATATTCGGTACCCGGTCCATGATGGCGCTTATCAGTGCAGCGAATTCATCGGGGGTTGTATAGCCCACCGTGTCGGGTATGTTGATGACCGAGGCACCGGCCGTGATTACCTCTTCGGTAATTCTGCAGAGAAAATCGATTTCACTTCTCGTTCCGTCCTCCGGGGAAAACTCAACCTCCGGAGCAAGGTTCCGTGCGTAGGCAACCGCTTTTTTGGCCATTTCAACAACTTCGTCGGGGCTTTTGTTCAGTTTGTACCGCATGTGGATGGGCGATGTGGCTATGAAGGTATGGATCCGCGGCCGCCGTGCTTGCCGTATTGCCTCCCAGGCGGCATCAATATCTTTTTCAACCGTCCTTGCCAGCGCCGCCACTACCGGTTGTTTCAGCGTTTTCGAAATTGACAGGCACGCGTCGTACTGATGCGGAGACGATACGGGAAATCCGGCTTCAATGACATCAACCCCCAAACGTTCCAGCTGCAGGGCAACTTCCTGTTTTTGTTCTATTGTCATCGCGGCGCCGGGAGACTGTTCCCCGTCCCGCAATGTCGTGTCGAATACATATATCTGTTCCATTGCTTATCCTTTTTTTCCCTGTTCCATCGAAACAAGTCCGCTCCGGGCCAGTTCGAGAATTTCGTAATCCTTCAGCAGCGCGAGAAGATCGTCTATCTGCGTCTGGGGGCCGGTGCTTTCGATAATCATCGAATCGAACCCGACGTCGGTTACCTTTG
>CAZSGZ010000010.1:16011-30838 GCA_964606455.1 uncultured Spirochaetales bacterium
CACCACCTGGAAAATTTCCCCCCTCTCCCCCGGACGGGCGGCAATTTTTATCAACGCAAGTTCACGGTCGATGGTGGGAAGCTCCGTCAGGTCCGCCACCTCGATAATGTCGATCAGTTTATCCAGCTGTTTTTTTATCTGGTCGATAATCTGCGCGTCACCGTTACAGACCAGAGTAATTCTGGTAATCGACGGATCGGTTGTGATGCCGGAGGTAAAACTTTCCAGATTGTATCCCCGGCCGGAAAAGAGGCCGGATATCCTTGATAAGACACCTTGGTGATTTTCTACTAAGAGTGAAATAGTATAGCGCATCGGTTTTATCCTCCTAATTCCATTTCGTTAATGCCGGCGCCCGGCGGTACCATGGGATAGACATTTGCTTCGGGTTCGATAATAAACTCGAGTATGATCGGTCTGTCGGTTATCTTTTTTGCCTCCTCCAGGGCGGGGAGTATCTCTTCCTGTTCGGTTATCCGATATCCCGCGGCCCCGTAAGCCTTCGCAAGTTCCACGAAGTCGGGGGTGTAGGCGGCGGTTTTTCCTCCCGATATGGGAATTTCGGGACACGCACGGTCACGGTTCAGACAGGTGGAGGAATACCGCTTGTCGTAAAACATCTCCTGCCACTGCCGGACCATTCCGAGATAGCCGTTGTTGAGTATTGCGATAATAACGGGCAGTCCTTCGATGACCGCGGTGGCAAGCTCCTGGATGTTCATCTGTATCGAGCCGTCTCCTGCGATATCGATGACCCGTTTGCCGGGATTACCGATCTGCGCGCCGATGGCGGCGGGAAACCCGTAGCCCATGGTGCCGAGGCCTCCGGAGGTAAGCCAGGTGCGGGGTTCCCGAAACTGGTAGAAGAGGGCGGTCCACATCTGGTTTTGTCCGACTTCAGTGGAAATAATGGCGTCGGGGAATTGTTCTCCTATTGTCTGAATAATAACACCCGGAGAGAGTTTTTTTCCCTTGACTTCGGGCACCGGGGGATGTTCCTGTTTCCATGCCGCCGCCTGTTCCCGCCAGGGGGCAATATCGGGTTCCCGAAGCAGGGGATAGACCGCTTTCAGGCACTCCGTTGCGTCTCCGATGACAGGAATGTCCACCCTCACGTTCCGTGCGATAGCGGTGGGATCGATATCGATATGGACTATTTCGGCTTTCGGGGCAAACTTGGCCAGGTTTCCCGTCGCCCGGTCGTCGAAGCGTACTCCGATACTGAAAAGGAGGTCACAGTCCGATACGGCCATATTTGCGGCATAGGTGCCGTGCATGCCGATCATGCCGAGGAGAAGGGGCTCATCGTACGGGACGATGCCGATCCCCATCAGGGAGGTAACGACGGGAATTCCGGTAAGCCGCGTGATCTTTTGAAAAATCTCCTTGCTGTCAGCGATGTGCAGCCCCCCGCCGATAAAAAATACCGGCTGCTTAGCGGCCATCAGTGCTTCCGCGGCAAGGGTAATTTGTTTCGCGTCGGGTTCCGGAGAAGGGGTATAGCCGCGGATATTCGGTGTGTCGGGATAGGAATCGTCCATCATTTCTTTGGAGATGTCCCCGGGGATGTCTACCACCACCGGGCCCGGGCGTCCGCTGCCGGCAATATGAAACGCGTTTTTCAGGATCATTCCCAGTTCGGACCGTTCCGTTACCAGGTAATTGTGTTTGGTAACGGGCCGGGTTATCCCGCAGGTGTCCGCCTCCTGAAAGGCGTCGTTTCCGATCATGTTCCGGGGTACTTGGCCGGAAAGACAGACGATGGGCACGCTGTCAAAATTGGCGGTCCCTAAGCCGGTCACCGTATTGGTGGCGCCGGGACCGCTGGTAACAATGCAGACGCCGGTTTTCCCCGTCGACCGGGCGTATCCGTCCGCCGCGTGGACCGCCGCCTGCTCATGCCGCGCGAGGACGATATGAATGGAGGGTTCCGAATATAATGCATCGAAAATCGGAATGACCTGTCCCCCCGGGTAGGCAAATATCGTGTCCACCCCCTCCGCTAAAAACGCTTCTACAATTAAATCCGCCCCCCGTTTTTCCACTGTACCGCCTCCTCTTTCAAAATAAATGCTGTTTCAGAACTGCTGCTTCCGGCATATGACAGGCATAAATAAAATCCGGAAACATAAAAAAAGCCGTCCCCCCCGGCAAGGAGAACGGCCGTTTTATGCAATAAGCAGTACACGCTTCCCCGCCGTCTCCTATGAGTGGCCGATAATGAGGATAATACCTAGAACGGCAATATTACATATTCCGGTATTTTGGTGTACCATGGTGTTAATATATATGGCATTTCCATATATTTGTCAATAACTATTTCTTCATTTATTGACCGTCGCCGATGTATCAACTAGAATAGGCTGGTAATGAGTGATAATTCAGTATTCCGCCAATTGTCATCCCGGCTTTCTCCGAAAGAACGGGAGGACCTTCTACAGAAAATACGCAAAGCCGCATCCTATTCAACCGAACCGTTTCTCGTTGAAACGGAAAATCGGGCACCCGTCGACATCGAGCATGAATACGAACAGCTCGGTCTGATTTCAAAGATTATCATTTTTTTTATCAGCCTCTTTTCATCCCGGGAGCGGAATAGCGTTGCCGAAGAGTATCTGGTAAAACGGCTTATGCAGGAAATCCAGCGGGAACATCCGAATCTCATCGACGTTTCCGGCAGTGCCGCTTTGTCAACGATGTACCGGGAAATCGAGTCGCTCGAGAACGCGGCATCGGTTTTTCTTACACCCCTGCAGACCGCCTTAGAGGGGGCAAAGCAGGAGTTTACGGCCTTTTTAGCCGGCTTTGAAATGGAAGTCCTTCACGAGCAGCTGGAGGAGGCCGTGGACCCGTTTGCCAATCGGGAAAAGTTCGAAGGCAGGGAGAATGAGGAGATAAAGAAGGAGCTCCGGCTCCGTTTGGAAGACTTGTTTCTTGACGTTACGGAAAGCCAGCGCACGGCTGTTGGACAGCAGCTGTTTACGCTGGAAACTCTTCTGCGCTTCTGCCGGTTTCCGTTTAACAAGGTTTTGAAAAAATTTTCGCGGCGGGAGATCGACGGTGAAATGGCATGCGGTTTGGATACGCTGAAAGAGCAGCTGCTGAACTTAGAACAAATTGTATTTTCTCTTCGGGTACCCCCCGAAACGGTAACACTGGAGGCCCTCTTTTTGTTTTTATACCGGAAAGAAGTTGCCGGCAGCGAGGAGAATGTCGAGGACAAAATAGCAAAACAGCTGGAGCGGACCGGTCTGGCCATGCAGCGGCTGCGGCAGTTTCATCGCAATGTGCCCTTGAACGATATCTTGAAATATGTGCTGCGCGATCTCAACCATTTCCCGGAGGGCGGCAGCGGAAAATCGGATTGGTTCATTCAATACAAAGAATATTGGCATGAAATTCTTGAACGCCGCTGGAAAGCATGTATCGAGGAACGGAAGAAAAAGCAGATAATCAAAGACGCCGCGAAATTTTTACAGGAGCCTGTTTTTCCGCTGCTTCACCGGTACAGAGACGGAACGCATTCACTGCTGTTTCACCCCCGGTATCAGTACTCTCTTGCCTTTCTGTACCATTATACGCGGAAGTTTCTCGGTCAGGTTTTCCGCAGGGAACTGCAGACAATTTTAATCGACGGAGAATTCTATAAGGGGCAGAACAGACAGGACTTTACCGATTCCTACAATACGCTGTTTCAGCTTGAAGGACGGGTGCATTTTATCGAGGATTCTTTATCGGAGGAAAACAGCCTCGGAAAGCGGATTATCGCGGTGGACAAAGAATTACTTACGAAGCCGCTGAAGAAAACAAAAATTGAAAATGTCGTGGAGGTGATGGAGAGGGAAAACGAACAGATCCTCCGCTCCTGCATAAGCGGTCTGACTGAAATGTACAATGTTGTAAACGGTATCCTCTACGGAGAGGTGGGCGGCAGATACGATACACTGTCGAATTTGAGTTATCTCGGCGGCAGCGACAACAAAGGATTCAAGAAAAAACTCGACGTACTGGTTACGAATTTGTCGGAAGCGAAGGACCACCTCAACAATGTAACAACCATCGAGGGGTGAGCGTGGATATTCGCCGGTTTACCTGCACGCCTGCCGCGGAGGGGCTGTACTTTACCCTGCCGGCCCCGCCTGAACACCGGAAAGCTCCGGCAATGCTTGTGTCCGCGAAGGCGGCGGGAAACATGGGTCCGTCATGGGACAGCACGAATCGGAACAGGGAGAAACTCTATAACGAGTTAGGTATACGGCGGGAATCTGTCAGGGTGCTTCACCAGGAACACACGAAACGGGTCTTCCCGGCGGAATACTGCGGCCCGGATATGCCGGCGGGGGACGGGCTCATTACCCGCGATCCCCGCTTGACCCTTGGGGTGACCGTTGCGGACTGTCTGCCGATTTTCCTCTACCACGGCTCCGGTGTTCCCTACGGGATCGTACATTCCGGCTGGAAGGGAACGGGAATTGCCGGCATTGCGGTGCAACTGATGGCGTCCGAGTACGGTGCTGCGCCTAAGGAGATTCACGCGGTAATCGGGCCGGGAATAGGGAGCTGCTGTTACCGGGTGGATGCGGAACGGGCCGATTACTTTGCAAGAGAATTCGGTGAGAATACCGTCTTAGGCAGCGGCCGGAGCGGGGACGGCAGCCGCCTCGATTTACGGCAGGCAAACATCAATGTTTTGGGAAAAGCCGGGGTCGAACACATCGCGGTATGTACGGACTGCACCTCCTGTACGGGTGAGCTCGGCAGCTACCGCAGGGAGGGACCTGAAAAATTTACCCGGATGATTGCCCTTATCACCTTTTTATTGTAACCTTCCCGGACTGGAGAAACGGGTGAAACAGATAAAAGAGGATATAAAAGAGGTCTTAAGCGGAATTGTAACCGAAGTCGCCCTGGAGCTGTCCGGCGGCAACAGGGAAAGCGCGCAAACCATCGGTCCGGAGCAGATGATTGTCGAGACCCCGCCGAAGCCCGAGCTGGGGGACCTTGCGTTTCCCATGTTTTCTTTTGCAAAAATATGTAAAACATCACCCCGGAAAATCGCGGAACTGGTGCAGGAAAAACTCGAAGGCCGGAAGGACCGGATATCGTTTCAGGGAAGAGCCGAAGGGCCCTATCTGAATGTCAGAATAGATACGTCCGCTTATTCCCAAAGGGTTATCGAGGAGGTCCTGAAGGCGGGAGAAGCTTACGGCCGTTCCGAACTCCTCGCGGACACCAAAGTAATGATCGAATTTTCCTGTCCGAACACAAACAAGCCGCTCCACCTCGGTCACATGCGGAATGACGCCATCGGAGAGAGTGTCTCGAGGCTTTTTGAAGGCTGCGGCAGCGAAGTGCGGAAAGTAAATCTCATCAACGACCGGGGCATTCATATCTGTAAGTCCATGCTCGCGTACAAACGCTTCGGCGAGGGGAAAACTCCCGAATCGGAAGGGATAAAAAGCGACCGTTTTGTCGGCGATTTCTACGTTGCCTACAACAAATGGCAGGAGCAGGACGGCAGCGCCGAAGAGCAGGCGCGGGAAATGCTGCTGAAATGGGAAAACGGAGACCCGGAAACGGTGGAGCTTTGGAAACGGATGAACGGATGGGCCATCGATGGGATCGAGGAGACCTACAAGAAAACAGGGGTATCCTTCCACAGTGTATATTACGAGAGTGAAACCTACAAACTGGGAAAGCAGGAGGTCCTGAAGGGGCACGAAAGCGGCGCATTTTACAAAGACGAGTCGGGAGCTGTCTGGGTGGACCTGGGTGAAATCAATCTCGACAAGAAAGTCCTGCTCCGTGGTGACGGGACATCACTTTATATGACGCAGGACCTCGGTACGGCCATTCAGCGCCACCGGGATTGGCCTTTTAACCGGATGATTTACGTGGTGGGTTCGGAACAGCAGTACCATTTTCAGGTCCTCTTCTACATTCTGCGGAAACTCGGCTACCAATGGGCCGATGACCTCCATCATCTCTCCTACGGAATGGTCAATTTGACCGAGGGGAAAATGAAATCCAGGGAGGGAACGGTTGTCGATGCCGACGATCTCCTTATGGAACTGACCGGTTTAGCGGCAGCCGAAATCCGGGAGAAGGGAAGGGAAGAGGGAATGGAAAACCCCGCGGAAACGGCTGAAAAAATTGCCCTCGGCGCCCTGCATTTTTACCTGCTGCAGACGAGCCCGGGGAAGGACATGATATTCGAGCCGAAAAAGTCGATTGCCTTCACCGGCAGTACCGGACCCTATCTGCAGTACACCTGCGCGCGGATCTCCACGATGCTCGGCAAATACGAAGAGCGGAAAGAGACGATCGGAACGGGACAATTTAACGCGGAATTACTGACGGTGCCGGAGGAATGGGAGCTGATTAAAAACATCGGCCGCTTTCAGGAAGTTTTGGAAAAGAGCTGTGCCGAGATGAACCCGGCGTTGATGGCCGCTTTTCTGTACGAAACCGCGAAAACGTTCAGTCAATACTACCATGACAACCCGGTGCTGCATAACGAGGACCCGGACTTAGTGGCAACCCGGATCACGCTGGCACAGGCGGTCCTGCAGGTCCTGAAAAACGGGCTGCATTTTATCAATGTTCCGTTTTTAAGCAGTATGTAGCCCACATAAATGTAGCTGCTATTCATCATTTCCTACAAAATAGTAGAAAAATGAATCCAATCGGCCTTGAGTTTGCAGCGGCATTTTCGTATACACGGGATAAATGGTTGTGTTATAATGAAATAGTTTTTCCGCCGGAACTTGGGACGTGTTTTGGCATGCAATCTGCAATTTTATACATTCACCATAAATTTTAGCAGTAAATGACGGAAAGGTAGGTAATATGGAAGGGCTCTACAATCCTCGGCAGGAGCATGATGCCTGCGGAGTTGGATTTATCGTACAAATCGACGGTACCCGGTCTCATGAAATTGTTGAAAAAGGCATTCAAATTCTCTGCAATCTCGAACACCGGGGAGCCGTCGGCGGGGACGGAAAAACCGGCGACGGTGCCGGGATGCTCGTGCAGATACCCGACGGTTTCTTCCGGAAACAGCTCCCCTTTTCACTGCCGGAAGCCGGCGCATACGGGGCGGGAATGTTCTTTCTGCCGGTTGACGATGGACGGCGAAAAAAAGCCTTCGCTCTGATAAACTCGGTAATTGAAGCCGAAAACTGCACCTGTCTCGGGTGGCGGGAAGTTCCGGCAGACCCGGAATGTTTGGGGGAGATGGCGAAGAGCATTATGCCCTCAATTTGGCAGGTATTTATCGGCGCGGGGGAGTTCCGGAATGAAGCGCTGGAACGGAAATGCTTCGTCCTGCGGAAGCAGATCGAGTTTCGTGCCCTGCGGGAGGGGTTCTCCTTACAAGAAGTGTACTGTCCCTCTCTGTCCTGTGCAACCATCGTATACAAGGGGATGTTTGTCGCTCCGCAGTTCGCGAATTTTTATCCCGACCTGCAGGATGAGGATTTTACAAGCGCCCTGGCCTTAGTCCATCAGCGCTACAGCACGAACACCTTTCCGTCATGGCCCCTGGCGCAGCCCTTCCGCAGAATTGCCCACAACGGAGAAATCAATACAATCCGGCGGAACATCAATAACATGGCCGCCCGGGAATCGAATATTTCCTCCCCCTATTTCGGCGAGGAGCTGGAGAAATGCGTTCCCATCGTTAACCCGGATGTAAGCGATTCCGCGATTTTCGACAATGTTTTCGAACTGCTTTCCTTGGGAGGCCGTTCGATAGAGCATTCGGTCATGATGATGGTGCCCGAAGCCTTCGGCACGAAATTTCATATCAGCGAAGACAAGCGGGCTTTTTTCGAATATCACGCCGCAATTATGGAGCCCTGGGACGGACCCGCGGCGGTCAGCTATACCGACGGGCGGCGGATCGGCGCGATTATCGACAGGAACGGTCTGCGTCCCTGCCGCTATGTTATTTCGAAAAGCGGATATATGGTCCTCGCTTCGGAGGCGGGGGTGGTAGAGGTCCATCCCGAAGATGTGCGGGAAAAAGGACGTCTCGGACCGGGGAAAATGATCATAGTCGATACCGCGCTGGGAAGGGTCATCAAGGACAACGAAATTAAATCTCGAATTTCCAGGCGAAAACCCTACCGGCGCTGGATAGAGCAGCAGGGAATCGAACTGCGGGGGCTTTTCCAGGTCCCCGGTCCCGTCGGGGTGGATGAGGAAACACTTATCAGCCGGCAGCGTGCCTTCGGTTATACCCTGGAAGATTTGAAGATGATTATCGCCCCGATGGTGAACACTTCCCAGGAGCCCCTCGGCTCCATGGGAAACGATGCCGCCCTGGCCGTTCTGTCGGAGCAGCCGGTCCTCCTGTACGATTACTTCCGGCAGCTTTTCGCGCAGGTTACCAATCCTCCCATCGACCCCTACCGGGAGAGCCTTGTAATGTCCCTGATGAGCTTTGTCGGCAGGGAGCGGAACCTCTTAGACGAGACACCGGAACACTGCCGGCAGCTCAAATTGGCCCATCCCGTACTGACAAACGACGACATCAGCCGGCTGAAAAATTCCGAAATGGAAGATTTCACGGTATGTACCGTCCCAATGCTGATGGATATCGAAGGGGGGCAGGACCTGAAGCAGGCAATGGAGCAGCTTTGCGGGGAGGTTGAGGCCAGGGTGGACGAAGGGTATTCGTTAGTCATCCTGAGCGACCGTGAGATGTGCAGGGAACGGGCGGCAATCCCGGCACTGCTTGCCGCGGGGGGGGTGCATCATCACCTTGTGCGGAAGGGAAAACGCCATTTAACCGGCCTCATTCTAGAAACCGGAGAAGTCCGGGAGGTGCATCATTTCGCGGCACTCGTCGGATACGGGGCGAGCGGTATCAATCCGTATCTCGTTTTCGAGACCATTGTCGATCTCCGGAAGCGGGGTTATCTGCAAGAAGATCTGCAGATACAGACAGCCATCGAGCATTACATTACCGCGGTAAAAAAGGGACTCTTGAAGGTGATGTCGAAAATGGGGGTTTCCACCCTTCGGAGTTACCGGGGGTCGCAAATTTACGAGGCCGTCGGTCTAAACGATTCGGTTATCGATACATACTTTACCGGGACCGCTTCGCTCATCAAAGGCGTGGGAATCGATACGATCCAAGAGGACGCCCTGAAGCGGCACAGAGACGGGTTCTTTAGAGATCCCGGCGAGGGGGATTATTTTCCGTCGGGAGGCAGATATCATTACAGAAACAAGGCTGAAAAACATCTATTTACCCCCGCCGCGGTTACGACCCTGCAGAAAGCGGTCCGCACCGGGGATTACGGCTTGTATAAAAAATACTCCGCGGAAATACGCGACGTTACGTCCCACCTATGTACGCTCCGGGGTCTGTTCCGGTTCCATGAAGGCACCCCCGTCCCCTACGATGAAGTGGAACCGGAAGAATCAATTGTAAAGCGCTTTGTTTCATCGGCAATGTCTTTCGGTTCCATCAGCAAAGAGGCCCACGAAACCATTGCCGTTGCCATGAACAGGATCGGCGGCATGAGTAATTCCGGGGAAGGGGGAGAGGATGAAGAACGCTTTACCCCCCGGGAAAACGGGGACAACGCCAACAGTATGATAAAGCAGATTGCTTCCGCCCGTTTCGGCGTTACCAGCGCCTATCTCGTAAGCGCGAAGGAACTGCAGATAAAAATGGCCCAGGGCGCGAAACCTGGTGAAGGGGGTCAGCTGCCCGGACACAAAGTCAACGAAGTAATTGCAAAGGTGCGGAATTCCACCCCCGGGGTCGGACTTATTTCACCGCCGCCGCATCATGACATCTATTCAATCGAGGACTTGGCCCAGCTCATTTTCGACTTGAAAAACGGCAGCCCCGGCGCGCGGATATCGGTCAAACTGGTGTCGGAGTCGGGAGTCGGGACCATCGCGGCGGGCGTCGCGAAAGGGAAAGCCGACATGGTCCTTATCAGCGGTTCCGACGGAGGCACCGGTTCGTCGCCGATTTCATCCATAAAGTACGCGGGAAGTTTCTGGGAAATCGGGCTTGCCGAAACCCAGCAGGTCCTGGTGCGGAATAAACTGCGGGACAAAATAAGAATACAGGTGGACGGCCAGATGAAAACCGGAAGGGACGTCGTTATCGGCGCCCTTCTCGGGGCGGAGGAGTTCGGTTTCGGCACCGCTGCGCTGGTGTGCTTAGGATGCGTAATGATGCGGAAGTGCCACCTCAATACCTGTCCCGTGGGCGTGGCCACGCAGGACCCGGAGCTGCGTTCCCGTTTCAGAGGCAAGCCCGAGCATCTTGTCAATTTCATGATGTTTGTGGCAAAGGAAGTGAGGGAGCTGATGGCCCGCCTCGGGTTCCGCACCTTCGACGAGATGGTCGGGCGGGTGGAAGTGCTCGATACCGATCCGGCGCTGCGGCATTATCTCTCCAGGGGAATTGATTTTTCCCGGGTGCTTGCAAAACCGCAGGTCCCCGACGGAGGATCGATCCGCTGCACGGGAAAACAGGAATTCGACCGGACAGGCCTCATCGATACGAAACTGATACACGAGGCCGGACCGGCGCTGGAACAGTGCCGAAAAGTCGAGATAGAGACGGACATTCGAAACAGCAACCGGACCGCCGGTGCCGCGTTAAGCGCCGAAGTCTCGAAGCGGTACGGGTCGAAAGGGATGCCGGAGGATACGGTGACCGTCCGGTTTCACGGCAGCGCGGGACAGAGTTTCGGAGCATTTTTGGCCCCCGGTATTACCTTTTACCTCGAAGGTGATGCCAACGATTACTTCGGGAAGGGTTTGTCCGGGGGCAAACTGATAGTCAGGCCCCCCGCGCGGGCCACCTTCTCTCCCCACAGAAATATCATTACCGGAAACGTCAATTTGTTCGGCGCCACCGGCGGAGAAGCGTACATCAACGGCATGGCGGGGGAACGGTTTTGTGTCCGAAACAGCGGGGCCGTCGCGGTCGTTGAAGGTGTCGGCGACCACGGCTGCGAATATATGACAGGCGGCCGGGTCATCGTTTTAGGGGGCACCGGCGTCAATTTCGCCGCCGGTATGAGCGGCGGTATCGCCTATGTTCTCGATGAGAACCAGCTCTTCGACACCCGCTGTAACTTGGAGATGGTGGATGTCGAGCCGGTAGTGGAGGACGAGGACAGGGAATTTCTTTACCGGCGGATCGAGGCGCATACGGCCTATACCGAAAGCCCTTTCGGCAGACAGATCCTCAATAGGTGGGATGAATATTTGCCGAGCTTTGTAAAAGTGATGCCCCTGGATTACCGGCTGGCCTTAGAGAGGATAAAAGAGCGGGAATGGCAGGAGTCTGAACTGGTTGAAGTAACCGAGGAGGTGTATTCGTAATGGGAAAACCTACCGGATTTTTAGAATATAAGCGTGTTACCCCGGCATGCAGGGCCGTGGAGGAGCGGATACGGGACTACAGGGAAGTGTATGAAACCCTTCCCTGGGAGGAACTGCGGAAACAGGCGGCGAGGTGTATGGACTGCGGAATACCGTTCTGCCACTCCCTCGGCTGTCCCCTGGGAAACCTTATCCCCGAATGGAACGATGCGGTATACCACGGCCGATTTGCCGAAGCGGCAGTCCGTCTGGAGGAGACCAACAATTTCCCTGAAATTACCGGACGGGTATGCCCCGCCTTGTGTGAAGCTTCCTGCACTCTCTCCATAAATGACAGTCCCGTAACCATCAAACAGCTGGAATTGGCAATTATAGAAAAAGCCTTTGAAGAAGGGGCTGTCCTGCCGCGTCCCCCGAAGAGTGAGACGGGGAAGCGGGCGGCAGTTATCGGTTCCGGACCTGCCGGATTGGCAGCGGGGCAGAACCTCCGCCGAAAAGGACACCGGGTAACGATTTTTGAAAAGGCGGACCGCCCCGGCGGCATCCTCCGTTACGGAATTCCGGATTTCAAGCTTGAAAAGCGGGTCCTGGACAGGAGGATCGAGCAGCTCCTGCGGGAGGGAGTGGAATTCGAAACAGGGGTAAGCGTTGGAGAGGACATTTCCATGGGGTATCTCATGAAAAAATTCGACGCGGTCCTGATTGCAGTGGGGGCGGGAACTCCGAGAGACCTCACGGTGCAGGGGCGCGGCTTCGAGGGTATCCATTTCGCCATGGAATATCTCACGCAGTCGAATCAATTTGTCGCCGGCGAAATCGGCGAAGGCGAAATACTAACGGCCAAAAACAAGAATGTACTGGTCATCGGCGGCGGCGACACCGGTTCAGACTGTGTCGGGACGGCCGTCCGGCAGGGGGCGAAAAAAGTCTCCCAATTTGAAATTATGCCGAAACCGATGGAATGGGGAGAACGTTTCAATCCATCGTGGCCGGACTGGCCGAACATTCTCCGGACGTCAACCTCCCACGAGGAGGGGGTTGAGCGGAAATGGTCTCTGGAAACGACCCGGTTTTCCGGCCGGGGAATTAAAGTGGAGAAGGCCTATTTCCGGAAAGTTGAATGGAAAGACCGGGGCGCGGGGAAGCGCCCGAAGCTGCTGCCGGTCCCGGATTCCGAGTTTTCTCTGCCCGTCGACCTCGTCTTGCTTGCTATGGGATTTATCCATCCGGAACACGGGAAACTGGTCCATGATCTTCATCTGGACCTGGACCCCCGGGGCAATATTGCCGCGGACAAAGATTACATGACCTCGGAGCCGGGAGTTTTCGTTGCGGGCGACGCCTTTTCGGGGGCGTCTCTGGTGGTCAGGGCAATGACCCACGGCAGAAATGCCGCGGATTCTGTGGATACATACCTGCACACTTGACCGACGGGGCAGGATTATGGTAAAAATGACTCTCAAATTATCTGGAATGTAAAAAGGATGTAGACATGTATGCATTGGTAGACATAAAAGGAAAACAGTACAAAGCGGAAAAAGGGGTAACCCTGAAGGTCGATAAGCTTGATAACGAAACGGGGGATGCCCTGGAGTTCGATACGGTCCTTATGGTAGGAGGAGTTGACAGCGTAAAAGTCGGGACCCCCTATGTGAAAGGTGTTACGGTGAAAGCAACCGTCGAAGATCAGATCAAAGACCGAAAGGTTGTCGTTTACAAGTACAAACGCCGGAAAGGGTATCATAAAAAACAGGGACACCGGCAGCGATATTCCGTTATAAAAGTCGAGGATATCGTAGGAGCGTAAACCGATTGGTGCGGGTCCGGGTCGAAACTGCCGGTGAATGTTTACGGCGTCTGTCGGTACGCGGTCACGATACGTCCTCGCGGCAGGGAGAAAGTCTTCCCTGCGGCATTGTTTCCGCCTTCGCAAGGACCGCCGCGAGGCTGCTCGAGAAAGATAAAGATATCCAATGGTCGGGAGATGCTCCGGAACCCGGCGTATTATGGATCGATATAGAGAATGTCCCGGAACACCGGAAAGAGCGGATGGCAGGTATTACCGGTTTTCTGCTTAAAGGCTTCGGGGATGTTGAACACGATTTTCCGGAAACAGTACAGCTTGAAGTAAAAAGAACATAAGAGAACATAGGAGTTTGTCATGGCACATAAAAAAGGCGGCGGAAGTTCTAAAAACGGCAGAGATTCGAACTCTCAGCGCTTAGGAATTAAGCGCTTCGGCGGGCAAATTGTCAATGCCGGTGAAATTATTGTACGCCAGCGGGGAACTCAATTTCATCCCGGAACGAATGTCGGGATGGGGAAAGACAATACATTGTTTGCAAAAACAGCGGGAACCGTTCAGTTTACCACGAAGAGGAACAGAAAATATATCAATATCGCCTAGTTAGAATAAGCACCGCGTATGCAAAGCTTCGTAGATGAGGCCGTAATCGAGGTCGCTTCCGGAGACGGAGGAGCGGGGTCGGTCCATTTCCGGCGGGAAAAGTATGTTCCGAAAGGCGGCCCCGACGGCGGTGACGGGGGCAAGGGCGGCGATGTTGTATTCATTGTAAAGGAAAATGTAAAAACCCTGTCCCGCATCCGGTTTAAGAAGTACTTTCACGCGAAAAACGGTGAGCCCGGCAGAGGACAGCGGAAGCATGGCCGGGACGGCGAAAATATCGAGATAGAAGTTCCTCCGGGGACCATCATCAAAGACGCAGACAGCGGAGAATGTATAAAAGATCTCAATGTCGCGGGAGAGCGGTGGATCTATCTTTCGGGCGGAAAGGGGGGGAAAGGGAACTATCACTTTTCAACTTCCACCAACCAGGCACCGCGGTACGCGCAGCCCGGGCTGCCCGGATCTTCCGTTACCGTGCGGCTTGAACTGCGGATTATAGCGGATGTCGGTTTGGTAGGATTTCCGAATGTCGGGAAATCGACCCTGCTGAAATCCCTGTCCAACGCGGACCCGAAAATCGGGGTATATCCTTTTACGACGATAATTCCCAATTTAGGTGTTCTTCACGGCGGATACCGAGACATTGTAATCGCGGACATTCCGGGTATTCTGGAAGGGGCCTCGAACGGGGTCGGCCTGGGGCTGCGGTTTCTAAAACATGTTGCCAGAACGGCGGTGCTTGCGTATGTTATCGACTGTTCCGATGAAAATTTTCTCGGGCAGCTGCCGGTCCTGCGGCGGGAATGCGGAGAGTTTGACCCGGAGCTCCTGCGAAAACGGTACATGATAATAGGTACGAAACTCGATCTCGACGGGGCGGAGGACAATTTCCAAATTCTCAAAAAAGAGTACGACGAAGCAATAGTCATAGGCGTTTCGGCATACGCCTACCGGGGGATCCGGGAACTGAAGGAGGAGCTGCTTCGCCTCGCGGGGGATGAATTATCATGAAATTGGCAATTTTCGGCGGGACTTTTGACCCTCCCCATGTCGGCC
>CAZSGZ010000011.1:0-20778 GCA_964606455.1 uncultured Spirochaetales bacterium
CCCGGTTGTCCACGGTGTGGTTGATGTGCCCGTCGGCAAGCTTGCCGATCTGGGCAATCCGGGCGTTCCGCAGGTTTTTGATGGTGCGCAGGGCCCTTACCGTTATTTCGAAGGGCCGGGCAAAGAGCGGGCCGTCGGCGGGGCCGAAGAACCACTTGAAATCGAGAGGCTTTTCTTTGAACATCGCTTTCGCAATTCCCGCGTTTTGACAGAGATTGACAAAGGAGGCCAGGGGCATCGGGCCTTCGTCCCGGGGTTCCTCGATTGCCCATAATCCGACGGGTTTGCCGAGTTTCATCAGCTCATAGACGAAGTCGCCGATAATGTAGGCGGGATGGAATATCAGGAGGAAATCGATGCACTTTGTTTCCATGTCCTCCCGGACGTTCCGCGCCTCGACAAGGGACATTACCGGTTCCTTGTAGTGTACGATATCGAAGCCGAGCTCCTTTCCCTTCTTTTCCAGGCCTTTCCGGTTTTCTTCAAAGGCCTCCAGGCCGACCTTGGAAAATCCGTCCATAAAGCCGGACACGAATCCTATTGTCAAATTTTTCATACTGTTCCTCCGGTTATTTTTATGTATTTCTGATATGCCTCTTCCCATGCGTTTTGTTCTCCGGGTCCATAGGTTTCCATTTCGCAGGAACGCCGGATCAGCTCGTGTCCTTCCTCCAATGAGGATATTGTACCGGTGCCTGTAAGCTGTGCCAGCAGGTTCCCCATGGCGGTTGCCTCTACCGGACCCGCGTACACCGGGACTCCCAGCGCGTCCGCCGTCGAGCGGCAGAGAAAGCGGTTTTTACTGCCGCCGCCGAGCATATGGATCCGGTCGATAGGCTTCCCTGTATATTGTTTCGTTTCATAAAAGCATTGTTTGAATTTTAGTACGATGCTTTCAAAAACGCATCTGCTGATTTCTCCCCGCTCCTCCGGTACCGGCTGCTTTGTTTTTGTGCAGTACGCCCGGATACGGTTCGGCATGTCCGCCTGGACCGCGGCGAAATCAGGATCGTCAACGTCGATAAAAAAAGCAAGCGGTTTGGAAGATTCGGCCGCGGTAATGATATCTTCCCAGCTGTTTTTCCGTCCGTCTTCCGCGTCCCAGTATTTTTTACACTCCTGGATAATCCAAAGGGCGGTAATATTCCGTGCAAAAAAGTTCTTTCCCCCCAGGGTAAATTCATTGCCGTATCCCGCCTTCAGGACCGAAAAATCCATAACCGGGTCCTGAACGGAAGTTCCGAAAACGGCCCAGGTCCCCAGGCTGATAAAACCCCAGGTACCGTCCTGTCGGATAAGGGGAATTCCCGCGACTGCCGAAGCCGTATCGTGGCTTGCGGGCGCGATTACCGGTATCGCCTTCGCGCCGGTTTCTTCACATACATTGGAGCTTATGGTCCCGATTGTGTCCGCCGGGTTCAGGACCGGCTGAAAGATGTGCTCCGGAAGCGTAAGGCGCCGGATCATTTCCGTGTCCCAGGAACGGGACGATACGTTATACAAAAGTGAAGAGACCGCAATAGTCGCTTCGTTGTATTTTTCGCCTGTTAATAAATATGCAAATAAATCGGGCATGAACAGCAGGGTTTCGGCGGTATCTAAAACCGGATCTTTGTCTATCCGCATGGCGAAGAGCTGGTAAACGCTCATAATACTCGCCTGAATAAAACCGGAAACTGCAAACAGTTCCGCCGCCGGTACCTTTGCGAAGAGCTTTTCGATTACCCGGTGCCGGCGGCCGTCCCGGTAGTGGACCGGGTTCGAAAGCAGTCCGCCGTTTGCATCTAAAAGGCCGAAATCGCAGCCCCAGGTGTCAACGGCCAGAGATACAATTTCATGCGGACTATCATGGAAGGCCCTTCCGATTCCCGTTTTCAGGTCATCGAAAAGCCTGAGAAAATCCCAGTACAGGGTGCCGCCGGCGCTGACGGGCCGATTTACGAAGCGGTGAACTTCATGGAGCTGAAATCGATCGCCGTTGAAATCCGCCTGCAGTACGCGGCCGTTACTTGCGCCGAAATCCGCGATCAGAAAGCTTTTCTTTTTCATACCGGTTTCCCTTATATGGAATCAATTATATTGTTCAGTTCTTCCCGGTAGTACCGGAAACTATTCCAGCCGATGTCCATGGGAACGGCATGGTCGATGTGGGGAATGTAGCCGCCTTCGCAAAGGAGGGGCCTTATCCGCCCGAGCTCCCGGTCGATGTCCTCCCGGCTCCCGTTAATAAGCGGCCGCTTGTCCACGCCGCCCAAAAGATTCAATGCCGGATATTTCTTCCGTATTTCAACAATGTCGTTTACGGCTTCTATGGGGAAGATCCCGGTTACTCCCGCCTCGATCCACAGCGGGATCAGTTCATCGACAAGACCGTCGCAGTCGACGAATACCTGGGGCACGCCGTTATTTTTTGCGAAATCGGCAAACTCCTCGGTATAGGGAAGAGCGAACTCTCTGAACTGCTCCGGTGAAATCATCGACCCGTTCCGGTAGGCAATGTCTTCGAGAATGAAGACGCAGTCGATTTTTATTTTATCCAAAATTAGCTCCCAGTACTGCTTTACAAAGTCGAGATAAAACCGGTTGATGTCATGAATGAGTCCGGGGCTGTCGTACAGGGCCGTAAGGTATCCCACTTCCCCCATCAGCATGCGGGGGAAGAACGTAAAGCCGTAGGGGTTGCCGCCTAAGCGAATGGGGTAGCTCCGGTTCGAAAGGCCGCGGCGAAGTTGATCTATCGGTGCTGGCAGCCGCTTCCTATAATCGGCGGCATTGTACAGCTCTTTATACCTGCTGAAATCCTCCATGTTCGTGATTGGATATTCCACCGTGTGATGGGTTGCTGCGTTCTCTTTTACCTGTTTAATTGTCAGGCCGTAGGAATCTTTGAAAATTCTATGGTGTTCCGTTTCCTCAATCGTTTCCTTCGTAAAACGGGGACTAACATCGAAGGGGAACTTGGCCAGGTAGGAATCCATTCCCAAAAGCGGCCGGACCCATTCGTCTACCAGCTCGTCGGCGAAAATTGTTTCCAAATCGGGGTCCCCGGTCCCGAATCTGACCGATCCCCGAACAATGTCGCCGTCTAAAACGGTGTCCGGGATTTTCCGGTCAATCGCAAGACCTTCTTCCGGCCAGCGGCGGAAACAGCCCGCCCAGTAGGCAAACTCGGCTTTCGGTATTGGAAAGCTTCCCTCCCGCTCCATAGCAGCATTGAATTTCCGCATCGCATCGGTTTGTGGAGTTGTTATCATACTGTCATTGTAAAGGCGGTCCTTCCATTCTGTCAACAAAAAATGTAAATAATTTACAGAAACAAAAATTTATTGTAAAAAACTTGACAAATCGAAAATTTCTGTTAGGATAATACTGAAAATAATTTACAAACAAATTACATGGAGTGTAAATTTTTATGGAGTCGATCAACACATTGACAAAGATAAAATCAGTTTTTCCCGACATTACCGCGGCGGAAAAGCAGATTGCCGACTTCATCCTCGCAAAGCCGGAAGAAATGTACCGGATGAACATCAATGAATTAGCGGAAAACGCGAACGTCAGCCTTCCTACGGTATCACGCTTCGCGAAGCGTCTGGGTTTCAAGGGGTTCAAGGACTTCAAGGTAGCGCTTATCCGGGACATCGGGGTGGGGTTTCATTTTTCTCCGGACGATATAAAAAGCGACAGTGTCGAAGCTATTACGAGAAGTTTGTTCGACAAGGAAATTGCCAACTTGCGGGAAACCGTAGCAAATCTACATTTTGCCGCCATCGAGAAAGCGGCAAAGCTCATTGTCAAGGCGGACAGGGTCCTGTTCTTTTCCGTTTCATCCTCTATTTCTACCACTCTCGATTTTTCCTGGAAGCTGAGCCTTGCCGGTTTTACCTGCTGCCACAATCCGGACATTTACTATCAGCGTATCTTAGCAAAAAACAGCCGAAAGAATGACGTGGCAATCGGCGTGTCTTTTTCTGGCCGTTCCGGCGAGGTAATTGACTGTATGAAAAACGCAAAAGAAAACGGGACGAAGACGGTCTGTCTGACTACATTTATGGATGCACCGATTACAAATTACGCGGACATCAAGCTGTTCAGTGCACCGGTAGAGGAAATGTATCAGAAAATCGATCTTCCGTCTAAAATTTCCCACACCGTCATTTTAGACGCAATTTACCTGTTTATCTTATTAAAGGAAGACAAGCGCGTGTCACAGCATATCAGCAAGGCTGAGTACGATCTTCTTATGTACCGGAAGTAAAAATAGAGGAAAAGGAGGTGAAACGGCAGAACGGAACTGGAAAGTTAAAAATAGACACAGTATGAAAATTTTAATGTTTAAGGAGAGTAAAATGAGAAAAGTAAAGACGCTAATTGTTGTTTTGATGGTTTTCGGATTGCTTCTGACCGGAATGGCGGCTGTTTTCGCGGGCGGCGGACAGGAAAAGGCGGAAGAACAGTCCAAAAAAGAGGAAATCGAGGAACGTAAGGCCGCGGCTGAAACGGACAAGGGAGCTTATGCCTTGTATGAGCAGTATAAGCAATGGGCTATAGATGGCACTCCTTTTCCCGGTGCCCCGGGGGAGGGGAAAAAGCTGGCTTTTGCGAATATCGTTGCTAGTTTCCCGTTTTGTCAGTCGGTGGAACAAAACATTATCGAAGTGGCAAAGCTCGCGGGATTCAAGGATTCCGACTTGATTATTTTAGACAACCAGGTTGATGCTACCATAGGTTTGCAGAATGCCGATATTGTTCTATCGAAAAGGCCTGACGGTTTTATCGAGTTTCAGATCGACGCAAAGGTAAATGCTATTGTCGGACAGAAATTCAACAAGGCGGGGATCCCCGTTGTTGCGGTTGATGTCGAGGTCCCCGGTTCTCCGTTTGTCGGTGTCGACAATTACGGCGCGTCGTATCAGACCGGTGAATGGATTATCGAACAGATAGAAAAAAAATGGGGCGGAATTGATAATGTAGACCTTATTATTCTCGGAATGAACGAACAGGCAGGCGAGGCGGTAATACTCCGATCGTTAGGGACAAAAGATGCCCTTGTAGATACATACGGCGAGGCGGTCGAGGAAAAAATAGAACTGCAGCATGTGGCCGGCACCGCCGAGTCCGCGCAGCCCGTTATTTCCGGTATTCTTGCCAAGTACCCCAATGCAGAAAATGTTGTTATTTCAACGGTAAACGACCAAACGATACGCGGGGCAATTTCAGCCGTCCAGGCTGCAGGAACACTAAACCGGGAAAATATTCTCTATGTTTCTCAGGGAGCAGACGCGTCCGGTATAGAGATGATCCGTAACGGGGAAATCGACGGCGACCTGGCGTATTTTCCGGAGCACTATGGAAGGTACGCGGTACCGGCTATTCTTGCGATGATGCAGGGAAAGGCCGTTCCGCCGTATATGTTTGTTGAAAACGTAATGATAACGGCGGACAATGTAAATAAGTGGTATCCGGAATAAAAATCAATTTATACTAGGGGGGAGGTTTTACTTCCCCCTGTTCTTTCAAAACGAAGGTACATTCATGGAAAAGCATCTGTTACTGAAAATGAAAGGAATTTCGAAGATGTTTCCCGGAGTGAAAGCTCTGGATTCGGTGGATTTAGAGCTCGCCGCGGGAGAAGTTTTGGGACTCCTCGGAGAGAACGGCGCAGGGAAATCAACACTCATAAAAATTCTTGCGGGAACTTATCAAAAAGATGCAGGAGATATATTGGTAAACGGAAACCCGGTTGACATTATCGACCCTTCCGCCGGGAAGGAACTCGGTATCAGGGTTATTTATCAGGAGCTGAACACTCTCGATTATCTCAGTGTTGCGGAGAATATTTTTTTAGGAGAGCTGCCGTTGCGTAAAGGAGGAATTGTCAGTTGGAGAAAAATGCAGGGGAATGCACGGAACGTACTTTCAATGATGAATGTCGATATCGACCCGGCCGGTCTTGCCGGCGATTTGACAACGGGACAGAAGCAGATTGTGGAGATTGCCCGTGCTTTGTCCAGGGACGCGAAAATACTCGTTATGGATGAACCGACTGCCGCTATCGGGGAGAAGGAAGAAAAAATACTTTTTTCTATTATTGATAATCTTCGAAAGCAAGGTATTGCCATTATTTATATTTCGCATAAATTAAGCGAGATATTTGAAATTACCGACCGGGTTATTGTACTGCGCGATGGAAAATTGATTGGTACTAAGAAAACGGACGAGACGAACCGTGCTGATTTAATTAAAATGATGGTGGGCAGGGACCTTCTTGAAATGTACCCGAAAGAGAAAGTGCCGATAGGGGATACCATCCTTACGGTGGATAATTTTTCTTACAAAGATGAAGTGAAGGATGTAAGTTTTTTTCTGCGCAAAGGTGAAATTTTAGGTTTTTTCGGATTAGAAGGTTCCGGACGCACTTCTCTTCTAAAAACAATTTTCGGGGCGTATAAAAAAGATTCCGGCACGCTTACAATTAACGGGAAGCCTGCATCTATTACCCATCCGTATCAGGCGAAAAGCTTCGGGTTAAGCCTTGTCCCCATATCGAGAAAAGAAGAGGGAGTTTCCCTGTCTATGTCCGTTGAAGATAATATAACTATGACGAGCATTGAACGCCTAGGGAGAGGAATGTTTTTTGATGCAAGGGACGTCCGGACGAAAGCGGAGAAGTGGATAGATAATCTGCAAATAAAAACCCCTTCACCGGAAACCGCAGTGGATAAGCTTTCCGGCGGGAATCAGCAGAAAGTGGCTGTCGCCAAGTGGCTGGAGAGTGAAGCGGAAATTTTTATTTTCAATGAACCGACACGGGGTATAGATGTGGGAGCAAAGGTAGAAATTTATAAATTAATGGAGCGGCTCTGTTCCGAGGGAAAAGCCGTTATCATGAGCTCTTCAGAACTGATGGAAATAATCAGTATCCCCGATAGAATTATTGTCATGGCCGAAGGAAAAATTACTGCTGAATTCGATTCCGAAAAAATCGATAAAGAGGAACTCGTCCACGCGGCAAGTTTGTAAGGAGGACTTGTAATGACTAAGGCTGCAAAGAAACTATCAACCACCCACATCCTGCTTATCGCACTCGCCGGCCTTATCGGACTGTTCTCACTTACCGTAAAGCGTGACTTTTACAACAGTTACAACCTCCTCACAATGATAACGAATGTCACTTTTCTAGGATTGGCCGCGGTGGGGTTCTGTATCAATCTTATTAACGGTGAAGTGGATATTTCAATCGGCGCGAACATCGCATTGACAAGCTGTGTTACCGCTTTTTTTTACGATGCCGGAATACACATAACTCTCTGCATGCTGGCTGGCATCATGGTCGGTGTATGCATCGGGGGGCTAAATGCTTTTGTTATTACCAAGTTCAGGGTCAACTCTCTTATTGTTACCCTGGGAACTATGTCAATTGCACAGGGGGTTGCGTACTCAATTACCAGAGGAAAGAGTATTCTTGTAATGGAAAATGTACTCGGTTTTTTCGGGAGAGGAATGGTCGGCCCAATTCCCTTTCCGATTTTTATACTCATTATATTTGGTTTGCTTTTTCATGTGCTGCTTAATAAAACTAAATTCGGCCAGTACGTGAAGGCTGTCGGTTCCAATGATAAGGTTGCGTTCCTTTCAGGCATCCGGGTAGGAAAAATAAAATTCATTACAATACTTCTTTCCGCGGTTATGGCGTCTGTGGCAGGGCTGATGGTAACGTCCATCAGCGCCGTCGGGATGCCTCAGCACGGAATCGGTCAGGAATTTCCAATTATTTCGGCGGTCATTCTCGGCGGTGCGAGTTTGGACGGGGGAAAGGGTTCGATTATCGGAAGCCTCGTGGGGATATTAATTATGGGTGTCATTTACAACGGGTTGGTGATGCTCAATATCCCTTCCTACGCGGTTGAAATGATCCGCGGTATTATCCTCATTCTCATTGTCGCCAGCTACGAACTTCGGGATAAGAAGAGATTTTAGGAAGGAAAATGATGAAAAAAACAACTGTATTTTTACAAAGAATAAGCAGCCTGTCGGGTTCCGGTTTCCAGCTCCTCCTTATTTATATTGTGATGATTGTTATTTTTGGTATAACAACAAAGGAATATCTAACTCTTAACAATTTTAAAATTATGGCATCCAATTTTTCTATTTTAGGTATTATTTCAGTCGGGGTATTCTTCCCCATGCTTGCGGGTGTTTTTGATTTATCGGTAAGCGGTATCGTGAGCGTTACCAGTGTCCTAATGGTGTATTTTTCTAATATTGGACTTCCCGTGCCGGTTATTATTTTATTGGCCGTCGGTATCGGCTGCTGTATCGGCTGTATTAACGGTTTTTTAGTTAAAATAATCGGCATCAATCCCCTTATCAGTACAATCGGTACGCTGTCGGTATTTACCGGATTGGGAAAATGGATATCAACGGCAATCGCCAGTGAGAATATATATAACAAAGTATATGCAAAAATCGGTTCAATAATAATCGGCAGACAGATACCCATTCTTCTGCTTTACATGCTCGGATTCTACATTATTCTTGCCCTCGTTTTAAAATATACCCGATTCGGCAGGAACATATATGCGGTCGGCGGCAATTTCGAGATTGCACGGCTTGCGGGAATACGGCCGGCACGTGTTCAGTTTATAACGTATATTATTTCCGGCGCTTTTGCGGGTCTTGCCGCGGTCCTGTTGACCAGCCAGCTTGCCTCGGGACGGCCGGAGTTCGGCGCAAGTTTTTCCTTAGACGCCGTCGCGGTCTGCGTTTTAGGCGGCCTTCTGTTAGGGGGAGGGAAAGGCGATTTATTCGGTCTTTTTATGGCGGTCATCCTGCTCGGGTCGATTTCAAACGGCCTTATTATGCTCGGCCTTACCTACCACATTAGGTATATCGTAACGGGATCTATCCTGATAATTTCTATAATTGTAAATGAATTACGCTACAGAAAAACATTTTAAGGAGTTTATGCAATGGCAATTGTAACGACGCCGCCCGGGCCTGAATCAAAGAAATGGCACGACCGTGCCGTGAAACATATGAAAGGTTACTCGTCCCAGGTCAAGCAGTTTCCGGTGGTCTTCGACAGGGGTGAAGGCGCCCTTATGTGGGACGTGGACGGAAACTCGTACATCGATTTTTCTTCCGGAATATACTGCAACAGCACCGGACACTGCCATCCTAAGGTCGTGGAAAAAACCAGGGAATGGGTAGGCAGACTCATGAACTGCCACGATTTTAACACTCCCATTAAAACCCTTTTTTTGGAAAAGTTAAGCGAGTTTCTTCCCGGGGATTTGAACGGGATCCAGCTTTTTTGCGGCGGGTCGGAGTCGGTGGAGGCGGCATTACGGGCGGTGCGCACCGTGAAGGAGGGGAAATATGAAATGTTTTCATTCTGGGGCGACTGGCACGGGAAGACCAGCGCTGCCATGAGCTGTTCCTCCTTGGGGAACGAAGTTTTCGGTCCCCGTTTTGCCGGTTGTCATTTAGCGCCGGTACCGAACTGTTACCGCTGTCCTTTTCATCAGGAGTATCCCGGTTGTAATCTTCTCTGCATGGATATCCTGGAAGGTACCATCGACAATGAAGGGACCGGGATGCAGGCGGCGGTCATTATAGAGCCGATTCAGGGCTACAGCGGTTCGGTAGTATATCGGGACGAAATCCTGCCGCGGGTCCTGGATATCTGCAGGAAACGGAACATGCTCCTGGTCGTGGATGAGATTCTGGCCGGAATGGGGCGGACGGGGAAAAATTTCTGCGTCGACCACTACGGCGTCGTTCCCGATATCATCGTATTCGGTAAGGGTACCGCCGGCGGATTTCCCTTAAGCGGGTTCGCCATTAAAGAGGAGTATAACTGGGCCCTGGAAAAAATGTCGGCATCTACAACCTACGGCGGGAACCCCATGGCCTGTGCCGCGGGGTACGCGGCTCTGCAGGTGTTCGAGGAGGAAAACCTCCTGGAGAACGTGAATAGTGTAGGTGCTTCGGTCATGAAGAAGCTCGAGTCGATAAAAGAACGGCATCCCATGGTAGGGGATGTCCGGGGAAAGGGCCTGCTCTTGGCCATCGATTTAGTGAAGGACCGGAACACCCGGGAACCCTTTGCGGAGGCCGGAAAAATGGTGTACGAAAAAGCCTTTGCGAAGGGGGTGGCCTGGATCCCCGCGGGAAACATCCTGCGTCTTGCACCACCGCTTATTATTGACGAAGATTTGGCAGGGAAGGCTCTGGAGCTGATCGAGGAGTCGATCGACGAAACGGAAAAACACTTCGGGTATTGATATGAAAATTAAGTTTGAAGAAATGCGGTCCCCCGACATCGGAAAATTGGCGGAACGGAAAGGAATTATCCTTGTTCCCATCGGTGCCTGCGAAGAACACGGCAGACACCTCCCGGTTGTTACCGACACGAAGATGGCGTACCGGGCCGCGCTGGACGCCGCGGAACAGGCCGCGGGGGAGGGGATGCCGGTTGCCGTCTTGCCGCCGGTGTACTTCGGCTACACGGTCGCGGTGTTGAAAAACTGGCCCGGGACGGTGACGATCCGGCCGAAAGTGCTTATAGACTTTATGTATGATATCTGTAAATCTGTAATCGATATGGGTTTTAACCGAATTTTAATCGTCAACGGCCACGGCAATAATCCCGGCGTTCTCGATGTCGTGGTCCGGTCCATCGGCGATGACTGTAAGGTGTTCCCCGGGGTGGTAAACATCTTCGGTTTGTGGGACAAACAGTGGGTTCGGGAAAATAGAAAATCACCCGAGGGGGGCATCGGTCACGCCGGGGAAATCGAGACATCGGTCATGCTTCATTTGTGCGAAGAACTGGTGGACATGAGTTTAGCCGATGGTACGGACAGGATGAAAACCGATTATACAACCTGTCCCGTCGATTTTGCTTCGGAGAAGAAGAAAAAACTGTATCTTTCCACCTGGTATCTGGAGAACCCGACATACGGGGCCGCGGGTGACCCTTCAGCGTCGGACAAAAATTTCGGGAAAACCATCCACGAAATGACGGTTTCCGGTTTGGTGGAAGTACTTGAGGAGTTTGCAAAAATTCATGATACAATGGAAAAACGAAAACTGAACCGGAAGGATACGAGGTATTAAGAATGAAGAAGAACAGATACTGCCTTATTATTGAACTCAAGCCGGAATACGTGGAGGAATACTGCGATATTCACAGGAAAGCCTGGCCGGAGCTTTTGCGGGCAATAAAGGATGCCGGAGCGGAGGAACTCCTCATTTGGAATTACAAAAACTTTTCGATAGTATATTATGAGTGCGACGACCTGGACGCGGTGTACGAAAAACTCGGCGGCACCGAAATTGCAAAAAAATGGAACACTACGGTGGGACCGTGGTTTGCCGAATCTCCGACCTTAGACGGGTCGGACAGTGTGGGCACTCTGGAAAAAATATTTGATTTAAACCAGCAGCTCGAGGGCAAACTGGAAAAATTTTAATTGTAAGCGGCATTATTAGGAGGGAACTATGGCGACAACAGTAAGCACGACGGAATTCGAACCGTATGAAGGGAAACCGGACAAAAAACGGCTAATCGCGACCTACAAGGGGGAAAAGACCGATCGGGTACCGAATTTCGAAATCTTGATAGAGGACCAGCATGTAGCGAAGATGTTAGGTCGGGACGCGGGAAATACCTTGAGTGTCGGCGGGGATGTCGCGAAAGGGGCGGACGCGACGGATGCCTCCGAAATCCGGCCGATGTTTCCTAAAGATTATATCGAAATCTGCAATATCATCGGTCAGGACTGTATATTAGTGGAAGCTTTGTGGACCCCGATCAAGCAGAAAAAAGCCGACGGCAGCGTTATCGATTTTTTCGATCATTCATTCTCCTCCAGGGAAGACTTGAAGCGGGTTGTGTGGCCGGGGGAAAAGGAGATGGATAAGACTTTAGGGTACGTGCGGGAATATCTTGACGCGGTTAAGGGTACCGATATCGGCGTGATCCTTGCGGGGGGCTGTCTGTTCCAGACGCTGTACGAGTTCGTAATCGGTATGCAGGACTGTATGATTATGATTATGGAGGAAGCCGACCTTGTCATCGAGTTGATGGAGCGGTCGGCGGACTATTACGCGGAGCTGAACAAGCGTGCGGTGGACATGGGGATCGATATCCTCTTCTTAGCGGACGACTTTGCCTTCAATTCGGGACTCATGGTCCCGCCGGACATTTTCAAGCATATTTGGCGGAAGCCGATGCAGCGGACCATGCAGCCGGCATTGGACGCCGGGATTCCTTTAAAGTTCCATTCCGACGGAAAACTCGACCAGGCGATGGACATGCTCATCGACATGGGCTTCGACTGCATCAATCCCATGGACCCCTACGGCATCGATTACCGGGACTACAAAAAACGCTACGGCAGCCGGGTCACCTTTTCCGGCAACATCGACATCGAATATCCCCTCGTCCGGAGCAAGCCGGAAGACGTTGAACGGGACGTGAAAGAGCACTGCGAAGTAATGATGAAGGGGGGACGATGGGAGGCCGCCACCAGCCACAGCGTGGTAAACTATATTCCCCATGAAAATTTCATTACCATGATAAACTCGTTTCATAAATACGGCAGATACTAGTGAAGGCGGTCGTTTTCCCGGAGCCGGAAAAGGTCGAGATAATCGAAACAGCGGTACCGGAACTCGGTCCGAAAGATATCCTTGTAAAAATAGAATACTCATCTATAAGCCCCGGAACGGAACGCTGGATGCTTCGGGGGAAACTGGAAGTACCCGGGGAAGCCCCTTTTGAGTTTCCCCACGTTCCGGGGTACCAGGCGGCGGGGACGGTGATTCAAGTCGGCCCGGAGGCTGCTGCTGCGGCCGGTTTGAAGGCCGGCGACCGGGTTTTTTCCCGGGCCTGTAAAGCTCCCGTGGGCTGGAAAGGCTCCTGGTGGGGCGCTCACTGTGAGTATCACGTCGCCGAAGCGGGCAAAGATATCATAAAGATTCCCGCGGGGGTTTCCTCCGAAGCCGCCGCCGGGCTGCTGCTTGCCCAGGTGGGATACAACGGCGCCGCTAAACCGCCGGTTAAAGAGGGTGATATTGCCGTTGTTATCGGCGACGGGCTAGTCGGCCAGTATGCGTCGCAGGTCCTGAGGTCCCGCGGCGCGTATACGGTCCTTTCCGGTCTTTCCCCGGAGCGTCTGGCATTGGCGGAGAAGTACAGCGCCGACGAAGTCTACGACAACCGGAATTTCGACTCTACGAAATCTATAGTCTCAAAATATCCTGAGGGAGTCGATATCGTCCTGGACACGGCAAGCACCATGCAAACCGTCCGGGAAGGGACGGAGATGCTGAAGCGTCACGGCCGGCTGGTCTTAAACGGTTACTATCCGCCCGGGGAAAGCTGCATCGACTGGCACTGGATACGAAGGAAGGAGCTGACCCTCTACTGCGCCGACTCCCGAAACGACGAGCGGCTGCAGGCGGCGATGGATTTAATCGATGACGGCGTACTGAAGGTCCGGGAACTGGTTACGGATGTATTTACGCCGGAGGATGCACCGGGCGCCTATGACCTGCTCCTGTCGGACCGGCAGGATTTCCTGGGGCTTCTTATTAAGTGGAGTTAGTCCCGATTTTTACGATGAATACGGCTTTGGACATCAGCGGAGAGACGGGGAATATCCTTATCGATAACTGTGGTAGTATATTCGAGTCTATACATCGCCCCAGGCTGAATCATGTGAAACTCGTTCTGCAGCCTCTTCGAAGCGCTGATCCCCTATCCGGGAGAAATATAGATCTTCTTCCAATTCCAGAGCTTTTTGAATCAATTCTCTGCTGACAGTTGATATGGGCCTGTGCGTTTTTTCAGCTAAACAGTTAAGTTCATCGAACAAATCTTCATCAACCGTTAGGTTAATCCGTTTTTTTGTTGTGGGCACGAACATCCTCCCGGTGTTACTCCATAGTAACACCTTTTTGCTCCAGGCGTCAAATACTTCGCATAGCTTTATTCGGGGGCAAACAGAAGCCCTCTTTCCCCGGCAGCGGTGCTTAAGTTTTTGTCCTTCGTCCAGATTCTGCAGGGGTAATTAATGCAGGCTATGAACAAACCGGCATCAACCCATCCGATTCCCCGGGAATAGAGGGAGTATTGCTCGATTCCTCTCATTATATCTTCCGTTCCCGCCGCTGGAACGGGGGGCAGCTTTGTAAGCAGACCGATAAACTCTTTCCGGTTTTTGATGGACCCGAGTGCAAGTTCGCCGATAATCCAGGGGTGTATCATTACCGCGTTCTCATCTATAAGTGCGGTAAGTGCCGGCTTGCCGGTACGCAGATGGTCGATCCAGACGGAGGTGTCCACGAGTATCATTCTACCTTCGCGCCGGTGCGGAAGCTTCCGGGTCCGTTCCTCCGAAGGATACCAGCCGTTTTCGGGCTTCTTCGGCGATGAGCGCCGCAAGGGCTTTTCTTACCAGGTCGCTGATTCGGTCTATACCCGACATCTCCCGTGCCTGTGCAACTAAGGAATCATTTAAAATGATCGTTGTTCTCATACATATAATAGTAGCATAAAAGTATGATATAATAAAGTGTTTCTGAAAAAAGAAAAAAAATCATTGCAATTTCTGTCAAGTATATTATAGTTATTAGTGATTTTATATTTTTTTCCGGGGGGAATAAATGAAGAATATCAAGATTGGTGTAAAATTAATCGGCGGATTTATCATCGTGGCACTCATTGTGCTCGTTGTCGGCTTTTTCGGCTGGAACGGGGCGCGGCAGCTGCAGGACCACATCCATGAAATCGGAGAAGTCCGGCTGCCGAGTGTGGAGAGCCTTTTACGTGTCCAGGTGGAGGGAAACGCTATACGGACCGCCGTGCGGACCATGCTCAATCCCAGGCTCAGTATGGACGACAAACAACGGCAGTATGATAATATTGAGGGAGCACGGGAGCGGTACCGCGCCGCATGGGACGTCTACGAGCCCCTTCCGCAGACCGACGAAGAGGCAGAGGTGTGGGGCGAGTTCGTGACCGCCTGGAACGCCTGGGCGGAAGTGAACAACAGAGTTGTCGAGATGGCGCAGGAGATTGACGATACGGACATCCTGAATCCAGATGCCCTTCGGGCGCGGCTTCTGGGTTTTATTACCGACCATCATATTTTGATGGAGAATGTTCTGAAACTGATTGTAACGGGAGATATGTTCGAAGGCGGCGGAGACCCCGCGGCGTGTAACTTCGGAAAGTGGCTTGCCGACTATTCCACGACGAATGAGACGATAACAAAGCTTTTACAAGAGGTCCGAACATATCACGATCCCTTTCACGAAAGCGTAAACCGGATAAAGGCAAGCGTGCAGGCGGGAAACCAAAACGAGGCCTTTTCGATCTTTTCCGAAACCATGCAGCCGAATGCCGAGGAGGTCTTTGATATTTTTAACCGGATAGAAGATGAATCGGAGCGGGTAGTTGCACTGTACGATTCAATGAATGAATACGCCTTTGGTGAAGTAGCGGAGAAGCAGAATGCCGCAATCGGATTTTTAACGGAAGTTATACATATCAATGATGTAATAGCCGAAGAAGCGGTTGAAGTAGCGGACAGAGACGGTGCCCGGGTGCAGATGATAGCATTAATCGGGATGGTCGCGGGTGTAATTGTTGGAATTATTTTAGGAATTATCCTTACCCGCGGTATTACCGCGCCCCTTGCGAAGGGCGTTTACTTTGCAAAGGAAATTGCCGACGGGAACCTGCAGATAGAGCTGGATGTGAATCAGAAGGACGAGGTGGGGCAGCTTGCTGAGTCTCTCCGTTTTATGCTGGGGGCCCTGCAGTACAAGGAGGAGGCGGTACAGACCATCGCGGAGAAGGACCTTACTCTCGAGGTCAAGCCGGCATCGGAGAAAGACAGTCTCGGCCAGTCCCTCGTTTCCATGGTGGATTCCCTGAACGAAATGCTGGCCCAGGTAAACGAAGCGGTCGACCAGGTGGCGTCCGGTTCCGACCAGGTCTCCCAGGCAAGTCAGAACCTCTCCCAGGGTGCAACCGAACAGGCAAGCAGTTTGGAGCAAATTTCCTCTTCCATTACCGAGGTCAACAGCCAGTCCAAACAGAACGCGGACAATGCCACCGAAGCGAACGGACTTGCAAAACAGGCCACCGATGATGCCGAAAACGGCAACGTCCAGATGAAGGAACTCGTGGAGGCAATGGGCCGGATTAACGCAAGTTCCGACGAGATTAGTAAAGTGGTAAAGGTCATCGACGACATTGCCTTTCAAATCAACCTCCTCGCCCTCAACGCCAATGTCGAAGCGGCCCGGGCAGGCAAATACGGAAAAGGATTTGCCGTCGTTGCCGAAGAGGTGCGGAACTTAGCGGTCCGCGCCGCGGAAGCGGTAAAGGAAACTACCGCGATGGTGGAGGATTCAATTTCCAACATCAATACCGGAAATGAACTCGTCGAAAAGACCGCCGGGCAGCTCGAGGCAATTGTTACCGGCTCGACGAAAGTAGCGGAGTTTTTAGGGGAGATTGCGTCGGCCAGCAAAGAACAGGCGCAGGCCATCGACCAAATTACCGAGGGACTTGACCAAATCGACCAGGTAACCCAGGGTAATACCGCCAGCGCGGAAGAAAGCGCGTCCGCGGCGGAAGAGCTCGCGGGACAAGCCCAGCAATTAAAAGCGATGATCGCGACGTTCAAGCTGAAAAATGCCGGAGATGAAGGAGAACGGCTTGCTTTAGAAGATATGCGGGAAGACGGATAGTATCCGTCCGGACAAAAAAAAGGCCGCGGGGCAAACCCTCGCGGCCTTTTTATATAAAAGTACTTTCTATCCCCGTTTCCGCCATTCGGGAATGGGTAATGTGCCGGACTTCAGCTCCGCGTACAGTGCCTTGAACAGGCAGTAGAGCATGAGGAACATTACAATCATAAAGGGAAACCCTCCGACAACGGAAGCCGTTTGCAGCGCTTCCAGGCCGCCCGAGAAGAGGAGAATAGCGGCAATACCTCCTTCGAGAACACCCCAAATAATCCGCAGGGCGAGCGGGGGATCGGGATTACCCCTGGAAGTGAGCATGCCGTTAACGTATGTCCCCGAATCGGAAGATGTAATGAAAAAGATTGCAACGGATATCATCGCTATGATTATCAGTACCGAGGAAGCAGGCATCGACTGCAGCATTGTAAAAAACCCGACGGCCGAATCCTTGGAAACCGCGTCCGCGATGCCGCCGGCGCCGAACTGTTCGATAAACAGGGCCGAACCGCCGAATACACTGAACCATACAATGCTCACGGCTACGGGAATCAACAGTACGCCGATGATGAAATTCCGGATCGTCCTTCCCCGTGAGATACGGGCAATGAATGTTCCGACAAAGGGGGCCCATGCAATCCACCAGGCCCAGTAAAAGATAGTCCAAGCACCGGTCCAGCCTTCGGTCCCGGCACCGGAAGGATCCATATTAAAAGACATCTGGAAGATATTCTGCAGGTAACTGCCGGTGCTGTGGGCAAGTGTTCGCAGGATGAACAATGTCGGCCCGACGATAAAGACAAGCGCCATTATCAAGCCGGCAATGAGGATATTCACGTTACTCAATATTTTTATCCCCTTATCGATACCGGTTGACGTTGAAATTACCGCTCCTGCCGTGATGACAATCACAATGATGACCCACGTACCCGCAGTGCTCGGTATTCCGAAGATCTGCTCAAGACCCGCGCCGATCTGCATCGCCCCCAGCCCCAAGGAAGTGGCAAGACCGAACAGCGTGGCAAATACGCCGATGACGTTGACAATTGTTCCCCAGAAGCCGTGGATCTTGTCGCGGCCTAAAATCGGCTCCAGCGTAGAACTCAACAGCATCGGAAGGCCTTTCCGGTAGGAGAAATATGCCAGCGAACCCGCTACAATAGCGTAAATTGCCCACGGGTGAAAGCCCCAATGGAAAAATGAGTACTGCATTGCCTGATGAGCAGCTGCGGCTGTATTTGCCTCTCCGTAGGGGGGCCACATGTAATGCCATATCGGTTCGGAAACACCCCAGAAAAGAAGTCCGATTCCCATTCCGCAGCTGAACAGCATTGCAAACCAGGAGAGGTTTTTATATGCCGGTTTCTCGTCATCTTTTCCCAATTTAATCTGTCCCAGCGGGCTGAGCAGTAAAAAAATGATGAGGAACAGGAAAAAACTCGCTCCGATAATGAAGGACCAGCCGAGGTTATTTATCATAAAGTTGAACGTCGCGGTTACACCTTTGCTCATTCCTTCGGGGGCTAGGACCCCTAACAACACGAACACCACCATAATGATCAAAGCGATCAAGAATGTCGGGCGTGTATAAATTCGTTTTTGTTCTTTTTCTTCGTCCATCGATACCTCCTGCATAATTATTAGGCTTTTCATTATTACATTGTCCCGTGTACGAATTATTTTTTTATACCCTCCTTACCCGTACACGCACTAAATTGTACACCAGGTTGTGTGATCTGTAAAGAAAAGTCTTAAATTTTGTCGTATTAGATAAAAAAAAGTGAAAATTTTGAACTTTTAGTTATTTTTAAGAGGTTTAATTATTACTTCATTGGTTTGACATTTACGGTCCGATCTTCTATTGTAAGCTCTGTTATGAAAAAAGAAAAAGCTTCGATGAAAGGATATTACGGTATCACCTTCTTTATCGGTCTCGGGTTTTTCACCATGGGTCTGATGGACCCCCTCTACGACACCTATGTGCCGATGTTTTTAACCAACTATATTCGCTCCGACGGCATTGTCGGGCTCATTATGGGTATCGACAACTTATTCGCCCTTCTGCTTATACCGGTCGTGTCGGCCCTGTCGGATAAAACGCGTACGCCTATCGGCCGGCGGATGCCCTACATTTTGGTTACGCTGCCGATGACGGCGATTTTTTTCGGAGTGCTGCCCCTTGCCGCACTCAAGTCTCTCGCGTTTCTGGTCATCATTATTTTCTTTTTAAATGTATTCAAGCAGGCGGCCAGGGGTCCCGTGGTAGCGCTGATGCCGGATATTATTCCCGGGGACCTCCGTTCCGAGGCAAACGGCGTTATCAATACCATGGGGGGAATTGCCGCCATTGTCGGTACGGTCGTTCTGGCACGGTTGTACGACGTGAATATCACTATCCCGGTCTTCGGCAGCACACTTGTCCCTTTTCCGGGAAATTCGATCCGGGCCGCCGGGGAAACTTCTATCGGCTCCCTGCCGTTCCTGACTTCGGCCATACTGGTAATTGTGGTCACTCTTTTGCTGTTTTTTATGGTCAAAGAAAAAAAGGCCGCGAAATCGGAGGAGGGGGAAGAGCGTATTCCGGTGATGAAGTCGTTAAAGGTTATTTTTACCGCAAAAGAAAAAAGCGCGCTCTTTATACTCTTTTCTATTTTGTTGTGGTTTGTCGGATATCAGGGGGTGCTGCCGTGGATCGGCATTTACGGCGTGGATTTCTTAGGCCTTTCTCCGGGAACATCCGCGCTCTCCGCCGGCATGGTGGGGATATCATACGCAATATTCGCCATCCCTTCGGGTATTGTCGCGCACAAGATCGGCCGGAAAAAAACAATCCGGATCTCACTGATGGTCCTGACCATCCTTACCTTCATTATGTATTTTCATAATCCCTTTACTTCTCGACTCGGCCTTTCCCGGACGTTTACCCTTGCCAGTTTCTGGTCAATGCTCTTTTTGTTCGGTATTTTCTGGGGTGCGGTGGTTACCAATTCCTTTCCCATGCTATGGCAGATGGCCACGTTTGCTAACATCGGAATTTATACCGGTTTATACTATTTCTTTTCCCAAGGAGCGGGAATTGTAGGTCCCGGGATCGCCGGGGGGCTTCGGGACATGTTTGGTCCCCGGATCATATTTTTCAGTGCCGGCGGCTGTACCCTCATCGCTTTTATTCTGATGGGCTTCGTGAAGCGGGGCGAACCGGAAGACGACAGCGTTCCCGTAGAACCGGAATGAAGTCCCAACTGTTTTCCGGCATCCCGCGGCCGCTACTATTCGGCCACCGGGGCTGTTCCGCCGCGGCACCGGAAAATACCCTTGCATCCTTTGCAAAGCTGCTCGAGTACGGAATTCCCGGCGTGGAATTCGACGTCCACCGCTGCAAATCCGGGGAGCTGGTGGTCATCCACGACGACAGCCTGAAACGGACCGCCGGCCTCGACGCGGCGGTAGAGGAAACCGAGTATTCGGTTGTAGCCGGCCTCGACGCGGGCGCATGGTTCGGTCCTGCGTTTACGGGGGAGAAGGTCCCGCTTCTCGATGAAGTTTTCGAACTTCTCGGGAAAAACGTATATTACGACATCGAAATCAAAACCCGGAAACGCAGCTGCGGCCCGATCGAGCAGGCGCTTGTCGAGTCGATTCACCGAAGCGGTCTCGCCGGGCGCATGCTGGTTTCGTCGTTTAATCCTTTCTCGTTGCGGAAAATCAAAGAGCTGGACCCTGCCTTGCCGACGGCGCTCATCTATACGAACCATCCCGAACTGCCCCTGCCTTTTAGAAACGGCGGCGGACGCTTTATCTGCCGGCCGGATGTCTTGAAGCCGGCATATGAAAAGGTAAACCGGCACTCGATGTTCTTTAAAGGCCGGCTCGAAGGCTACCCGATTCTTCCCTGGACGGTAGACGACCCGGAAGAAGCCCGGCATCTCTTGGCCCTCGGCGCCGAGGGGATAATCTCGAACCGGCCCGAGGATTTACTGCCCCTGCTCGGGTGTCGGCGGAAAAGAT
>CAZSGZ010000011.1:20878-30787 GCA_964606455.1 uncultured Spirochaetales bacterium
GTAAAGTACGAATCCATCATCTCTTTATACCGATCTGTCGAGAGGGCCGGTTGAAAATTGTCGATAACATGACGGGCCTCCGCGGCCTTGTCGTACAGGAGATCGATGACCGGGGCAGCAGTGATTTTTGCGGCCGCTACCTTGGCAGCAGTTTTATATTCCTTATACCCCTCTTCCGGTTCTTCCCATATAGAGGCGGCGAGATCGAATATCTCCTGTCTGCGCGAATCGATTTCCTGAAAAGCCCGTTGCTTTAGATCATTTCTATTGCTCATGCCTTAGTATACAGTACTATCCAGGTGATGTAAAATGATTTATGTTGTAATAATTTGAAAAATATTGGGAAAAAGGAGTTGCCAATGAACGTGCGGGACCATATGCTCTCGAAAATACGGGGAGAAAGCGACGGATCGGTCCTTTTTGTTCCCCGTCTCGATCTCTGGTACAATGCAAACAAAGCGAAGGGCACGCTGCCCGGGGATGTGCGGGACCTGGACCTGTTCGCGCTTACAGAAAAGCTTGGTCTGGGATACCATGCTTTTCTTCCAGTCGATTTTGGAATAACCGGGGTAGATGAAGATGTGTGCCACAAGTCTCTTGGATTTTTAAATAATCCGGCTTTCCCGTACCGGGTAGACTTTTCCGAAGTTGAATACTCAATTGCAAGGACCGCCGTCGATATGACGGTGACCTACCAGACCCGCTTCGGACCGGTTATCACGCGCTTCGAACAGGGGGAGGATTTTCGAAAATCGGGCTCTTCCTATCCGATGACACTCGAGCCGGCTATTAAAGGGCCGGACGATTACAAAAAACTTACGGATATTTTTCAAAAAGTACGGATCGTCCCCGCGGCGGACAGCTACAACACATACAGGAACCGGATGGGCGGGCGGGGAATTGCCGTGGCGTATACATCTTTGGGAGCTTCTCCCCTTCATCATATTATGAGGGAGCTTCGGCCGGTGGACCGGTTTTTTCTCGATATGTACGACGTCATGCCTGCTGTAGAAGAATTGTGTGAAACACTGGGAGTGCTGTATGACCATATCATCGACTGCAGCGTTGAAACCGACGCGGAGGTGGTCCTCTTCGGCGCGAACTACGACGATACAATTACCTATCCGCCCTTGTTTGAAAAATACATTCTCCCCTGGCTGAACAAGGCCGCTGAAAGCGTGCACGGGAAGGGGAAGTTCCTTTTAACGCATACCGACGGTGAGAACAAAAATCTCATGGACCTGTATGACCGCTGCACTTTCGATATTGCCGATTCGGTATGCCCTGCGCCGATGACGAAATTGGATGCCGAAGAGTACCGGCGGCGCTTTCACGACAGGACCATTTGGGGTCTGGTTCCGTCGGTCATCATGCTGGCCGAAGCCTATTCCCGGGACGATTTTACCGGGTTTATCGATTATCTCTTGCAAATATGTAAGCCCTACAACCGGCTGATCCTGAGCATTGCCGATACCCTCCCACCCCCGGCGGATTTCGACCGAGTCCTGTATATTCGGGACCTGGTGGAAAAGGTAAACGCTATAGATGCGTGAGGTTTTTTGATGTTATCTAGTGTAGTTAGCTGTGTGAAAATGTAAAAATTTGTTAAATAATTCTTGACATCTGGTGATAATGGGTTAAAATGAAACATTATATTACAGGAGGAGAATACGATGAAGAGAGTATTGCTAATTGTCATTACCCTTGTTCTTGCTTTCGGGGTCACCGGCATGATGTTTGCGGGAGGAAAGCAGGAGGCGGCTCCGGCGAAAGAAGAGAGCGGAGGGACGGAACAACCGGCGGAAAAAAAGGTATGGAAGATCGGTTTCAATAACTACAGCGATTCACACGAATTCTGCTATAAAGTCCACGACGGCATCAAGGAAGCCGCCGAAAAGGCCGGGGTAGATCTGGTTTACGCGGAAGCCCAAATGGATGCATCAAAGGTAGTGGGAAACTTGGAGAATTTTGTCATTCAAGGGGTGGACGCGATTTTCGAGTTCAATTGGCTGCCTGAAGTTACCGCTAATTTTGCTTCGAAATACCCCGACCTCGTTGTTGTTGCCGGAGATGTCAAGGCCGACGGCGCTTATTATTTCGGCGCGAACAACTTAGAGGCCGGAAAAGTTTTAGGCCGCTATCTTGCCGAAAAAGTAAAAGAAGAGTGGGGCGGCACGGTTAACGGTTTTGCCATCTGTTATTATCAGGCCGGCGGCGAAGAACTGAATAAACGGATGGGCGGAATAGTACAGGGGTTCCGGGAAACCTATCCCGACTTTCCCGACGACAAAGTATTTTGGTTCGATAACGGCGGTGACGCGCTTCGGTCGAAACAAATTGTAACCGACTTTTTATCTGCCAACCCTGAAACGTCGAACATTGTAATTGCAACGAATAACGACGAAGGGGGAGTTGGAGCATTGAGTGCCGTCGAGACCGCGGGCCGGGAGGAGGATGTGTTTATCATCTCCCACGGCGGAGACACGCCTTTTCAGGAAAATATCCGCGCGGGGAAGGGTGATGTCTGGATAGGTTCCGTCGCGTACACACCGGAGCTGTACGGAAAATTCCTTATCCCCTGGATGGTGGACATTTTAGAGGGGAAGAACGTTCCCGATTCCATGAATCCCGAACATTTTGTTTTAACCAAAAATAACATTGACGAGTACTATCCCCAATAGTTTCTTGAACAATCGGCCGGCGGCTTACAAGAGCCCCGGCCGATTGTCCATAACCGGATTGATATTTACAGACAAATAAGGGTGAAATTATGAGCGGTACGTGTGTTCTTTCCATGGAAAAAATACGGAAACAATTTCCCGGAGTTCTCGCGGTGGATGACGTCGATCTGACGTTGCACAAAGGTGAAGTCCTCGCACTGGTGGGCGAGAACGGTGCCGGAAAGTCGACGCTGATGAAGATCCTCTCCGGGGCGCAGGAAGCCGACAGCGGGCGTATTGTCCTCGACGGAAACGAAATGAGCGGCTATACACCGCATGAGGCAATACAGGCCGGTATCAGCACGATGTACCAGGAGCTGAACAATGTCAGTGAAATGACCATTGCCGAAAATATTGTGCTTGGAGATATGCCCCGCCGGAAAGGTTTTTTTAAGTTTATCGATTACAAGGAAATGCGCCGGAAAGCGGCGGAGCTTTTAGAAAAGGTCGGCCTGAAATACGACCCCTTCTATAAGCTCAACAGACTGACTGTAGCGGAAAAGCAGCTGGTGGAAATTGCAAAGGCAATTTCCATGGAGCTCCATGTTCTCGTTATGGACGAACCGACATCGGCCCTCAATGAAGAAGAAATACAGATACTGTTTTCCATTGTCCGGAAACTCGCGGAGGAAGGGAATTCCATTATTTACATTTCCCATCATCTAGACGAGGTTTTTGAAGTTTCCGACCGGGTAATGGTCCTGCGGGACGGGAAGCTGGTAGGTGTCAAAACGACAAGTGAGACATCGAAGCAGGAGCTGGTGGAAATGATGGTGGGCAGGACCATTGACGAGATGTATCCCATAGGAGAAAGAGACATAGGGGAGACGATTTTCGAAGTCAGTAATGTCGAGACTGAACATACACGAATCTCCGGCCTTACCGTCAGGAGGGGGGAGATCGTCGGCCTCTACGGACTGATGGGGGCCGGGCGCACCGAAATGGTGGAAACCATGTTTTTTGCCCGGGAGAGGAAAGCAGGTGACATCCTCTTGGAGGGAACGCCGGTACGGGGAGATTCACCGTATCAAGCCCTGAAGGCGGGGATTGCGTTCCTTCCGAGTGAACGGAAGCTGGACGGTCTGGTTCTCCATCACAGCGTACGGAACAATGTGAGCATGGCTTCCATCGATAAAATCAAGGGAAAGGTATTTCTGAACCTGCATGAGGAAGCGGAAAAGGTAAACGAATGGGTGCGGAAACTGCGGGTTAAAACACCGAGCCTGAGTGTTCCGGCGGAGAGCTTGAGCGGCGGAAACCAGCAAAAGGTTGTCCTGTCAAAATGGATGATGACCGAACCGAAAGTGCTGATTTTAAACGAACCGACGCGGGGAATCGATGTCGGGGCTAAAGTGGAAATTTATCACCTCATGGAGGAATTTTGTCACAAGGGACTGGGTATTCTCGTCGTGTCGTCGGAGCTGCCGGAAATTATGTCCATTTGCGACAGGATTTATACGGTATGGAACGGGAAAATAACGGCGGAATTCGCGAAACAAGACTATACTCAGGAAAAACTGCTGTACGGAGCAATAGGAGAAACTGATGTCGACTGAAATAAAAGATAAAGCAACCGAAGAAAAAACACGCGGGTCTTCTTTTCTTGCCAAGATGAAGGATGCCGGAGAAATATTGAGTCTGTTGGCCGCTCTCGTTCTCCTGTGCATTGTCTTTGCCATTGCATCTCCCTATTTTCTCAATATCAAAAATATCCTGAACGTGCTGTCCAATACGGCCATTTTGGGAATTATGGCCGCCGGTCTGTTCGTGGCCATGCTCTTAGGGGCCATGGATGTTTCCCAGTACGCGGTTGTGGCATTTTCCACCTCCATCGTGGCCTTAGCGGCCCGAAGCGGCATGAGCATTCTCGTTGTTATCATTTTCGGATTTCTCGTTGCGATTGCCTGCGGCGCATTTAACGGCTTCGTGGTGGCGTTTATGAAAATAAGTCCGATTATTACGACACTCGGTACCATGGCCATTTTCCGCGGCTTTGCCTATCTTCTGACCCAGTCCCGGACCTTAATGGTTACGGGAAGCTTTTTCCAAACCATCGGCCGGGGCCGGCTTTTAGGTATTCCCCTGCCCATTTACATTATGGGAGTGGTTTTTCTCCTTATCCATATTATGCTGAAATACACCGCCTTCGGACGGAAAGTCTTTGCCGTCGGCGGCAACCCGAGAGCAAGCTATCTCTCGGGCATCAATATCAAGATGATCCGCTTTTTCGGCCTTATCGTCAGCGCGGCCACCGCCGGAATCGCGGGAATTACCTTCGTTTCCCAGGTAGGTGCGGCAATGCCGAATGCCGGGGAAGCGGCACTCATGGACGTTATTACCGCCGTTATTTTAGGAGGAATCAGTCTTTCCGGCGGGAAAGGCCGGCTTATCGGCACTCTCATCGGAGTTCTTATTCTGGCTGTTTTGCAGAACGGTATGGTGCTGTTAGGGGTACAGAGTTTCTATCAGATGATGATCCGCGGCGCGGTAATTATCATCGCGGTATTCCTTGACACGGTGAGGGGCGGCGGTTTTAAATAGATGCCATGAAAAATGGTAAAAACGATTCCGATGATCAGCTTCTCTCTTTCGACAGGCGGAAGAAGATCCTCGAAATGGTAAACGCTGAGCAGTCGGTTAGTGTCGATGTTTTAGTCGATGCTTTTCCGGTCTCCCGGATGACGATCAGCCGGGACCTGGAAAAATTGGAATCCGACGGCCTTCTGAAGCGGGTGCGGGGAGGGGCGGTGGCCCTCTCCCATATCGTTACCTCCCCCCGTGCGTCCATAGCCTCCCGGGAATTGACGGATGAACAGAAGCGGATCGGGAAGGAAGCGGGGAAACGGATCTCCGACGGCGATTTTATCATTATCGAGTCGGGAAGTACGAATCTGGCCTTAGTGGACAACCTCTACGATAAAAATAATCTGAAAATTGTAACGGCGTCTCCGATGGTTGCCATGCGTTTGGCCGAACTGGCTGAACGGTACGACCGGAACTTCGAGATCATCGTTTCCGGGGGTATTCTTAACATTTACAAGCATTTTCTCTTAGGGCCGACATCTACGCGGCTGTTCGAACAGATCCGGGTGGATATTGCGTTTTTAAGCGTTACCGCAATCGATGTGGAAGCCGGGGTAACCGCCGATGACGTCAACGAAAGCGCCGTTTCAAAAATCATCATGGAACAGTGCGGCAGAAAAACCATCGGCCTCGTCACTTCGCAAAAATTCAATAAGGCTTCGTTCTACAAGGTCTCCGACGTAACCGTGTTCGACGAGATCATTACCGATAAAGATCTGGATAAAGAGACGAAACAAAAGTTCGAGCAGGAAGGCATTACCATTACCATGTGTTGAAAAAACTTCTCTAATAATTGTATAGTGCTATCCAGGATTATTGCATGAAGAAAATTGTGCTTGCGGGAGAGAGGCTTTTTCTCAAGTTTCCCAGCCTCGACTACTTTCACCGGCGGACAAAAGAAATAAACGGAACGATTGTCTCCGCGGAAGGGCAGGATGATGATGCCTTTCTCAGGGAGACGCGGGATGCCGATGCCCTGGTGCTGATTGCCAGGAAAATATCCCGAGAAATGATCGCCGGGATGGAAAAGTGTAAACTGATTATGACCCTGTCGGTGGGGTACGACTGTGTGGATGTGAAGGCCGCCTCGGAAAAAGGCATTCCGGTGTGCAACAGCCCTACCTATTGCAGCGACGACGTGGCAAACCATTCGATGATGCTCATTCTGGCCCTTTCGAGGAAACTCCACCTGTTGCTGGACGAAACGAAGAGCGGCGGATGGGACTACAAAGTATCGAAACCGGTATATAATTACAACGGCAAAACTTTGGGGATTATCGGCCTCGGGAAAATCGGCCGGAAAATAGTCCCGAAGGCGGCGGGATTCGGAATGAAGGCGGCCGCCTACGATCCGTATATAGCCGACGATATTTTCGAACTGTTAGGTGTAACGCGGAAGTACGAACTGGCCGACCTGCTCGCCGAGGCGGATTATCTGACGATCCACGCGCCCCTGACGGGAGAAACAAAGGGGATGATCGATAAAAGCGCGCTCGCGGCAATGAAGCCGGAGGCTGTTATTGTCAATACGGCCCGGGGTGCGATTATAGACGAAGGGGCCTTGGCCGAGGCCCTCAACACCGGGCGGCTTGCCGGTGCCGGAGTTGATGTTCTCATCAAGGAGCCGCCGGCAGCCGAACATCCGTTACTTACATGCAAAAATGCCGTGGTAACACCTCATGTAGCGTGGTATTCTGAAGAAAGTTTTGAAAAAAACGTAGTTTTGGGGATGGACGAGTTAATCAGGGTCTTGCAGGGCCATCGTCCGCGATATATTGTTAATCCGGAAATATTCGGAAAATAAATGTTTTATCAGGAGGCTTGTATCATGAATACATGCGGAAAAAAAATTGCCCTTACGGCGCTGCTGCTGGTGTTCTTATTCGGCACAACCGGTTTTCTCTTTGCCGGCGGGGCCGGTGAGGCGAAGGACTTCCCCGCGAAAAAAATTACGTACATTGTCCCCTTCGATCCGGGCGGACAGTCGGATGTTACCGCCCAGTACCAGCGGAAACCGCTGCAGGACGTACTCGGCGTGGACATCATTATCAAGCATATGCCCGGGGCCGGCGGGGCGGTTGCGTGGTCGAACCTCGTCAAAACCGAGGGCGACGGGTACACCATTTCCGGAAACAATGTTCCCCACATCATTATACAGCCTCTCGTCCGGGACGACGCGGGGTATGAAACCGAGGAACTGAAGCCCGTTTACATGTTTCAAACAACCCCCATCGGTTTTGCCGTTGCCAAGGACAGTGAGTTTGATTCCCTGCAAGAACTAATCGATTACGCCAAGAAAAACCCGGGAGCGGTTACTGTCAGCGGGTCCGGCACCCATTCGGGGCACCACTTAGCTGTTCTGAATCTGCAGCATTTAAGCGGCGCGGAGTTTACCTATATTCCGGCAACCGGAGCCGCGCCGTCTGTGGCAAATTTTTTAGGCGGCCATACCATGGCAATTATGGCGAATTCAAACGATCTTTACTCCCAGCAGGATAAAATGAAAATCCTCGCGATAGGAACGGAACAGCGATTCAAACAGCTGCCCGATGTTCCTACCTTTATCGAGGAGGGTGTAAAGATGACGTCGGGTATCGACCGGGGTATCTGCGCGCCTCCCGACACTCCCGATGCAGTCATTAAAGTCTTGGAAGAAGCCTTTGAAAAGGTCTGTACGGATGAAACCTTTGTCAGTGAAATGGAAAAAATGGCTTTTCAGGTCCACAATATCGGCGCGAAAGAATTTGCCGCCTATATAGAAAAGAAACAGAAAGAAACCATCGAGGTCCTGAAAGAACTCGGGGAAATTTAACGGGACAGTACGCATAGGCGGGCCGTATGGCGGGTCAGATCGGAACAGCTCTTGTAACCCTTTTCCACCCGATAAACCTGCTCCTCATCCTTGTAGGAGTGGGTTCCGGGATAGTTGTGGGGGCCCTTCCCGGTCTGACCGCTACGATGGCAATCGCTCTTCTCGTTCCCTTTACCTTCGGGGTCTCCCCGGTTCACAGCCTGGTGCTGTTAGGGGGCATTTACTGCGGTGCTATTTACGGCGGCAGTTTTTCCGCCATCCTCATCAATGCACCGGGGACACCCTCCGCCATTGCAACCACCTTCGACGGCTATCCCTTGGCAAAAAAAGGGGAGTCCTACCGGGCTATTGTTGCCGCGACCCTTGCCTCCGTACTCGGCGGAATTATCGGGGTCCTTTTCCTCTTGTTTCTCTCCCCGGCGCTCTCCGAAGCCTCGTTGAAATTCGGCCCCCCGGAATTCTTTTGGCTTACCGCATTCGGTCTGACAATTATCGCGACCCTTGCTTCTAAGTCGATTGTAAAAGGGCTTATCGGAGGGGCATTCGGTCTTCTTTTAAGTATGATCGGGATTGCGCCGATCGGCGGGAGTGTCCGGTTTTCTTTTTCAACGATAAGCCTGCAGAACGGGATATCGCTTATCCCGGCATTGATCGGTTTTTTTTGCGTGCCGGAAATTATCGGGATGATCGAGCGGAAGCAGGATAGCACAACGGCAATTCCCTACAAACGGCAGCGGCACATGGTGCGGCGGGTGTTTTTCGCCATGATACGGAAGCCTTTTCTTATTATCCGCAGCGCCGTTATCGGGACGATAGTAGGGATTATTCCCGGGGCCGGCGGCAATATCGCCGGTATGGTTTCCTACAACGAGGCGGTGCGGGCGTCGAAAAAACCGGAAAAATTCGGGGAAGGGAACATCGACGGCGTTATTGCCTCCGAAGCCAGCAACAACGCGGCGGTGTCGGGCTCCCTCATTCCGCTTTTGACTCTGGGTATTCCCGGTGCTCCGCCGGCGGCGGTCCTGTTAGGCGCGCTGCTGCTGCAGGGAATGCGTCCCGGCCCCGAGCTATTTACCGCGTACGGCTGGATTACCTATACCTTTATCTTTTCCCTCATTCTCGCAAACTTGGCCATGCTCCCCTTGGGCCTTGTTTTGGGAAAGGGTATTTCGAAAATTATTACAAAGCTCCCCGTTGCCGTACTCGCGCCGCTTATCTTTTTTCTTTCCGTCATCGGGTCTTACGTTATCAATAACAATATGTTCGATGTCTATGTAATGCTGTTCTTCGGACTGGTTGCCTATGTGGGGAGAAAGGTGAATTTCCAGCCGGGACCGATTGTTTTAGGACTTATCCTCGGCAGTATCTGCGAGCAGGCACTTGTTCAATCCATTCTCATGGGGCGCGCCGCCGGGTCAATTGCCTCCGTATTTTTTCTCCGTCCAATTTCAATAATCCTCATAGTGTTGACTCTCCTGTCCGCCTTCTGGCCGCTGATAAAAACCGCGGCTGACAGACGGAAACGGCAGCGGGGCGGCGGCACATGAAAACCGCCGACAGGATCAGTGCAGGTGTCCTAATCGGGATCTGCATCTACTTTCAAGTTAAAATGGACAAATTCAATCCCTTTAGCAGGCTTTTCCCCCAAGTAATTGTCATCATCCTGGCCGGTCTGGCCTTCCTTCTGTTTGTGGCAAGCTTTGTCCGGCCGAAAGAAACCGCGGTGTTCGGGAAGATACCAATTACCTCATGCCCGTTCTGTCGGTCCTGGTGATGGTTGCCTGGGCGGCGAGT
>CAZSGZ010000012.1:0-5167 GCA_964606455.1 uncultured Spirochaetales bacterium
TCGGTAGCACCGCTAAGCGGCAGGGGGCCCCTGTTTAAAAAGCCGGCAAGGGCTTTTTCCGTCCCGAAGGGGTGTTCCAGGATAAAGGCGGCACTCCGGTCCCATCTCCATTTTTCAACCTCATTGCCGTATAGATCGGCACACATGGAAACGGACTTCCGGAAAGCCTCCTCGAGGACCTCTTCATAGGTTTCGCGTGTAAGCGTCCGGAGATCATCCCATGCCGGATTATCAGGATCACCGAGAAGATCGTAGACAAACGGCTCCATATTGTAAAATGAAAGGTAGAAATGAAGCGTTTTCGGACTCACCTCGTCCTCGAGAGCCGCAATGAATGCCTGAATCTGAAAAATATTGAAGATCGTAGGCCCGGTACTCGTGTCGGTATTCCGTCCGTCCCACCCGAGCAGTGCGGCTGAAGCATCAGCTACAAGGGGATCAGCATCATGTAACAATGGGGTCAGAAAGGCCCTAAAGCGGGGACGGAGGAGCTCCCAGCCCATAAACTTGTCGTCCATCTGCAGTTCGGACATCAGTTCCGATATTTCCCTGCCCTGTCTGCCTTTATCCAATACTTCCTTTATTCGCTGATAGCGAAAGGGTGTAGAGCCGTCCAGGTTTAACGGATACGGAACCGCCTCGGGATCGACGACCTGATTGTTTGCAGTGCCGAGGTGTCCCGGCGGCGGGTTCTTGATAAACGGAAGCTCCTCCGTCCCTACATAATCCTTCCATTCATACCGGTCGACCCATCCCGGTACCGGGAGGGTTCCCGGATGAAACTGCCGCCGCGGCAGCCTGACACTTCCCACATAGCCTATATTGCCGTTTTCATCAGCCAGGGCCCAGTGTCCGGTAAAAGCATAGAAATCCTCGAAGGCCTCTCTCGCATCATCCACGTTATGAGCATTGTAGACCCGCCGGAGAGCGCTGAGCGGTTTTCCCAGAATGCGGTTTCTTCGCAGGGCCAAAAGAGGAAAATCGCCGTTGATTCGGCCTATAAAATCGTTGAGGATGACCCCGTGCCGGGATTCCCGGACAGTATACGTTTCTTCGGTGAAACTGCCGTCGTCACGGCGGATTGTAAATGTTTCGACCCGCTTTTCAAACGGTACCGCCTCCCCGTTATAATAATAATAATCCGGATCGCCCTTCACGGTTTTTTCAACAAACAGGTCCGTTACGTCCGCCCAGTTCGACGTTGCACCCCACGCCGCGTGCCCGTTCGTCCCGAACGCAACGGCAGGCAGGCCGGTAAAACCCGCCCCGATTACCGAATATGCACCCTCTTTCTCCAGGTGAAACAGATATCCCATGGGGGGCAGCATATGCGGCATATGCGAATCCGTTGCCAGTGCCGCTTTCCCGGTGCCGGTCCAGCTGCCGCTGACCGCCCAGTTGTTGCTTGCGCTGTTTCCGCGGTACCAGTTATCCATGCCCCGATATACCAGTCCGGCATTTTCCGCCGGCTCTTCCGTATCAGGATCGGGATAGTCTTCAACAAACTCTTCTAAATAACCGACAAGCTCCGGGGAAATAAAAGGAAGGCCGTTCCCGTCCGGTAAGTCGGTATTGTCAGCCCCGCCGCTGATAAGATACGGCGGTAATTCATAAGCGGGTTGATATATCTGCAAGGCACGGTCGATACTTTGGCCGATCCTGAGCTGATGTACGATCAGTTCCAGCCTGCTCAACTCGTGTTCCCAGTTTTTACATAAACCGAAGGAAATCATGGCAAAAATAACCATCGAATCTTCCGGCTTCCACGGCTCCGGCTGATAATCCAGCACCCGGAATTCCATAGGCGGCGGTTCAAGCCGGGCCGCCTCGTTGATGCCTGCCGAGAATGCCTCGAGCAGCTCCACATCCTCTTCCGGAGCCTCCCGCAGCAGATATTCGGCATCTTTATAAAAACCGAGCATCCTGCTCATCATTTCAGTCTGCTCGAGAATTCCCGTTTTGTCCCGATCGCCGACTAACTCCCGCAATCTGCCGTACGCGAGCATCTTGAACATCTCGAGCTGAAAACGCCGGTCCCGCCCCTGCATATAGCCTATGGCAAAGAAAAGGTCGTACTCGTTGTCCGCCTGAATGTGGGGTACCGCATAATCGTCTAAGTACACTGTTACCGGCTGCCGCAGGTCAGCCTCGACATCAACCTCAATTTTTCCCGACGTTTTTACGGAATCCGGGTTCAGCCTGTACCCGATATACCTTCCCGCCATTGAGGAACAAGAGCCTGAGAAAAACGCCGAAATGACAACGATAAAAAAAACCGCGGCTAGTGCCGGTATTCTTCTTTGCCTGTTTTTCATATCATAAAAGTACGTAAATTCGGGCCGAAATACAATCATTCTTTTAAACGTGCCGCTCTTGCACAAGACACCGAGGCATGGTATGAAACAGCATGAAGTCATATCCCGAATGTCTCTCCTGTATTTTCGGCCAGGCAATACGTACTTCCAAGGTGGCATCAGACAACCCCGCTGAATGGGAAGAAGTTATCCGGCGGCTTGCCGGCCGTGTAAAAGAAATGAACTTAGACCGTGACACTCCCGCTGCTGTTTCGCAGCACGTGTACGACATCGTTACGGACGTGACCGGGAATACCAATCCCTATAAAAGCATGAAAGCCGAAACCAACAGACAGGCGAAGGACCTGCTGCCGACCCTGGAAAAACTTGTATTCACATCGGATGATCCGTTAAGCAGCGCCGTCCACATGGCCGTGGCGGGAAATGTAATCGACTTCGGAATCAATCCGGACCTGAAAGTAGAACGGGATGTGCTCCCGATCGCGAACCAAACCTTCGCGATTGACGATATCGATCAGTTTCGCGAAGACATCAGGCCCGAAGCAAAGGTCCTTTACATCGGGGACAACTCGGGAGAAATCATTTTCGACAAGGTTTTGGTCGAAGAACTGCTGAAATTAGGGACAGAGCTGACATATGCGGTAAAATCAGCCCCGATTATCAATGATGTAACCATCGAAGATGCCGAATTCGCGGGACTAACCGATATTGTCAATGTTATCGGGACCGGATCGGGGCATATGGGTGTTAATTGGGACCACGCATCCGAGGAATTTAAAAGCTGCTTTAGCCGGGCCGACATTATTATTAGCAAGGGTCATGCCAACTTTGAAACCCTCTCCGAAATCGACGCCAATATCTACTTTCTTCTAAAAACGAAATGCGTCTGTGTTGCCCGGGAGCTTGGAGTTAATCTCGGCGATATTGTATTTAAACGGCAAAACTAACAGAGGGCCGTTATACGCCTCGCGAAAACCAGGCAGCCGCCGTCATTCCCGAAATAGGACTCTACAAGTAACAGCTGTCTAACCGCCTCAGGGATACCGGTAACCGGCGGCGTGGACAGTTGCAATAATCTGAGGATTTTTAGGGTCTATTTCGATCTTTTTTCTCAATTGTGATATATGCTGATCAAGAGTCCTCGAATTCGGCATGTGGCTGATCCCCCAGCCGGTGTTATAGATATCGTCCCGGGTTAAAACTGTTCCCCTGTTCCGGGCAAAAAGCGACAGTATTTTCACATCACGCAGGCTCAAATCAATTTCCTCCGTCCCCCTCCAGGCCTTCAGTTCGGCGGGATATACCTCAAGGTCTCCCAGCGCGAAGGGATCAACGGCAACAGGTGAATCTGATCCTGCATTCAGCACTCTCCTCGTTACGGCCCGAATCCGTGCAACAACCTCCCGGACACCGAAGGGTTTTGAAATATAGTCGTCCGCCCCGAGTTCGAGCCCTAATACTTTATCCACTTCTTCAGATTTTGCGCTCAGGAAGATAACAGGCACCCGCTTATTCTCTTTTCGAATCATCCGGCAGACATCGTAACCGTTTATCTCCGGCATCATGATATCGAGTACTACCACATCCGGCCCATTCGGCTGCAATTCCCGGAAAAGTGCAATTGCATCAGCTCCGTCCCCGGCGGCGCTAACAGTAAACCCTTCGTTTTCAAAGATATCTTTCAGCCCGTCCCGCGTAAACTGATCATCCTCAGCTAACAGTATCTTCATTCTTCTCCTCCTCCGTCCCCGGCGGCGTTCTCAGCATGACTCGTACGGCGGTTCCTGTTTCCGCAACACGGTTACGGTCCCTCCCCGCGGGTTTACCGCCAAGCACGGCCGCAGACCCGCCGTGTTTCTTTGCCAAACTGCGGACGATCGACAAACCGATACCGGTCCCGGAAATCCCGTCCGTCGACTTGCTGCTGATCCTGAAAAACGGCGAGAACACCTTTTCCCGCAGGCCTTTTGGGATTCCCGGCCCCTTGTCGACAACGGTAATTTCAGTAGTGAAACTCTCCGCGGTCTGTCCGAACTGCTTTGTTTGTATCCCCAGGCAGCCCCCGGAGGCGGCATACTTTTCCACATTGCCGATAAGATTACTCAATATTTGTTCCGTAATGTCCCTGTCTATCATAACCGTCGTACCGGCATGGAGGTCCAATTCAACGTGAATTCGTTTCGATTCCAGGGAAGCGTGAAAATTCCCGACTACCGCTTTCACGATCCGGTCCGGCACCTCCGCCGAGGGAGAAAACGTGACACCGTTCCGCCCCTCCCGTGCAAAGGTAAGCACATTGCCTATCAGCCTGCCCAGCCTTCTGCTCTCGGATATAACGATATCGAGATAGCTTCTTCCCTTCTCATCCTCTTCCGGCAGCCTATTCTCGAGAAGTTCCGCGTACATTCGGATATTCGTTAGCGGGGTCTTCAATTCATGGCTGACCTGATTGACGAAACTCACCTTTTTATATGCATCACGGACTTCTCTCGTACTCTCCCGGTAAAAATACACCGCCAAACCGATAATCGCCAGGGAAACAAACCCGATTACACCGAAAATAGGGACAATTCTCCCCGCGGCTGCTTGCTCTGTCCCCGGCGGAAGGTAATATTCGAGCCTCCATGAGGCAAGCGGCGGCACCACCGAAGAAGTTGCCGTCGGCGAAACACCGTCGGTGCCGTCGTCAGGAACGTAGCTGCCCCATATATACACCTCATTATTCCCGACATCCTTCAAGACCACCCGAAACCTGTCACCGCCCTCCGGGTCGGTTGCCGGAAGCCCCCGGATAACACCTGAAATAACGGCCATGCGGTTCAATTCAATACCGGCTATCACCCTTTTTTCCT
>CAZSGZ010000012.1:5177-25517 GCA_964606455.1 uncultured Spirochaetales bacterium
AAATTGATGCCGTCGCCTAAATACCAAGTGTACCAGCCGTACTCCTGTATACGGGTACGTTTCTCGCCGGTATTTTCAAACAGCCCCCGGGAGAGTCCGATCTCCTTTGTCCGAAGGAGAAAATCGCGTTCATTCTCGCTTAAAGGCAGTTCAGCATCGGGGAAGAGCATACGGTTATCGCTATCGAGGATAAAAACCTGGCGAAAGAGAAAATTTTCACGGGTAAGCTCCCGCAGGTCCTCCGTCCCCGCGGTACCGCGGGTAAATATCTCATACAGATTCGGCAGGCCCAGCAGTTCCGATTCCAGGGTAGTAAAATACTGCTCTACCTGCAGATTAACGGTGGTAAGGCGTTCCCTCCCGAAGGCCTCGAGCTGCTGCCGCGTTCGTTCCGCTTCGGACCTGTAGCCCACTACGGCAAGCCAGCCCAACAACCCTACCGGTACCGCGGTCAATATTAGAAAAGCCGCAATCAGCTTTTTGTTAGTAACTCTGCTGATTTTGGACCTCATAGGTCTCCTTCTTCATCCGTTTCCGGTTGGAATTCCACTCCTCATCATCCTCGATTGCCGCCGCGTCCATCTGACTCGACTGGCTTAATCCCTCCAGTTCCGGCGATGCCAGCTCTTCGGCTTCCTCCTGCAGAAAATCGGAATTCGCCTGTAAAACCCGCCGTGCTTCCTCCACCTGTCCCTTGTCCCGCAGGCTGATGGCCTCTTCACTCCGTTCCGTTGCGATCTGCTTCACCGCGTCAACCAATGTCTCCCGGTCCTTCGCCTCGTCGACAGCCTGCTTCGACCGGGTAAAACTTACCGCGGCAGCCCCCGTTAGATAATCGGACTTGTATGTTCCCATATTATCATACTGTATACTCACCCGGGCGGCATCAATCTGCTCGCCCTCTTGAAACGGGGGCACTTCGAGCTCGATAAGCAGATACTTTTCTTGGTTGCTGTACAACTGATTGAGTGTGGTATACACCCTGTTCCCGATAATTTCCGCGTTTCTGCCTAAAATCCGCCGAGGAACAATCCGTTCATCGCATATAATCTCGATTTCCACGTCCTGTGCCACTACGGACAGAATGTCCTGAAACTCGTACTGAAAAATCCTGGTCAAATCGCGGTAATTTTCCACAAAAGCATGGTTCCCGTCGCTCCGTTCAGCTAAAGCAACCATTAGGTCCTCATTGTAGCCCAAACCAAGGCCGATAGTGGTCACCGAAATCCCAGTACGCTTTAACGATTCTCCCAAACTGCCTAACGCCATAGGCGAATCCGGCCCCACATTTGCCAGTCCGTCGGAAAGAAGAATGACCCGGTTTACCTTGTTCCGTTCTAAAAATTTCGATACTTCGTCGGCCCCTTTACTTACCCCGGCAAACAGCGCCGTCGATCCCCCGGCAAAAATCGACTCGATCCGCCGGCGGATATAACTCCTCTCCGATACCCGTGTCGCGGGCACCAGGACCGATACCGTATCGGAATAGGTCACAACCGAAACAATGTCCCTGTCTCCGAGCATCTCCACCGCTAACAGCGCCGCTTCCTTCGCCCGGACCAGCTTTTCCCCCTCCATCGAACCCGACTTGTCCAACACGATAGAAACATTCGCTGGCGGCCTGTCTACCCGACCGTCCAGCTCAAACCCGGTCAGCCCCACCTTCAGAAAGACACTCTGCCGCTCCCCCGCAAGCAGGTACGGGTTCGACACCGACACCTTCAAGTCCACGGTCTGCGCATGCAGCTCTGTCCCCAAAACACTGCCGATAAGGACCGCCGCCGTAAAAAACACCGTTATAAATCCGCTTTTCTTCATTTCTTTCTCCTTGTAATTAGATTCTTTCTTACAAATCTATCTCCCGGAGAATTCTTTTTAGTCAGACCTGTGTAAAACAAATGTAAAAAAATTGTAACATCGGCGGAAAAGAAACATCATTCAATCATAGGACAAGCGGATCTTGTCATCCGCCATTGTCGGAGCAATAATCTCTTTCCACATCGGCCCATCCCAAGTGCCCAGCTTCTCATGCATGGTAAGATATTTTTGCGGGATAGGATGCGTACCATAAATTACTTCCAGCCCGTATTTCTTCGTAATAAAATCGTGAAAATAGGTGATATACGGACACGGCGGATATCCCACAATCAGTCCCGTGGCAAGATGTACCGCTTCGGCGCCGTTTTTTTTCATTTCCTCGACCGCGTATTCAACATTGCCGCCGGGACATCCGTCGCAGCTGGTATACCCGGCAACCTCGACATCTCTGCCGGCATAGCGGCTGAAAGCGCCTTCTCTGTTTCGCAATGACCGAAAGCATTTCCCCCCGGCACACCTGCGGTAGCGGTCACAGATAATGATGCCGATTTTTATTGTTTTTTGCATTATATTTTCCTCTCTTAGTTTTCTCTCCTACTTTTCTCTGCCGTTACAATATACAAGATTGATGACTAGTTCAATCTCTTCTGTTGTTTCCGGCATTCCCAAAAAACCGGATACCGGTTACACTGCCCCGGGACAAGGCGTCACCATGAAAAAAGCGTTCGATAACGAAATTTACCTCCGGGAACAGACCTCTTGTATCAGAGAGCGTATGCGCGTATCCAAAGGAAGGCTCTACCTGGAATTCGGAGGAAAACTGCTGAACGACTTTCACGCCGCCCGGGTCCTTCCCGGATATGATCCCAATATTAAAGTCAGGCTTCTCAAAGAACTGGAGAAGGACGCGGACATTCTCTTGTGCATCCACGCGGGAGCTATCGAACAGCGGAAGATTCGGGCGGATTACGGAATAACCTACGATGCCGACGCCATGAAACTGATCGACGATCTCGCCGAAAGGAGTCTTACCGTGTCCGCGGTGGTCATTACCCGGTGGGAGGGTCAGCGTCAGGCAAAAGTATTCAAAACGAAGCTGGAAAACCGCGGGCTCCGAGTCTACACTCACGCGCCGATCAGCGGATATCCCGCCGATATCGACCTCATCGTTTCCGACGAGGGCTACGGAGCGAATCCCAGGATCGAAGTTTCGAGCCCGCTGGTGGTCGTTACCGGTCCCGGCCCCGGGTCGGGGAAAATGGCGACATGCCTTTCCCAGGTTTACCATGATTATAAACGGGGTGTCCCGGCAATGTACGCGAAGTTCGAAACCTTTCCCGTTTGGAACCTTCCCTTCAAACACCCCGTCAATATTGCCTACGAAGCTGCTACACTGGACCTCAAGGACGTTAATCTTATCGACCCTTTCCACCTGGAGGCCGCGGGCGAAAGAGCAATTAACTACAACCGGGATGTGGAATCCTTTCCTATCTTAAAGGCGATACTTGAACGAATTACCGGTTCCCGGCCGATCTACCGCTCGCCTACGGAAATGGGGGTAAACCGCGTGGGATTCGCTATTGTTAACGACGACGCTGCCCGTGAATCGGCAAAGCAGGAAACCGTTTACAGATATTTTCGGACGGCCTGCGAATATATGATGGGATTAGCCGACATAGAGTCTCTCAATAAAGCCCATATGCTTCTGAAGGAACTGGGAATATCACCGGAGTACCGGCCGGTTGTAACACCCGCCCGGAGAACGGTAGAGGAAAGGGCGGAACGCTTAGGCGTTCAGGACGGTGTTGCCGACGGACTTACCATCTGCGGTGCCGCATTGGAACTTCCCTCGGGAGAAATGATAACGGGGAAAAATTCCCCTCTGCTTCACGCGGCCACCGCGGCAATCATTAACGGGCTGAAGACACTTGCGGGCGTACCGGATTCGATACACCTCCTTTCACCGCTGATTATCGAATCCATCGCCGGTTTTAAACGGGAAGTGGGAGGGGGGAAACACCCCAGTCTCGATGTGGATGAGGCCTTAATCGCTTTGGCTATAAGTTCCGCCCTCACCCCGATGGTCAAGGCCTGCATGGACAAATTGCACGAAATTCGGGGCTGCAAAATGCATTTGACCCATATTCCCAGCCCCGGAGACGAGGCGGGACTTAGAAGGATCGGTGTAAACTTGACGGCCGACCCTGTATACGCAACAAAACGGATCTTTCAGGAGTAAAGCTCCGTTTTGTTCAGCCGTTACCGGATCTGGTTTACATCATAGGGGGTAAGCTGATAAACGTAGTAATTGAGCCAGTTCGAAAAGAGAAGCTGGGCGTGGCTTCGCCAACGGACAATAACGCCTAGTCCCGGATCATCATTGATAAAGTAGTTCTTCGGTATTTCGATGTTCTCTCCCTTCCGCCGGTCCCGTTCGTACTCCTCCTTTAGGGTAAGAGGGTCGTATTCGGAATGGCCGGTAACGAAAATCATTCCGTTTTTCGCCAAAACGATGTATACTCCCGCCTCCTGGGATTCACTCAACAGTTCGAGCTCCGGATGGGCCGCAATTTCTTCCCGCCGGACCTCCGTATGCCTCGAATGGGGGGCGACAAACACGTCATCGAAGCCCCGGACCAGGGGTATCGACCGGTTCAGGATGGAATGCGGAAAAACACCGAACATTTTTTTCGAAAGATCGTGCTTTTTTATCCCGTAATGGTAGTACAGCCCCGCCTGGGCGGCCCAGCAGACGTGCATGGTCGACGTTACATGATGTATCGACCACTCCATAATGCGGGTAAGTTCTTCCCAATACGTAACCTCTTCGAATTCGATACGCTCAACAGGAGCGCCGGTAATAATAAGGCCGTCGTATTTTTGATGTTTCACCTCGTCAAAGGTTTTATAAAATGCCAGCAGATGCTCGGAAGGGGTGTTTTTCGGTGTATACGTTTTCGGATGCAGCAGCTCGACCTCGATCTGCAGGGGCGAATTGGAAAGCTGACGCATCATCTGGGTTTCCGTCGTAATTTTTGTCGGCATTAAATTAAGCAGCAGGATTTTTAACGGCCTGATATCCTGATGGATAGCCCGGGTCTCGTCCATAACGAAGATATTTTCCCGGGACAAGACAAGGTGGGCGGGTAAATTGTCGGGTATTTTAATCGGCATACCGCGGCTAATCCTCTGTCCCCGAAACCCCGGCGGAACTGAAGGTTGCCATCTGGTGATAGCAGTTCATTCCCTGCTGAATAATCTGCATCGCCAGGGCGGAACCGGTCCCCTCGCCTAAACGCATCCGCAGGTCCATTACCGGCTCGACGGAAAGCTTTTTTAAAAATGCCCGGTGATAATGTTCCGCCGATGCATGAGAAAAAATAAGATAATCCTGCGTTTCGGGACAAATACGAAGCGCCGCCAGCGCCGCCGCGGAGGAGATAAAGCCGTCAACCACGGTAGGTACCCGCATTGCGGCGGCGCCCAGCATGACACCGGCCATTCCGGCAAGCTCATACCCTCCCACACGGCGCAGCGCGTCAAATCCGCTTCCGTCCCAGGACTTTCGGTGAAAATCGACCGCACGGTGTATGACCTCTTTTTTATGCGCCAGAAGATCACCCGACGCTCCGGTCCCTGCACCGACGGTTTCTTCTGCCGGTATATCCAGCAAAAGGGCGGAGAGGGCGGAGGCGGATGACGTGTTGCCAATCCCCATTTCCCCGACACCATACAGGTCGCTGGGTCCCGCCCCGGCGAGATCGATGCCCGCCTGCAGGGCCTTAAAGCACTGCTCCTCTGTCATTGCGGGTCCTTTGGCGAAATTTTCCGTCCCCCGGGCAATCTTTTGAGAAATAATGCCGTCAATCTTCGGAAGGTCCCCGGCAACGCCGATATCCACAACGGAATAATCGATTCCCGCGTTCTTACAGAGCACACTGATAGCGGCCCCGCCCGCGGCCATGTTCATCACCATCTGCATGGTGACCTCCGAGGGATAGAGGCTGACACCTTCTTCGGTAATTCCATGGTCCCCGGCAAAGGTAAAAATCTTCATTTTTTCGAGTACCGCATCGGCAGCACCTCTGCAGAGGCAGTACTGCATAACCAGTTCCTCCAAACGGCCTAAACTTCCCGGCGGTTTCGTTAAATCGTCCAGCCGTGCCTGCACGTCACCCCGCAGTTTATCATTTTCAGTTCTCGTAATTGATAGCTTTAGTTCACGTTTCATACATCGTCCTTTTTTCAATTTTTTTATACTCCCGCGGGTCCGCGGGGTTTTTGTCAGCTCAGATATTCATCGACCGCTTTCCGGATTGCGGCAATATGCCGTTCCGTCGTTCCGCAGCAGCCGCCGATAATCGAGGCACCGGCTTCAATCCATAGCGGCACCTGTCCGGCCATCTCCTCCGGTGTCGCGGGAAACACATTTACCCCGTCCACCTGCTTCGGGATTCCGGCATTTGTCTGAATAAGGACGGGTACATCCGGGCGGGCCTCCCGAAACTCTTGTATTACCCGTTCCATTCCGGCATAGCCCCTGCCGCAGTTCGCGCCGATAATACCGGCCCCTGCTTCCACGGCAGCCGCAACCGCCTGCGCGGGGCTTACACCCATCATGGTTTTAAAACCGCCTTTTTCAGATTCTTCAAAAGTAAACGAGGCGATAATCTCGAGGGAGGTATGTTCTTTTCCGGCCCGTACCGCGGCCACCGCCTCATCGAGGGCCATTTGGGTTTCTATCATCAATGCGTCAGCTCCGCCCGCCTCGAGGGCCTTTGCCTGCTCGGTGAAAGCGGTGAACAATTCCTCTTCCGTTATGTCCCCCATTACCGTTATCTTCCCTGTCGGTCCCATGGACCCGATTACCCACTTCTCCTCTCCGGCGGCTTTCCGGGACAATTCCGCGGCCAGTTTATTCAGTAGTTCGACCCGGCCTTCGAGACCGTAGTGCTTCAATTTATAAGATGTTCCGCCGAAGCTGTTTGTTTCGATAATATCGGACCCGGCATCGATATAGGCCTTGCCGATTTCAAATACCGCATCAGCCTTTTCCGTGTTCCAGGCCTCGGGACATTCACCCGACGAGAGCCCCCGCATCTGCATCATTGTTCCCCATGCACCGTCGGAAACAAGTACTTTCCGTGCCGCTATTGCCTCTGCTATTGTCGTTCGCACCATATCTTCTCCTCCTGTTTTGCGAGTTTACAGCTAAAATACCATAAATGGAGGGACGGAGGAAGAGGAATTACAAAAATTAGAAAGATCATCCTATGTCATGGGCACTGATTTTTGTATATTCTAAAGGAAGGAGAATATATTGACAGGTAAAGAACTCGTATTAACGGCGATTCAAAATAAAGAGACACTCCGCGTGCCCTACGTTCCCTTTGTGGGGGTGCACGCGGCGGCCCTTCTGGAAATGGGGGCCGAGGAGTTTTTAAAAAGCAAAGACAATATGGTTGCCGGCATTTCCGCGGCGGTTGACACCTACCGGCCCGACGGGATCCCGGTCATTTTCGACCTGCAGGTAGAAGCGGAAATTTTAGGATGCGATCTGATCTGGGCCCGGGACAATCCGCCGGCAGTGTCCAGCCACGCCCTTGCAGGCGGAAAAAAACTGAAGGACCTGCCGGAATTGGATGAAACCAAGGGACGCATTCCAATGATTATGGAAGTTACCCGGGAAATCCGGAAAAAATACCCCGAAGTTGCACTGTACGGTCTGATAACAGGGCCCTTTACGCTGTCACTGCATCTGTTAGGGCCGGAAATCTTTATGGACATGTACGATAATCCTGAAAAAGTCCATGAGGTGATGCAGTTCGGTACGGAAGTCGGAAAAAAAATGGCCTCGTACTACATAAAAAACGGCTGCGATGTGATTGCGGTTGTCGATCCGATGACAAGCCAGATAAGCCCGAAAGATTTCGGCACCTACGTCTCAAAATACTGCTCCGATATTTTTTCCCATATTCGAGAGGAAAACACCTACTCATCCTTTTTTGTATGCGGCCACGCCCAAAAAAATGTCGAAGCAATGTGTAAATGCAAACCCGACAATGTATCAATAGATGAAAATATTCCCCTCGATTACGTCCGGGAGACCGCCGAAAAATACAATGTTTCCTTCGGCGGCAATATGCGCCTGACGACGGTCATGCTCTTCGGAGATGAAAAGGACAACCTCCGGCATGCGGCGGAATGTCTGCAGATCGGCGGGAAAACGGGATTTATCCTCGCTCCGGGATGCGATATTCCCTTTGGCGTACCGAAGGAAAACATTATCGCCGTTTCGGAAATGCTGAAGGATAATTACAAGCTTCAGGTTGCCATGGAATTAGTGGGGACAGAGGTGGCCGTACATTCCGATCTGGATATGTCCGATTACGGCGGCCTGGATAAAATCAAGGTTGATATTATTACCCTGGACTCCGAATCCTGCGCCCCCTGTCAGTACATGGTGGAAAGTGTACAGGAAATTGCGCCGGAATTCGAAGGGGTGGTCGAATGGCGGGAACATAAAATTAAAACGAAGGAATCCATCGAACTGATGGAGGCCCTGCATGTGGAGAAAGTACCCACCATCTGTATCGACGGGCAGGTTGCTTTTATCAGCCAAATCCCGAAACGGGAAGACTTAGTCCATGCCATCTACAAGAGGATGATTGAACGGGCGCGGATTAAGCGGGCCGACTCCAAACTGATCGTTATCGACGACGGTTCCGACGAATCGATGGAGCTGCTGGACAACATCAACAGGGCCCAGCGGGAACTCGGAAGCAATATTACCATCGAACGGGTAAACGATACCGACGAGATCCGCGATTTAAAGGTTAAAAAGCTGCCGGCTGTCATTTCCGTTAAAAAAGAACTAAAATCCTTCGGGAAGATAATCGACAAAGAGGTCATTAAGGAATGGATCAAAGCCATCCTCTAATTAAAACCGTCCTGGTTACGGGGTTCCTAGGCGCCGGGAAAACGACGCTTATCAACCGGCTTATCGAATGGTACGGTACCCGGGGCGGAAAGCTCGCGGTGATGATTAATGAGTTCGGGTCCATCGGAATCGACGGCGCCCTGGTACGGGAGGGCGATTTTTATAAAATCGAACTCAACAAGGGCAGCATTTTCTGCGTGTGTATGCGTACCGATTTTATCGCGGAGCTGAAAAACATAGCGGAAAAGCTGCGGCCCGATTACCTCCTTATCGAAGCAACCGGAATCGCCCGGGTGGACGATATGTATGCCATGATGCGCCTCGACGGGCTCGATAAGCTGATATCACTGGAACAGAATTTCTGTGTCATCGACGCGGCGAATTTTCATAAAGTCGAAGCCACCTTGGAGGCGGTACAGATCCAGGCAGAATACGCCGACGCCTTTATTCTGAATAAAGTCGACACGGTAACGCCGGAGCGGTTGGAAGAAACGGAAAAGCTTCTGCGGGAACATAATGAATCCGCCCCCATCTTTCCCGCCCGCTTCGGGGAAGTTTCCTGGGAAGCCTTGGCGGACATAACGCCGCGGAGGAAGGAAGTACCCGGAAAATGCAGCGATGCACCGCCGGACAATTTCTTCTCCTTCAGCATTGAGCTGGAAGCTCTCCTCGACCGGGAGAAATGGGACGCATTTATCAAAAAAATACAGCCGGACATACTCCGGGGTAAAGGGATACTTCGCTTCCCCGAGGGTCCGAAGTACTTTGAAATTATTGACGGCGTGTATTCCGAAAAGCCCCCGATTCCGGCGCTTCTCGAAGAAAACAGCAGTAAAATCGTCCTTATCCGCGGCAGCATCAGCGAAGAATCTCTTGCACAAAGCATTAAAGCGTGTACAATAGAAGAAAATGGCTGAACCGATTACCATTACCCTTGTTTCAAAGGACCAGTACTGCGCTTCCTGCACAATTAGCGATCAAATTGTCCGTGAAGTACTGAGTGACATACGGAAAAAACATCCCGATATACGCATAAAACATATAAAGCTCCGCTCAGATGAAGAATGCACGGTACCCGGCGTCGAAATCCATCAGTTTCCCGCCTTGCTTGTGAATGGAAAACAGGTCAGTGCCGGTTCAATTATTACCGAAGACAGACTTGAACAATTGATAAAATCGATGTAGATTAATCAATATATTAAATATTCTATATGTAAAAAGGATGTACCATGTCAGAATGTAAAGTAACCATTATTACCGAAAACGAAACGGAAACGGTATCGTGCAAGAAAGAAACTACGATTTTAGAGGCGGTGGGTGAAAAGTACAGGTCTTTTATCGAGACACCCTGCGGAGGGAAAGGGACCTGCGGCAAATGCCTTGTTCGTGTGGAGGGGGACGGAGCTTCCGGCGTTACCGAAATTGAAAAGAAAAAGCTGTCGGAAACCGAACTCGCCCGGGGCTTCAGGCTTGCCTGTTCTACCCGGATAACCGGAGACATTACCGTTACCTTAAACGACAAGTCGGGGCATATTGTTATATTAGAGGACAGCACCGATTTTCAGGAACATCTAAACCCCTGCATTAAAAAGAAATACGTTTCCCTTTCCAAACCCACTTTAGAGGACCAGCGGGACGACCTGAAAAGGCTCCGAGACGAACTCAACCTGCCGGACCACAGGATTACACTGAAAGAGATCGGGAAACTGCCGCTGCTGCTTCGGGACAACGGGTTTTCCGCCACCGCGGTCTATAACGACGCGCAAATTCTGACTGTCGAACAGGGAAACACCGAAGATATCAATTACGGCCTGGCGGTGGACATCGGAACTACAACCGTTGTCGTCTACCTTTTAGACATGTCTTCCGGGAAAAAAATTGGAGTTGCCTCCGGACTGAACGTGCAGAAAAGCTACGGACAGGACGTTATTGCCCGGATAAACCATACCATGACGGATGATCAGGGCCTGGAAACACTGCACAACGGCATTATCGGACAGCTGAACGAACTCATCGATTCGCTTGTCGCTACACATAAAATTGACCGGAAGAGCATCTACAGTATGACCATCGCGGGGAATTCCACCATGATGCACCTCGCGGCGGGGATACCTCCGAAAAATATCGCCGCAGCACCCTTTATCCCCGCCAGTCTGGAAATGATGCGGATAACCGCGGCTGAAATGGGAATTACCATTGCCGAACAGGGATGGATCTATCTGCTGCCCGGGATTTCAGCCTATATCGGCGCGGACATTACCGCCGCGACATTGGCCAGCGGAATGGCAAAAGAAGAAAGCTTGAGCCTCCTCATCGACATCGGAACAAACGGTGAAATAATGCTTGGCAACAAGGACAGGCTGCTTTCCTGCTCAACCGCGGCAGGACCGGCATTTGAAGGCGCCACCATTAGGGATGGAGTGGGAGGAATAGCCGGGGCAATCGATACGGTCGCCCTTCACGATTCATCGATATCCTGTACTACCATTGCCGGGAAGAAACCCTTAGGCATCTGCGGTTCCGGAATTGTGGATGCCATTTCCAACCTGCTCTATGCCGGTATTATCGATGAAACCGGCAGGATGGTTGATGCTGATGATATCGAAAATGAAACCGGAAAGCATTTGGCGGAAAACCGGACCGAACTTGACGGGCAGGCCGCCTATATATTGGTACAGGCAGAAGATACGTCTCACGGCGATGCAATTCTTCTTACCCAGAAAGACGTACGGGAAGTGCAAAACGCGAAAGCTTCAATTGCAGCGGGAATAACTACCCTTATTAAGACCGCCGGAAAGAGCGTTCAAGATATCGACAGGGTGTTCCTTGCAGGGGGATTCGGCAGCTATATCGATAAGCATCATGCAATACATATCGGCCTAATTCCTAAGGAGCTGGAAAACAAGATTGAAGTTATCGGCAATGCCGCCGGTTCCGGTGCGATTATGGCGCTGCTGTCCCGGGAAAAATTTCAGGAATGCAGTACACTGAGTGAACGGACCGAATATATAGAATTGTCATCTTCGCCCGAATTTATGGACGACTACGTGAACAGTATGATGTTTTCTTAAAAAATCGTATCGAGACACTTGTATTTGAGGGAATTGAGGCGCTCTTCGATTTTGACGAATTCTTCCCAGGTTATCTCGGACCATTCTTTGCCCATGCACTTCCATACGACATAGGCAAGTTTAATGCTGTTGAGATAATCCCGAAACGGGCGGGCGTTTTCTTTAATCCACTGCGAAATAATATCTTTTTTCCGTCCGTCCACTCCGCTGTTATGACCGGTACGGCGCAAATGCTCCTGAATTTCCTCGGACTGTATCTTGTTGTCCAGAATGAGACAGGTATTTTCCTCGAGCTCTAAAAACTCGACATATTTCTTAAAATATTCAAATGTCTTCCTGTCTTTTTCCAGAATACTAAACGGCATTCATTTTCCTCTAATATCTGCATTAAATCATAAATTCAATTTTGTGTACAGTTCTCTGTCGTAATGTTCAAACTCTTTTGGAATCATAATCTCTTCTATACAGTCTATCGCATAATCGTCCGTCATTCCGGCTAAATAATCAATTACTATCTGGTCGTCCCCCGCTCCCTCGGCGGTGTAGAAGGACTGCATTTTAGACAGGTAATCCCCAAAGCGGATGGCAAGAATTGTATGCTCCCGCTGATAATCGGCAAATGTAAAGCGGTAAGCTTTAAAAATTCGCTCTAAATACAAAAACAATGTCGTAAGGATCCGTTCAAAGAAGGCTGTGTAGCGGGAGAGGGCCCTGCTTGTATAAATATGCTCATAGTTGAAATCTTTTAAATCGATAAGAGCGGAGTAGACCCGCGGGCTGAACCCGATCTGTCCCTCCGCCGTTGAAGTTGCTACACAGTCACGCACGAGGGTATCGATAATATCGCTGTTCCGCGTTCCGAGGACCCGTACTACGGTACCGGGAAGCTCTTCCGGAGAGATAACATTCAGCCGCACGGCATCCTCCATGTCCCTTCCAAGGTAAGCAATTTTATCGGACATCCGGACAACCGCCCCTTCCCAAGTTGCCGGATAAGACTCCCTGTCGGTAATGAAAGAAAGGTCTTTTACCCTGTGATCGGGGGAAATAAACTGCTCAAACTTTTCTCCGCAGTGGGTAACAATACCGTCCCGCACGGCATAGGTCAGGTTCATCCCCCTTCCGTATTTGTGGAGTTTATCCACCACCCGGAGGGAGTAGAGTTCATGGGCGAACCCGCCGCGGTCGGCAAACATTTTCTCGATAATTTTTTCGCCGGAATGACCGAAGGGGGTATGCCCTAAGTCGTGGCCCATGCTGATTGCCCAGGCCAGGTCGGTATCGAGTTTCAAGGCCTTGCAGATGGTGGTCGCCACAGTCGCGACATGCATGACATGTTCGATGCGCGTACAGATATGATCGTTTTTCGGTGAAAAAAATACCTGTGTTTTGTGCCGGAGTCTCCGGAAAGGATAGGAGTGGATGATAGCGGTAGTGTCCCTGAAAAAGGCCCCACGCAGGTCTTCCTCCCGTGGACGCTCCCGTTTTTGCAACTCCATAATATTTATTTTATTTACAAACTGCATATTATATAATAGTATATATTTATTAAGGACGACCTTGCAACAATCATGGTAATATTATACAACGTAATGAGGAAAAGATAAGTATCTATGAGCAAAGAACGAATTCTTATTGTTGAAGATGAAAAAATAATTTCCCTCGACCTGCAGCGGCGTTTGGAAAAATTCGACTACGATGTTGTCGGACTCTGCACTACCGGACAGGAAGCTATAGATAAAGCGGCGGAACTTAACCCGGATATCATTCTTATGGACATTATGCTTGCCGGAGGTGATATCGACGGTATCGACGCGGCAAAAATCGTCAAAGACCGAAACCAGATACCCGTCATTTTTCTTACGGCCTATGCCGATGAAAAAACCTTAAACCGGGCAAAAGAAGCGGAACCCTTCGGCTACATTCTCAAACCCTTTAAAGAAAAAGAACTCTACACCACCATCGATATAGCAATCTATAAATACCAGGTGGATAAAACTCTGAAACGGCAGGAACGGCGGTTTTCAGCTATACTCCACAGTATTGCCGACGGGATAATTGCAACCGACAATCAGCGGAACGTGGAATTCATGAATCCCGTAGCGGAATCGATAACGGGACTTCAAGAAACCGAAGCCAAGACGAAGCATATTGCATCGGTAATAAAAATATATGATGAAAATACCAAACATGAAATTATACTTCCCGATATCGATGTAGAAAATCCTCAGCAGGGAACATTTTTCTTTAAAGAAGCGGTAATAAAGAACAAAAACGGAGAAACGATCCCCGTCGAAGGTACAGTAGCCAGTATCCGGGACAGTCAGTCGGGAATCGAGGGACAGGTAATAGCCGTGCGGGACATTTCGGAACTGAGGGAGATGTCGAATAAAATTTCCTATCAGGCAAGTCACGACGCTCTTACCGGCCTCTTAAACCGGGATGCTTTCTCACAGTCGCTGAAAAGCCTTATCAATTCCGCGAAAAAAGAGGGGACAGAGCACGCCCTCATCTATCTCGACCTCGACCAGTTTAAACTGATAAACGATACCATCGGCCATGCCGCGGGAGACGAACTCCTGCTCGAGACTACGGCAATTGTCAAAAACGTATTTCGAAGCAGTGATATCTGCGCGCGGCTCGGCGGCGACGAGTTCGGTATTGTCCTGAACAACACCGACCTGGAAACCGCTCACATTATCGCCGAGCGGCTGCAGAACCGGCTGAAGGAACGACGCCTGGTTTGGAGCCAGAACGCGTTCAACATCCATTCGAGTATCGGCCTTGTTGTAATCGATGATACAAGCGAAGACATCCATTCGGTTCTAGCCGCCGCCGACGATGCCTGCTACATCGCAAAAGACGAGGGGGGGAGGCGGATCCGGGTCTATAAAACATCGGACAAACAGTTTAAACAGCGCCGCGGAGAAATGCAGTGGGTAACCCGATTAACCAAGGCTTTGGAAGAAGACAGGTTTGAGCTCTACTATCAGACAATTATGCCCATTTCGCCCCACGCGGTTGCCAGCGCATCGGAAAAAATGGAGATTCTCATCCGGATGATAGACGAAAACGGAGGAATAATCCCCCCGATCGACTTTCTTCCCGCCGCGGAACGCTACAACTTAATGCCCCTCGTGGACCGCTGGGTCGTGAAAACGGCGATCGGGATGTATGCCAAGTTGAACGGCGGCGCCGGTAAAAAGGTGTTTTCCATCAATCTTTCCGCGGAAAGTATGGCGGATGAGCATTTTCTCGAGTTTATACAAAACCAGCTTCACAGCAGCGGCGCGGCGCCGGAAAACTTCTGCTTTGAAATAACCGAAACCGTCACCATCAGCAATATGACCACGGCAAGCCAGTTTATTCACGAGCTGAAAAAGATAGGATGCACATTTTCCTTGGATGATTTCGGAAGCGGTTTTTCCTCTTTCAATTACTTGAAAAATATGCCTGTCGACTACCTCAAAATCGACGGTTCCTTTGTAAAAGATATGGATGAAAACAGCGTCAATTCCGCCATGGTTGAAGCAATTAACACATTAGGCCATGTCATGGGGATAGAAACAATTGCCGAATTTGTTCGAAACAGTACGATCCTCGAAAAACTGACGGAAATCGGTGTCGATTACGCCCAGGGATATGAAATTTCAAAACCGCAGCCGCTGAAAGAACTTATGATTCAGTAATCGGTAACCAAATCTTCCAGGGTAACGGCCTCGTAAATGATCCCTTCGGAGTCGGCATAGCGGGTGTTGAGGTGAATATCAAAGATGTATTCATCCATGTCCTCGTCCACCGCCAGCACGTTGTAAGTTGTTGTAGAACCACCCACCGGAACAAGAGCACTGAAGGATCTCTCCGATTCCAAAATAGTGTATTCGTCCAGTAAATCGACACCCCACATATTCGAATCTTCGGGGGATACAAAAAGAAGATAAACCGGCACGGTTTCGTTCGTTATATTGAGTGTAATAAACTCCAGGTCCGGCGGATCTTCTATAAGGTCTTCAAAATCAAAGGTCAGTTCCGCCGGAGCATCGTCGGAGATTTCATAATCCCACAGAATAAAGGTATACCCGTCGTCATCGATGGCCATAATATCGAAGGTATTCGAATAATCGGGGTAATGGATATAAAACCCCAGGCTTTCTCCGGCGCCAAGGACGCGGTCGGCCCCGAGGATTTCCGGTCCCCAATACTCACTGTCCCCCGGGGAGAGAAAAATATAGTAAATATCGTAGCCTGTATTATTATAAAAAGTAATTGTGTTCAGTTCCTCCGGATTGAAGGAAAAAACAGGAAAAACGCAGCATAATAACAACAACACCGTAATACGTATTATTTTTTTCACACCACACTCCTTAAAAAAAGTTTACCCGCAGCTCTGTCCCCTGTCAACGAATTAATTGCGCGGAAATATGCATAAAAAAAGCTGCCGTCGGCACCAACGGCCGGCAGCAGCTCTCATACAAAAGGCAGCTCAACGCTGTTTACAGAAAAATGTCAACCGGGAATAATAGCATCGGAAGGACATACTTCCGCGCAAGCTCCGCAGTCGGTACACGTTTCAGGGTCGATTACGTAAATCGGGTCCCCTTCGGATATTGCTTCAACCGGGCATTCTGATTCGCATGCACCGCAGGCAACACATTCATCAGTTATCTTGTAAGCCATGGGTAACTCCTTACTTTATTTGTTTCGAGATATAATAATGGTAAAGCGCAAAAAAATCAACTAGAAGTTCTGTACTTCTCCCGAAATTCAGGGTGGGGCTCCGAATAATCCTCCCCGCGGAGGACCGTTTCGATCCGCTCTTTCGATACAAAACCGGTGGCCCCGGAGGTTTCCGCAACCGCTGCTCCGATTGCGTTGGCATATTTGCACGCATAATCGAGAGGATTGTCCTGAAGGAGAGAGTAAATAAACCCTGCCGTGCAGGCATCCCCGGCGCCGATCGGGTCGACCAGGTCGACGGTAATACCCGGGACATACACCTCTGTCCCCGAATCAGCTGCGGCAAAAAGCCCTCTATCTCCTAAAGTTACGAGACAATAATTCAAACCGTAGGTTTCAACACAGGATTGCGTCAGTTCCCGGACCGAATTCCCGGAAATTCCAATTAATTCCTTAAGCTCATACAGTTCTTCTTCATTGAGTTTCGCAATATGACATTTTTCCAGGGACGTCCCTACCGTTTTAGAGGTATAACAGTCTTTTCGTAAATTGATATCGAAGAGCAGGTACCTGCCCTCGAACCGCTCGATCAGTTTATTGAGGGTCTCCCGCGAAACCGGAGCGCGCTGAATAAGACTCCCGAAGCAGAGGCAGTCGGATTGTTGTATTCTGGCCTCAAGATTTTCCGTGTCTTCAATATAATCATAGGCAACATCCGGGGTAATGACATAGCTGGGATTTTTCTGTTCATCAAAACTGACAGGGACCGTTCCGGTAGGGTGAGCACTGTCCCTCTGAATATAATTCATATCGAATCCCAAGTCCTTCATTTTTCCGGCAGCTCTGTCCCCTAAATCGTCCGTTCCGAGCCTGCTGATACATTCCGCGTCGGCGCTTAAACTCTTTGCCCGGTAGGTAAAATTCAGCAAGGCACCGCCTAAGACTGGACCTTCCGGCAAAAGGTCCCACAGGGCCTCTCCATATGCAGTAATTACTGGTTTCACATCAACCTCACTTCTCTTTAGTATTCCAAATATGATCATCTAATGCAATGGCAGTATTTACCGAAGCAGCTTGTATCCGATTATGAAAACTATCTATAATAAAGGTATGCAGGAAAAACAGAAAAAACTAGTGCAGTTCGGTGCCGGAAATATCGGCAGGTCATTTATCGGGAAGGTGTTTGCAGGCAACGGTTATGAGGTTGTCTTTGTCGACATTGATGAAACGCTTATGCGGGAGTTAAACCGCAGAAACTCCTATCGGGTCATTATTAAACGGAACAATCAGGAAGATGAAGAGATTTTCGTTACCGGCGTCCGCGCAGTCGACGGCAGGGACAGAGCTGCAGTAGCGGAAGAAATTTCGGGAGCATCGTACATTGCAACATCTGTTGGGAAGGGGGCTTTGCCGCATATAATTCCTGTTATTGCAGAAGGGATAAAAATGCGGTCGGAACAGCACAGTAATGAACCTGATGCACCATCTATAGACATCATTATTGCGGAAAATATGAGGGACGGAGCTGCTTTTTTTCGAAAGGAACTGCAAAAACACCTCCCCCCGGAGTTTCCCCTTCAGAAAACAGTAGGGCTCGCAGAAACAAGTATCGGAAAAATGGTACCGATTATGCGGGAGGAGGATAAAAAAGAGGACCCGCTGTGGGTTTATTCGGAAGAATACAATACCCTCATCCTCGACAAACACGGTTTTGTCCGAGAAGTACCGAATTTCCCCGAGATAAAAGCAGTGGAAAATATAACCGCCTACGTAGACAGGAAACTGTTTATTCATAACATGGGGCACGCGGCGGCAGCGTATATCGGGTATCGAAAAAACCCCGGATTTACCTACATCTGGGAGCCGCTGGAGTTTCCGGAAATCCGTGACAAAGTACGAGAAGCAATGCAGCAGTCAGGGGAAGCCCTCCACGCCGAATACCCGGCCGATCTTTCCCGTAAGGCCCTGCAGGAACATATTAACGACCTCCTGTCCCGCTTCCGGAATAAGGCCTTAGGCGACACCGTCTTCCGGGTCGGCAGGGACCTGCATCGAAAACTTGCCAAAGACGACAGAATGATCGGAGCAATGCTTCTTGCCCAAACCCACGGCCTTCCCTATAACGCGATAGCAGCCGCTGCAGCCGACGGTTTTTTCTTCCGTGGGACCGATGAAAACGACACTCTTTTCCCAGGGGACAAGCAGTTTGCGGAAGAGCTGGCCGCAAACGGCCCGGAATACATGGTACGTACTGTATGCGGGTTGGGGACAGAGCACAGCGCCGAAGCGGCGGTTGCCGACGAACTTCTGAACCGGTTAGCATAACGCAAGCAAAAGCATAGGGACAGAGCAAAACATAAAAAAAAAATAAAAAAAACGTCGAATTTTAAAATCAGCAATCCAGTTTTCTCCTTCTTATATTTATAGAGGAGTAACGGAATGAGAAAACCAAGACAATTACAAGAAGGGGCAAGTTATCACATAGTATCCAGGGCGAATCGTAAGGAGGTTATATTTTATTCGCCGAAAATAAAAGAAATGTTCATGGAAGCTATTAGAAGAGCAAAAAAGAAATATCGCTTCACCATTAAAAATTTCTGTATAATGGGAAATCACTACCATTTCATCATAAAACCGTTGAATAACGAGAGCTTATCGAAGATTATGCAATGGATTTTAAGCGTTTTCGCGATGCAGTATAATAAAACATTCGGACTGACCGGCCATGTATGGAACGAACGGTTTAAAAGCAAGATAATTCACAGTTTCCTGCAATATCTTGCCACATTCGTATATATTGCCAATAATCCGGTTCGCGCAAAAATGGTCCAAAAAGCAACAGAATATGAATACAGCGGGATTAGTATGATTCATAAGGGACAACTGGACATCTTGGAACGGCCCCCGAATGAGTTTCTGCGGCGGGTTTGGGTGAAAATTTTATAGCTCTATTTACAAGAAACCCAGATAGATACCTCAGTATGGACTCCATCCACCTGCTATCCATAATAATGTAGTAACAAATAGTATAAACTTATAATGACAATGCATGAAACAATACAGCAAAGAAGCTCAATACGGATTTATGCAAAGGAAAAGTTGGAAGCAGAGCTTCAAAAACAGGTTGAATCAATAATTTTAGCAGCAAACTCATCGAATGCTTGCTGTCCCTTCAAATCACGGCTCCACTTTAAAGCTGCAGCCGCAAAGATGGGCATGACAGAGACCTGGATCTCCCAGCCGGAAAAAGGAGAGGAGGCACGCCCTCCGCAGGGGAGCGGCTGGGAATACATTATTTCATGGCGAGGAAAATAATTCCCGCAGGTATCCCTCCGGAATACGGGTACCGATAACAACTAACTTCCCTTCGGCTTGCTTATCCGTCGTACAGAGACCAAAGGAACCGTATACCCAGTCTGCCTGAACAGCACCGTCCTTTTTTGTCCGTAGAATACCCTTCATCCTTGCAATTTTTCCATCGCCCCAAACCGAGGGCCTATCTGCCAACGTCCGCAGTTTCTTCCGTACGTCGGCCTCGGTTAATAATTCTTTCGGCTCAAGGGTAATACTGGTAAATTGGGTATCTTCGTGTTTGTGGTGATGACTATAGGCGGTCATACGAGTTTTAATTGACGCACCATCATCAGCAGCATGGCTGTCATACAATGCCGAAAGGAAATCGGAAAATGCCTTGGAATCCCAGGGCATACAATTGATGAGTGCGGTCCCATTTTCTTTTCGGAGCTGCTCCACCTCCGGGGCAGCTCTGTCCCCGGAAGCTGAAGCGAAAGAGGCCCCTGCATCCGGCAGATTCGGCAGCTCTGTCCCCGGAAG
>CAZSGZ010000012.1:25617-30512 GCA_964606455.1 uncultured Spirochaetales bacterium
CCCCGGAAGGCTCTATTACAATTCTTTCAATATCCGGATCAGCGGCAAGCGTCTCTATGGCCTGCTGGAAATCGAGGACCAGCGTACAGCAGATACAGCCCGAAATAATTTCTGTAACCTTCGCACCGGTACTTTCTAAAAGGCCGCCGTCTATTCCCACCTCACCGAAATCATTCTCTATAACCGCTATTTTCCGGCCGCCGTAACAATACCGAAACAAATACTGGATAAGGGTCGTTTTTCCGGCCCCTAAAAAGCCGGAGATAATGTCTACCTGTGTCATTGCCATGTGCCGCAGTTTAGCGATTTCAGGTAAAAATGTACAGTTGGCGTAAAATATGACACCTCCGTCCCTTGCCCCCCCGGCCAATTCATTTTTTCAAATTGCAGCCCCGTCTGTATGCAGCTCTATCACATTGGCATCCGGGAAGAGCTCGCACATGTGGGGATGACAGGTAAAGATTATCGACTGATAGCGCCGGGCGGTTTCGGAAAGCAGTTCGGCGGCGGCCTTTTGGCGCCGCGGGTCCATTTCCACTAAGGGATCATCAAAAAGGAGAAACCCTGCCTTATTTTTCAAATAATACTCCGCCATCGCCAGCCGGACGGCTAGAGAAACCGCGTCTTTCGTTCCGCCGGAAAGCTGTCCGTACTCCAGGGTTTCTCCCCGGCTGTTTCTAACATCACCATGAAAGGGGGCCGCTGCCTGACCGTCACCCCCGGCCGGTCTGTGTTTATACTGCAGCCGCCGGCCGCTTAATTTGTTGAGGTTTGTTTCCGCCGCCTCCATAAAAGCGGTATACGGGTTCTCCTGAATTTCTTTCTGGATCTGCAGCGCTGTCTCGAGAATCCTGCCGATTGTCTCTCCCTCCGAAAGCGCGGACTGAAAACGGCGTTTCGCGGCTTCAGCGTTCGCTTCGAGCTCCTCTAAGGAGATGTCCGGGAGATCTTTTACCGCAAGGGCGGCCGCCTTATCGAGCTCAAATACTTCCTGCCGAAGCGTCTCTCTTTTCCTTTGTTTTTTCCTGTATGCTTCAATAAATTCTTCCGCCGTCTCGAATGGTTCCGGTATTTCGGGAAGATCAGCAGCTTGTTTCTCCAGGTCCCGCTGCCGGCCGCGAAGGTCCGCGAGCATGTCCAGAAGCTTCTCCTCCGTTCCATATGTCTCTTCCAAATACTTCAACCGCCCCTGATGTTCCCGTATTGATTTTTCAAGTGAGGCAAGCCGTTCATTCAGAGAACCGTATTCTCTTCCCAATTCGGTACTGTCGGTTTCTTCAGGAAGGGCGCCAACGCTTTCGACTTCCTTTTTCAGATCTTCAAAGGTATCCTCTCCGCATTCTTCGGTAAATTGTTTCCGCATGCGCTCCGCGTCCCCTTTCAGATCAGTATAAACCTTCCGCTGTGCTTCTCCTTCTTCAACGGAAACAACACCATACTCCTTACAGAGGGCGCTGAACTCTTTCCTGCTCTGATCCAGTTCATTTTTGACGGTTTCGTAATCTCCGTTTCCCGAATAAACATCCAGCTCCAACCCTTCATGACTCAGATGAATTTTCCCTTCCGCCGTTATTTCAAGCGAATTACCTGCCATGAGGTCCCGCCGCTCCTCAGTGCCCAACCCGGGAGTATAGGAAAAACTGATATTTTTCTTCGCGGTCAGCTGTGCATAGAGTGTTCCGGATTGTAATTTTACCTCACTTTCCCGGATTGCCAACCTCGATTCTTGGAGTGCCTGCAAATCCTTTTCCGGTATTACCTGCTGTTCTCTGAGCTTAGCTTCCAGAACATCGAGTTTTGCTTTCACCTCCCGCAGCCGCCGGTATTTTTCAAGCCGTTTCCGTTTCGCCGCTAATTCATCCATGCTTTCGATCCGCCCACGGAGCTTTTCGAGTTTTTCTTTCCCTTCTTTCTGCTCCCGGAGCGCCTGTTCGAGACCATCCGACCCCCGTCCCCAGGATTGACTGTCTTTCTTTATGCGCTCCATCTTACCGATAATTTCCCGCAGTTCCAATTCCAGGTTTTTTCTGTCTCCGGCAGTGTTGTAGACTGTCTCAAAAGCAGAAAGAAAAGATTCGAGAGCTGCCATTTCCTCTTTCTTCTCTTTTTGGCTGTTCTGCAGCAGACATATCGAGTCTTCCAGCTGCTCTACCCGCCGGACTTCCGTCTCAGCCCGCTTCACTTCATACCACCATTTCAAAACCGTACCCACGTTTACCGACCACGGATTTTCGATCCCCCTGTTTTTTTCCGGATAGTTCCGAGCTCTGTCCCATCTTGAAAAAAACAAGTTGTATCGGTCCCGAAGTGTTTCAATAAAGCCGGAGGTAGAAACACCGCCGCTTTCTATAAGAGAATTCTGCAGGATGTCGGTAAGAGACTGCAGCACCTCCTTCGAATTTCGGTAGGAAGGCAGCGTATCCGCAAGGGAACTCTGCCGCAGCAGGCAAACCTGCCGCACCGTCTCCGGAGAGTATCCCCATAATTTTTCCGTCTCCGCCGCGAGGGCAGCATCACCCGAATAGGTCCCCCCCGGTGAAAACCGCATCGTTCCTTCCGGATTCCCGCTCCAGGTCTTGAAGTACCGAACAGCTCTGTCCCCGAGTTCGCTGTCCCCGAGTTCGGCAAACAATTCCGCGCTCAACGTATCCCCGCCTCCGGCGGGAAACCACCGCTTCACGCTTTTTTCCATCTCACGCTTCGTAAGCTTGACGGGGGTAAACAGCAGATGGTCGATTACATTGAAAACCGTTGACTTGCCCGCTTCATTCTCACCAAGGACAATATTACACCCGTCTGTAAACCGCAGCCGGACATCCTGAAAAGCCCCGAAACTATGAATGTGCAGGTCCCGGATAATCATTTCCTCATCTCCTCCAGGATCCTGTACGCCAGCTGCAGCGCCTCGGTGTCGCCGGCCCCGGAGAGGCGGGAAAGAAGAATATAGGGGAAGGTCCCTTCCCGGAATTCATTGCCGATTTCACCGGGGGTCAGCTTCGTCTTCACGCTTTCCGTATCAATATCCGTGTAAAAAAACCGCTGCGACAATTCCTCCATTGCCGGACCTAATAGAGACAGATCGTCCTTCGGAAGGGTGCCCCGCAGTTTCAGCTGCAGGAGAACGGAAGGACCGGCCATGACGCTTATTTCACGGACCGCCTCCTCAATGTCCGCGGCGGATTGTATTTCCTTCATTTGCCGCGTAAATCGGTACAAGCCGGCGGAAAACAGCTTTTTTTGTACCGCCCCGTCATCCTTTACCGAAATAATCCAAGCAGCTCCGTCCCCGCCGGAATCAAAACCGTCCGGTTCGGGCGTCCCTGGAATAACAAGCGGTGATACCGTCTCCTCCCGCTCCGGAAAAGGTATATGGGTGTGCCCGACAATCCACAGATCGAGACCGAGGGACTCCAGCTGCTTCCTGTCCATCGGGAAATAGTGCCCGGTTATGTCGGGGGAAATACCCTCAATACTGCCGTGGGCGACCCCCATATGAAACAATTCACTGTCCTTTCGCTCCCCCGGCCCAATCCACGATACCGCGCTTTCACGTCCGTGCTGCGAACTGCAGGGACCGGCATACAGAACAACCGGCAAATGGAAATTACCGAGGTTGTATTTTTTCTTTTCGGACAGCAGAAGCAGGTTGTCCGGGGCATTCTCTGCAACGGTTTTCCATACACCGCTCTTTGCTCCGCTGAAATAATCGTGATTACCCGGTAAAACCGCGATGCAATCCCCCTGAAATCCGCCGAGAATTTCTACCGATTCCTCCGCCTCTTTTGCCGGAATGTTGATACGATCAAACAGATCGCCCGCAATCACAAGAAGAGCGCATTGTTCGGCATTTGCCCGGTCCACCACCCGCCGGAGCGCGGAAAACCTCGCCCGTATCAGCTCCTTTTGCACGGAGGGGTAGGAAGAGAACCTCATCCCGAGATGAAAATCAGCTGCAGCACAGAATGTAAACTCTTTCATACGGGATGTATCTTATCACAGCTTATAAAAAAGAGCAGCCCGGCCGGAGCTTGCCGAACGGGCTGTCAGTGGAAGGTTGTTATGGGACGCCGCAAACCCGTAAGGTGAGGGGGCATGGTTTTCATGCGGCATCCCAGGGAGCCATTTTTACATACAATTACCATTATTATATCAACGTTTGTTATTTTTGTCAAATAAATAATTAACTCCAATACTATAAAATGGATATTTTCGTTATGTTTAGGTGTTACGACTGGAGCGTCAGTTCCTCGGGCCCTCTGATTTCCTCGTAGCGCTTTTTCTCTTCCTCTGTTTCCGCTATTCGTTTCCGCAGGTCCTCTATTTCCTGTTCATATTCGCGGATACGGCGCTCGCGGTCGCTGATACTTTCATTCATTCTTTCAAGCTGACGGGCACAATTATCCGCCTCAATTGCCGCATTGAGTTTTGTAATATTTTCCCGGTACTGCTCATTCTGCTTTTCGCATTTTGCGATTTCTTTCAGAAATTCTTTATATTCCGATAATGAGGCAATTGCCTCCGGGGTGTTTTCCCGTACCTTCCGGGCAATTGCGAGAAGCTTTTCCGTGTATTTCTCCTGGGCAGCGGCAATATTCCGGTCGAGTTCGTCCGTTCGCCGATCGGCCCGTTTTTCCACTCCTAAATTGATCAGTTCCGACTCTAAACTCTTTTCCTCTTCCGAGAGATGCTCCATCCGGTTATGCAGTTCCTTTAATTTTTCTTTGTTCTGCAGATACGGTCCGGCGGCGCTTATGATTTCTTCGTTTCCCGTTGTTTCTAAAAAATTTGTTTCCGTGAGCTTTTGCCCGGCCTCCCGATACAGCCGGGGCATCGTTTTGGCCCGGATCATCTTGATTCCCTTTAAATAAGTTACCTGACCGGTGTCTGCAATTTTT
>CAZSGZ010000013.1:0-30164 GCA_964606455.1 uncultured Spirochaetales bacterium
CAGCGCTACTTTCTCTATGGGAAATTCGAATACAAATACGGAGAGCTGCAGAGCAGCGCCTTCGACCTCGAACCCTTTTCCGACAATCCCGCCGGCTTCGGTTCCATTCTGCCGGTCTACCCCCTGCGGGGAGGACTGAACCAAAAGCTGTTACGCCGGGTCATGAGCAATCTGCTGGCCGCGGAAGGAAAATACCTGGAACAGGAACTGCCGGAACATCTGCGGGCCGAAAAAGCCCTTTTACGCTCCCCCGACGCCTACCGGAACATCCACTTTCCCGAAAGCGGCGAGCTCCTTAGGCTGGCAAGGAAGACCCTCATCTTCGAGGAACTTTTCTACCTGCAGCTCGTTATCGGCAAAAATAAACTGAGTAAAAACCCGGTCCCGCGGGAGAAGCGCCGTTTTCCCGTAGACCTGCGGAACCGCCTTATCGAACGCCTCCCCTTTTCCCTTACCGAGGGCCAAGAAGCGGCACTTTCCGAAATCGATGCCGATATTTCCTCCTCGGCGCCTATGTCCCGGCTCCTGCAGGGCGACGTGGGCTGCGGCAAGACCTTAGTCGCCTTTCTAAGCGCCCTCTCCTTTATCGAAGCGGGAATGCAGGTTGTCTTGATGGCCCCTACCGAACTGCTGGCAAAACAGCACGCCGAAAACGCCGCTGCCCTCCTCGCCCCCGTCGGGGTAAACACCGCCTTTCACTCCGGTTCCGTTACCGGGGAACAGCGGCGCGCCCTTCTCCGCCGGATCGCGGGCGGCGACGCGCACCTCATCGTAGGCACCCACGCGCTGTTTTCAAATGACCTTCGGTTTTCACGCTTAGGCTTTATCATTATCGACGAACAGCACCGCTTCGGGGTACTGCAGCGGCAGGCCCTCATTTCCAAGGCTGAAAATCCGGATGTTCTCTTTATGACCGCCACTCCCATCCCCCGCACCTTGGCAATGACCATCTTCGGAGACCTGGACATCAGCTCCATTACCACCATGCCGGCGGAGCGGAAACCCGTTATTACCCACCTCGCGAAAACGGGAAACGAAGGGAAGGTATACGGGCGGGTGCGGCAGGAGCTTGCGGCGGGCCGGCAGGCATATTTTGTATACCCCCTTATCGAAGAGTCGGACAAATTGACCCTGAAGGACGCCGAAAATATGTTTCTGCACCTGCGGGAAAAGGTGTTTCCGGAGTTCACCCTCGGCCTTATCCATTCCCGGGTAGAGGAGGAAAAAAAAGAAGCCGTTATGTCCGCTTTCTCCGCCGGAGAGATCCGGCTGTTAGTGGCCACTTCGGTTGTCGAAGTAGGCGTGGATGTCCCGAACGCTACCTGCATGGTCATTGAACATGCCGACCGGTTCGGCCTCTCCGCCCTGCACCAGCTCCGCGGCCGTGTGGGCCGCGGCGTACACCAGTCCTATGCATTTCTCATTTACGGCGAAAATCTTACCGAAGAGGGGAAGCGGCGGCTGAAAATTATGATGGAACACAACAGCGGATTTTATATCGCCGAGGAGGACTTGAAGCTGCGCGGCGCGGGCAACATTGCCGGAGCACGGCAGTCCGGCTTTTTCCAGCTCGGTATTGCCGATCCCCTGGTCCACCTGAAGGTGATGATGGAGGCAAAGAAAACCGTTGACTCGGTCCTCGACCGGGACCCGGAACTCTTGGAAGCGGAACACGCCGTTATGAGGGAAGTTCTTGCCAAAGCGCCGCCGTTCACGGCGGAGATACCGGACCAGGCCTGAATTCGAAACCGGCAGCAGGTCCGCACCGCCGTGCCGGACTACTCGTCGGAAAAAATATCGAGAACGTCCCGGACCGAACTTGCCGTTGTAAGCAGTTTCAGCACCGTCGGCGATTTTGTAAGCCGGGCGATTTCGGAAAGTATCTCGATGTGCTTTCCCGGCTGGCTCGGCGGAGCGAGCATGCAGAAAAAAACATGGGAGGGCTTTCCGTCCATGGCTTCGAAATCCACCCCCCCGGGCGAAATCCCGATGGCTACGGTAACGGCATCGACCTTTTCGGTTTTCGCGTGGGGAACGGCAATTCCCTGCTCGAGCCCGGTGCTTCCCTGGTTTTCCCGCTGAATAAGCGCGTCGAGTATGGCATCTTTGTCGGTTATTTTTCCGGCCCGCAGCAGGACTTCCGTCAATTCATCGAGGACCCCGAACTTGTCCGCCGCTGTCAGGGGTACTTTCACAACCGACTCTTCCACTAAATCAACTAATGCCATCTGCTTCTCCTAGATTTTCGTATAAATCCCACACCTTGTCGGGGTCCTTGACGATGAGGACGGAACAGGGAACGCTCCGCATGGCCCGTTCGCTTTCATTGTAAAACTCGTCTCTTCTGCTGCGGACGTGGGAAATTTCCCCTAACAGCAGCAGGTCGATCTCCAGTTCTTTTACGCTCTTCTTTATCTCGCTGTGTACGTTGCCGCTTGTTTTAACGCGCCGGACGGAAACCCGCTTCTCTTCCCCCATCTTTTCCACATGCTGCAGGTACCGCTCCGAATCTGTTTCCAAGTCCATCCGGTACTCCTCCTGCTCCTCCTGCAGAAAAATCCTCGTTTTCACGAGGTCGTCCAAGGCCCTGGTGTTAACGACATATACGGCATACAGTTCGGCACCGGTCATTTTCGCGAGGCAGACCCCGTACTGCGCGGCGGTAATCGATTCCTCCGACCCGTCCACATACACCATGATCCGTTGAAAGGGTTTACTCATTGCTCTGCTCCTTCTTCTTTTCCAGACGCTCTTTCACCAATTTCATCAGGACAAACATGTCCCGTTCGTTTTCCTCTAAGCGGGTTTGAATATACGCAACCGACTCCCGCAGGTCCGGGATGGCGATTTTTTCCAGGGCGTTTACCTTCCGGATGGTTTTTTTCACTTCCCTGGCAAGACGCATAATCGACACCTTCAGCTCCGCTAAACTTCCCATTTCCTGAAGAACGTTCTTGAACTTCTCCACCGCCGTATCGGTCCAATAACTGGAACCGAACGTGCTGAAATAGGGCGGATTTTCCGAGTATTCAGTCTCCACCACCGGCAGGGCGACCCCCATCACCTTCCGCTGATTGATGTTTATCTCCGCTCTGATGTTCACGGCGCTTGCAAGGCTTACAAACTGCAGTTTTCCCGACTCCAAAACAGATTCTTTGAAGGCATGATACGCCTCCGCGAGAAGCTCCTCCACCTTTGCCTCCAAGTCTACCGCTTGGTCCACAAGGTTCAAGAGTTCTATAACCAGGATGTTCCGTTTCTGGTCCAGCAATTCATAGCCGAGCCGCGCGAACTTCAGTTCCTGCTTCTGTTTCAGGAGGTTCGACTTTGTAGGCGCTGTTTTAGGCATCGTTATCCGTTATAATATTCGTCAATTTCTTCCTCCGTTACCCGGTGGAGTTCCTCCGCCGGGAGGGTGCGCAGGGCCTCCCAGCCTAAGTCCAGTGTTTCCTCGATGGTCCTGTCTTCGTTGTGCCCCTGAGAAACGAATTTCCCCTCGAAGGTCTCGCCGAAGTCGAGGTATTGATGGTCTAGGGGGGTAAGTTCTTCCTCCCCGATTACCGATGCTAAGTTCCTTACGTCTTTTACATAGCTGTAGGCCGCGAAAAGCTGACTTGCCAAATGCGGATGGTCCTCCCGGGTCATCCCTTCGCCGATCCCGTCTTTCATGAGCCGGGAGAGAGAGGGAAGTCCCGCCACCGGAGGATAGATGTTCCGCCCGTACATTTCCCGCTCGAAAACGATCTGCCCTTCGGTAATGTAGCCTGTCAGGTCCGGAATGGGATGGGAGATATCGTCGTTCGGCATTGTCAGGATAGGAAGCTGGGTAATTGAGCCGCTTTTCCCCTTGAGCATCCCCGAACGTTCGTAGAGCTCCGCTAAGTCGGAGTATAGATATCCCGGATAGCCTTTCCGTGATGGAATTTCTCCCCGGATCGTCGATATTTCCCGTAAGGATTCGCAGTAGTTGGCCATGTCGGTTAAAATAACGAGAACGTGCATGTTCTCGTTAAAGGCGAGATGTTCCGCTAACGTAAGGGCGGACCGGGGTGTTATCAGCCGCTCGATAGACGGATCGTCGGCGAGGCTTAAAAAAAGCGCGACGTTCTCGAGAACGCCCGTTTCCTCGAAGGAGCGGATAAAGTAGCGGGCAACATCGTGTTTTACTCCCATAGCTGCAAATACAACGGCAAAGTTCGTTTCCCCGCCCCGTATTTTCGACTGCCGTGCAATCTGGGCGGCCAATTCGTTGTGGGGCAGACCGTTGCCCGAGAAGATGGGCAGTTTCTGTCCCCGGATGAGGGTGTTCATGCCGTCGATAACGGAAATGCCGGTCTGGATAAAGTCCCTCGGATATTCCCTGGCCGTCGGATTGATAGGCCGGCCGTTGACATCCAGCTCCTCGTCCCCGATGGGTTCGGGGCCTCCGTCGACGGGCCGTCCTAAGCCGTTGAACACCCGGCCGAGCATTCCTTTCGTTACCCGGAGGGCGAGGGGCTTTCCCCGAAAACGCACCCGCGTGTCCGGCATGGTCATCCCGGATGTCCCTTCGAAAATCTGTACGAGCACCTCCCGGGCGGAAGTGTCCAAGACCATGCCGAGCCTTGTTTTGCCCTTTCCGTCCACGCATTCCACCAGCTCCCGGTAGCCGACGGGATGGGTTTTTTTGATAAAAACGAGAGGACCGTCAATCCGGTCTACCCCGCGGTATTCCCGTCCCGGGAGGAGCTGCTGCTGCAGTGTTTTCCGATCAGGCATAAATCGACTCCAATTGGTCCATCGACCGCTCCAAGCGGGCGGCTATCTTGTCCAGTTTTTCTATTTCCTCGTTTGTAACCGAAAATTTCATCTTCGTTATTTCCTGATACACTTTCATCCGCCGGAGTTTTACGAGCGTTACCCCCTGCTTGATCGCCTGGCTTCCCTTTCTCCAGTACGTGATAATAATATGAAGCATCTTCATCTGCTTCTGCACCGTGGAATAGCGGTCGACGTCGTCGAAGGCATTCTGCTGCAGAAAGGCGTTTTTAAACAGACTGCAGACATCTAAAATAAAGCGCTGGCTGTCCGGCAGGGCGTCGGGACCGACGAGTTTGACCACCTGCTGCAGCCGGTCCTCCTTCTGCAGGAGCTCCATAATCTCCCCCCGGTCCTCGGTCCATTCGGGTCCGCCGTTTTCCTCCCACCACTCGGTAACATCGCCTAAATATTCGCTGTAGCTCTCGAGCCAGGAAATTGCCGGATAATGGCGGGCATTTGCAAGCTGCCGGTCCAAACCCCAGAAGCAGCGGACGAAGCGCTTGGTATGCTGGGTAACGGGCTCCGAAAAATCGCCTCCCGGCGGTGAAACGGCGCCGATAATGGTTACCGACCCCTCCCCGCCGCTCAATACCGACATATATCCCGCACGCTCGTAAAACTCGGCAATCCGGGTGGGGAGGTACGCGGGAAAGCCCTCTTCCGCGGGCATCTCCTCCATCCGTCCGGAGAGCTCCCGTAATGCCTCGGCCCAGCGTGAGGTGGAATCGGCCATAACCGCGACGTTGTAGCCCTGGTCCCTGAAATATTCCGCCAAAGTAACGCCGGTGTAGATACTCGCCTCCCGGGCGGACACCGGCATATTCGAGGTATTTGCAATGAGGATGGTCCTGTCCATCAGGCTCTTGCCGGTCCGCGGATCGATGAGTTCGGGGAACTCCGTTAAAACATCGGTCATCTCGTTCCCCCGTTCGCCGCAGCCGATGTAAACGATAACTTCCGCGTCGCACCACTTTGCAATGGCGTGCTGCGTCATGGTTTTACCGGTCCCGAAACCGCCGGGAATGGCAACGGTCCCCCCCTTCGCGATGGGAAAGAGGGTATCGATGACCCGCTGCCCCGTAATAAGCGGTATTTCCAGCGGGATCCGCTCGCTTACCGGCCGCGGTTTTCTAATAGGCCAGTACTGGACCATGCCGCACGATATCCTCCCCGCGGCCGTATCGATTTCGGCGATAGTTTCCTCTACCCGGTAAGGGCCCGCCGGGGCTATGGAGTTGACTGTTCCGCTTATATCCGGAGGCACCATCACCCTGTGGAGAATACTGTCGGTTTCCCGGACGGTCCCCAACACCGCCCCCCCCGCAACGTGTTCACCCGCAGCGGCTGTCGGTTCAAAATCCCATGTTTTCTCTCTGTTTAACGGCGGGGCGACAATGCCCTTGTCGATAAAATCACCGCAGGCATCGTAAATATCGGTCAGCGGCCGCTGGATTCCGTCGTAAATGGTCCCGATCAAACCCGGGCCGAGTTCGAGACTCAAGGGCATGCCGGACCCGTAAATGACATCACCCGGGGCGAGCCCGGTGGTGTCCTCATACACCTGAATGACGGCGGAACTGCCGTCGAGTTTGATAATTTCCCCGATCAGGCGAAGCTCTCCCACCCGGACGAGTTCCATCATCATGGCGTCGCTGATATTCGCGGCTTCGATAACGGGGCCGTTTACCCGCTGTACCTTTCCAATTATTCGTTCAGTCATGAAGCACCTTCAATTTCCAACGCCTTGTATATAAGCTTCCGGTATTCGTCTTGGTTCCGGGCAAGCCGGGTTGCAATCTGATTCCGGTATTCCAGCCTGCCGTCGGCGGAGCGGACACATACGCCGTACTCCTGCTCCGGCTCTTCCGATATTCCCACCGTCACTTCTCCGCCTCCCTGCTTTCTAACCCGTTCCCGGAGATCGTTTAGAAAATCATCCCCTACAAGGGGCCGTTCCTTCCCGGAGACGGAAAGAACAACGGTGTCCGTACCTATGCCGAGGACCCCTTCGGCGGCCCAGTTTTTCAGTGTTTCCACATACGCGTCGGTCCCGATACTTCCCTCGATTTTTTCCCGCACCCTGTCAAACACGTGGCGGATAATTTCCTCGGTCTGCTTCAGCCGGACCCGCTTCTTCTCGATTTGGATCGACGAATCGGTCCGTTCGTTTATGTGCCGGATTTTTTGTTCCGCCCGTTCCTCGGCGTCCAGCAGTATTCGTTTCGCCTTTCCTTCGGCGGTGGATATTTTTTGTTCAGCCGTTTTTTCCGCTCCCTCGATTATATTCCGCGCCTCTTCCCGGGCATTGTTCTCGATTTCACGGATAAGCCGGTCTTTTCCTTCCGCGGCTTCATCGACGGAGGAGTTCATTTTCTTTTTCTCTTCTTTCCTGTTCGACATCTTTACAACGATATTCCTATGGCCTCGTTCACCATCTGCCGAAGTCCCGGCCTGTCCGGACTTCTGCCGTTTTTATCCGGGATTTCCACAATCAGGGGAAATTGTTCCGAAAACAGATAGGCATTCACCTTTTCCCGTATCATATCGGCGGCGGGTTCGGTAATAATTACCACCCCCACGGTATGGTCCTTCAGGACCTCCTGAAACGCGGCATCGGCATCTTCTTTCGTTTCCACCGTACGGCCGTCGACACCAACCATCCCGAAGCCGAGGACCGAATCTTCATCTCCGATAATAAAATACCTCATACCTTCCCGAGTATCATCAGCGCCGTAATAAAGCCGAACACCACCAGTCCTTCGGCCAAGGCGATAAAAATAAGCGCCTGACTTGCAATTTCCGGTTTTTCGGCAATTGCCCCCATGGCCGAGGCACCGACGCTGGCGATGGCGATTCCCGCTCCGATTGCTCCGAAACCGAAAGCGATGGCCGCTCCGATGAGCCCGAATTTCATTACTTCGGACCGGTTCTCCGGTACTTCCGCCGCCGTTTCCGCCGTTTCCTCCTGGGCAAAGACGCCTGATACACTGACGATGCCGAACATCAGCATTACCGTTATCATTATCAGTACGCTTAAGCCGACCCGCCGTTTAAAAACTTTCTTTGGATTTTCCATTGCATCCTCCATTCTGTGCTTAATCCTAATGTTGCTTGAGGGTTACCGGCGAATACGCAATGCCGGACCCGGAAAAATATTTCGAGAAAAATTCATAATAATTGAGCCGCAGTGACTGTATACCGGCGGACAGCCCTTCCAAGGCTATAACAAGGAGATTGCCGAAAACGAGTATCGCGCAGGAGCCGATACTCAAGCCCTCCCCGCCGATCATCCCGGCTATCTGAAAAAACGCCGTCATTAAACTGACGTGTGCTATCCCCAAACCGGCCACCCGCATAAACGAGAGGGTGTTCGCGAGGTATCCGCTGAAGACTTCGAGCATCTCTACAATCCATTCCATCAGGAAATCGAGTACCGTAAACCCGCTGAACTGTTTTCCGTGTTCCCGTCTTTCGATAATGAATTCCGCCACCGGCTTTGCTAAAAAAAGCACGGCGGGGATACCTAAAAGGAGAAGAAGTAACGGGCCCGGAGGCAGCTGCTTGTAGTCCCGCCGGACAAAATAAAAAGCCGTATACACGCCGCCGCCGTACATCCAGCCGCCTATCAGGCCTGTTTTGTCCAAAATAAGCCGGAGCCACCGCTTTTTCCTGATGCAGTTCATCCAATTGATTAAAAGTCCGATCCCGATAACGGCGATGCCGAAATAAATGGTAATGGTAAGAATACCGTAAATATCGCTTACGACCCCCCCGCGGGCATTGCCGGCAACGGCGCCGTGAAAATCAAACCAGAGCGGCGGGGCCCATGCCATGCCGAAATAGGAACCGAAAAGAATGCCGAAGACAACCGCCGATGCTCCGCAGTATATAATGAGCTGAAAGAGCCGGGCTATCTTCTCCCGGCGTTTCAGGACCGAGCCGATAATACCCGCGATCAGCAGGACCGCGCCGTGGCCGGCATCGCCGAACATCAGCCCGAACATCACGAGGTACGCCACGGCCACCACCGGAGTGGGGTCGAAGGTCCCGTATTCGGGGATGGAATAATTCCGTACCAGCATCTGAAAGGGCTGGAGAAACTTCGGGTTCGTGAACTTTACCGGCGGCTTCTGCCCTTCCAGGCCGAGCGCCTCCTCCGGGTCCCGCCATTCGATGTAGCAGGTATTGCCCGTTGCTTTTCGGATGGCGCCGTCCAAGGTCTTCTGCTTTCCGCGGGGGACCCACCCGGAAAAGAGGAGTGTCCGGCTGGTCTTCCCGTAGTTGAATTCGATAGAGGAATAGAGTTCCCGCAGCTTTACCCGCTTCCAGTATTCCAAAAGGCGGTCTTTCTTCTCCTCCACCGTTTCTTCCACCTTGTTTGTCAGCCCGTTCTGCTCCTTCTTGAGCGTTTCGATCTGCCTGTTCAGTCCCTCGATGTTCTGTTTCCCGAAGGCTTCCGGTTTCGAGGTGAAATCGGCCTTCTCCCAGCCGCTGCGTTCGAGGATCTCCTCCACCCTTCCGCGGTACTTCTTGACGGCCACGATAATGTATTCACCCCCGCCGTCCTCCCCGGCCGGCACGAGGGCCACCGGCATTTCCCGCATTGCATTTTCAAAATCCTCCCGGTTTTCCTTCGGCACCCTGCCGGTGAAAAAGGTAAGCAGACCGCTTTGCTGCTTTAACAGTTCGGGATTGAAGCCCGCTTCGCCGCTCAGTGTGCGGCGCATCTCCTCTAACCGGAGAATTTCCTGCTGCGTCTGCCGCTGCTTTTCCCGTATCGATTCGATGCTGTTTCCGATATGCTCGAGGTCCTCTTCGATATGTTCTTTCTGAAGAGGTTTCAACTCGCCGACATCCAGGCTGACCTCCGAGGACGGGTCCGCATGGACCATCCGGAGAAAGGACTCGATCCTTCGCCGCAGGGCGGCCATATCATCCTGTTTGTCCGGCGGAGCAACGCTGCTCACCTCGTCGGGAAACTCCTTTTTCAGCTCCCGCATCCGGATAAAATGCATGACCCCGGAAGAGAGCAGTTCCCGGGTAACCGCATCGTAGTGATTGATGTCCACCGCGGCAATCAGCTGCTTCATGAGGGCCGTGCTCATATCAATTCCCCCATCCGTCCCTCGTCGATGCCGTAATATTTGGCATTCAGTACACTCATAATTTTTCTCATCTCATTTTGCTTTATAAAACAATACGCCAATACGATGCCGATGGTAAAGGGATATCCCCGCAGCAGTTTCGTTACCTCGGCAATAAAAATATCCTGCAGGACCGAAAGAAGCAGGACAAAGAAGGAGTCGTCCCGTTCCTTCCCCGCACCTTCAAACAGCCGGGGGGCATTGTAGTAACGCGTAACGGTGTTTTTTACAAAGTCCCGGGGGGACTTTGCTGCCGAGGCCGTCTGCAGCTCCTCGAGGCCGACATTTTTTCCTCCCGGAATGAACATCCCGGAATCACAGCCGCCGCGTTCCTTGAAAAACCGGGCGTACCGGCTCAAGCGGGTAATATTCTCCATGTCGACCTGGATCCCGATAATGTGTTCCGCTATTTCCCGGTCTCTTCCCGCAAGCTTGTCGATTTTTTCGGTAATCCTTCGAAAATAGAGGTTTTCCAGACGGCACTCAACCTCGAAGAGGGACCCCGTTTCCAGCGCCCCGGGAAGGTGTTCCCGTATCATATTCTGATATGGGGTCCCCGCGAGCTGGTCCGACACATCGTCAACGTCCCCGGCGTACACAACGGCGGAAAAATCGATGGGATGGACGATCGGCCCCCGCAGCATGTATATGACCTTGTCCTCCACGTCGCGCTTCCGCACCTCCCGGTCAAACCAGTAACGGAGGGCGTCTTTCAGTGTCTCGATTTCGTAGCGTTCGAGAAAGCTGTCGATAATGCCGATGATCTCCTCGTCCACGGCGGAACGGAGTTTGGCAAGCCCCTCGATTTCTTGACGGACAAGCTCCCGCTCCACCATTTTTATGTCCCCGGTTTCGTGATATACCCCGAAAGCGTTATCGTACTCGGTGCCCTGCAGGACCTGCAGGGCCTCGGTAATGTTCCCGGCGCTGATCATGTTTTGGAACTGGTCCTCCCGGACCCGCTTGCTGAGCTGTGCCCGTAATTTCGCGTTAATATATCCGTATTTATTGACCGCCCATGCCATACAGGTTGCCCGCCGCCTAGGAAAAATCGAGGTCCGATGACAGGACCTTCCCGGCAATCTCGTCGGTAAGCTCCTCCATCAGTCCGCCTTTCTCTTCGAGCATACTGCTTTTTAAGTTACTCACCCCCTCGATTTCTCCGTCGCTGCGTTTTTCGGCAGCCTGTTCCGCTTCCGCTACCCGCCGGGAATACAGCGAAGCCGCCTTGTCCTTTGCTTCCTGCATTTTCGCGGCGGCACGGCTGTCGGCATCACGCAGGATTTCCTGGGCCTTTTTCCGCGCCTCCTGAATAATCGACTCGGACTCTTTCTCTTTCCCGATAATCTCTTTCAGAACCTCTTCCATACCAGGAGTATGCCCGTTCCCGCCGGTTCTGTCAAAGCCTGCTTTTTTTCCTTTACCCCGGGCAGCCGGCTTCCCAGGCGGCCGGTTTTCCGCTATCCTCGAATAATGCGCGTAACGGGAGGGAAATACACGAACCGCAGGATCCTTTGTCCGAAGGGGGAGATCCGCCCCGCCATGGACCGGATGCGGGAGTCGCTGTTTTCAATTTTGGGAAACTTATCGGGAAGCAGTTTTCTCGACCTCTTTTCCGGGTCCGGCCTCGTGGCAATTGAAGCGGCATCCCGGGGGGCGGGACCGGTGGTGTTAGTGGAGGGAGATTACAAAAAAGGGGGGGTAATCCGGAAAAACCTGGAAATAATCGAAGAAGAGTCGAAACTGTTTTTAATGCCGGTGGAACAATTTTTAAAAACGGCGGACACCTCATACGACATCATTTTCCTCGATCCGCCCTTTTCGTATCCAGAGAAAGAAAAACTGCTGTGCCTTGTTTCGGAACAAGACCTGCTGGCCCCTTCCGGGACCGTGCTGCTCCATTACCCTGCCGAAGACAGCATTCCCGAAACCGCCGGCAGCCTCGTCGGCTTTCGTCTGAAAAAATACGGCAGGTCGCTGCTGCGGTTCTACCGGCACGGCCCGGAGACTATCGGTCCATAAGCTCAAACCAGGCTTCCCAGCGTTCGGGAAGAGAGCCGCGGGGATACTTTAACGGAATATGCCGTTCAATTTGCTCGTTGCGCCGGGTGTGAGTTTCCGCCGGATTGTTGAAAAGATGGACGTGCTCTCTCGGCCGGTCTATTTCCATTTCGCCTCCCCCTCTGTATACTACAATAGCACACACAAAGCGGTTTATCTAAAATTTTGAATAAAAATAGGCGACACCGCGCCGATACATAAATATAAGCAGGAGTATGCCATGGCACGGTTAGTAAGCCTTTCTCGGAACACGAAGGAAACATCAATTGAACTCTCTCTAGACCTCGATTCACGAGAGGCGCCCGAGATTGAATTGGAAGGGGTCCCTTTTTTCCTCCACCTCCTTACCGCGATGTCCTTCCACGGCGGTTTTTTTCTCCAAGTGAAGGCTTCCGGAGATATCGACGTTGACCCCCACCACTTAATTGAAGACATCGGCCTGGTGTTCGGCGACGCGCTCTTTCGCGTTAGTACGGATTTCGGCCCTGTCCGGCGCTTTGCCCACCGGGTCATTCCCATGGACGATGCCCTTTCGGAGGTAACCGTGGACACCGCCGGGCGTCCGTTTCTCGTGTACACCGCCGACTATCCCCAGGCCTACGCGGGAGACTTTCCCCTCTGCCTTATCGACGAATTTCTCACCGCCCTGTGCGGGCGGGGACGGATTACTATGCACGCCCACTGCAGGTATGGGAAAAACAGCCATCACATGGCGGAAAGCCTCTTCAAAGCCTTGGGCAAGGCAATCGGCGGAGCATATGCCCTTATTGACCCCGGCTTCGGCCCCCCCTCGACCAAGGGCACCCTGTAACGACCGGTCGGTCGGTTTTTTCAACTTTCCAATTGATATTGGCGGCTAAATTCGGTATATTCATCATATATAAAATTGTTTTATGAATAAAATTGACGGCTTTATAAAAACTACGGACGTACGAAACCACGATTTGTCTGACCGCGAGCGGGCGGTGCTCATCCGAAGGGGTAACGAACTTTTCAACGACAGACAGTACGAGCAGGCAAAACGAATTTTTTTGACCGTCGGCTATACCGACGGAATTACCCGTATGGGTGACTACTATTATAAAAAAAACAATGTTCTTGAAGCATTGCGGATGTACATTCTCGCCCCCGCTCCCGATAAAAAGGACGGACTGATTGAAAAGATGGCGTATATTGTACAATCCTGGCTTCACGAAAAGGTGTAGGAATGGAACCGGACATACAGCAGGACGACCAGACAAAACAACTGGAGCATCTGGCGGAAACATCGAAACGGGGTTACCAGTTCCTGAAAGAAAACAAACCGAGCGAAGCGGAGGCTTGTTTTTTAGAAATTGTCGAACTCGATCCTCGGAACAACTATGCCCTGGTGGGGCTGGGAGACACACACAGGAAACGGCGGCAGTTCGCCAGGGCTGTCGAGTACTACCGTACATGCCTGGAATTTCATCCAGGGAACAACTATGCCCTCTTCGGCCTTGCGGACTGCTACAAGGGCTTGAAAAAATTCAACAAAGCCATCGAGATTTGGGAACAGTATCTGCAGCATGACGATTCCAACGTTACCGTTCTAACCAGGGTTGCCGACGCCTACCGGAAAGTGCGCGATTTTGAAAAATCGAAGCAGATTTACCGGAAAGTGATGGAAATGGAGCCGGAAAATGCCTACGCCCTCATCGGTTTGGGCCATCTTCACTACGATTTTAAAGATTACGAACAGGCCCTCTACTACTGGGAACGGATGCTCGCGTTATCGGGCGAGCGGGTGGACATCCGTGTCCTGACATCCCTTGGAAACTGCCATCGAAAACTGAAAACCTTTACCGAGGGAATTGAATATTTCGAAAAAGCGCTGGCAAAAGAAAAAGATAATTTTTACGCCCTCTTCGGCCTTGCCGACTGCTATCGCGGGCTGAATCAGCAGGAAAAATCCCTCGCCTACTGGAAGAAAATCCTCGAAAAGGACCCGGCGAACAAGGTAATACTTACACGGGTGGGAGACGCCTACAGGAACATCGGCAGCCTCGACGACGCCGAAGTGTTCTACACGAAGGCCCTGAATATCGAATTCGACCTGTACGCGATTTTAGGGCTTGCCCTCGTGAACAAGCAGCGGGGAAAGTACGAAGACGCAATCGAGTCTCTGCGGGGGTTGATGAAAAACGATCCGAAAAACTACCGCCTCTACACCGAAATTGCCGACTGCTATATGAATCTGCGGCAGCCGAAACAGGCCCTCGAAATATTGAACAGCTTTCAAAAGCTCGGCATCAGAAACAGCCGTGTGAATGAAATGATCGACGAGATTCGATAGCCGGTGGAACAGCCGCCGCTGTCCGGTCCCCCCGTTGTGTCGGGACTTCTGCCGGAAGAAATCGCCCCGCTCCTCGGTCTTTCCCCCTCCTACCGGGGTATGCAAATTTTCAAGGCCCTGTGGAGGGGTGCCGCCTCCTTTCACGACATCAGCACTCTGCCGAAACCGCTTCGGGAACGTCTGGCGGAGAAAGCGAATCTGTACGGGACCGTCCTTCTGGAAATACAGGGGAAAGGCGGGGAGGCGGAAAAACTGCTTATCCGCTGTGCCGACGGCTACGGGGTGGAATGCGTGGTCCTTACCGACGGGAACGGGAGAAAAACGGTCTGCCTCTCCACTCAGGCGGGGTGCGGGATGGGCTGCGCCTTCTGCAAAACCGGCACCCTCGGATTTACCAGAGACCTGACCGCCTCTGAAATGACCGAACAGGTCCTTCACGCCCTCGGACATGCCGGGAGGATATCGAATATCGTCTTTATGGGGATGGGGGAACCGCTTTTGAATTTGGAAAACTTGCGGAAGGCCGCCGCGGTCCTGACGCGCCCCGAAGGTTTCGGCATTGGAATACCGAAAATGACGCTTTCCACCTGCGGAATAAGCGCCGGGGTCCTGGACCTGGCGGCCCGGGGACCCTATTTCCGCCTTGCGGTCTCCCTCGTTTCGGCACTGCCGGAAAAACGGGCGCGGCTGATGCCCGCGGCGAAGGCAAACCCCCTTCCCGGGCTCCGGAATGCCCTGCTGGAATATCAAAAGGCGACGGGAAAACGGATTACCTTCGAATATGTTCTGCTGCCGGGTGTAAACGACGGAAAGGCGGACATCCGCGCCCTGCGGGCCTTTGTCCGCGGCTTTTCGTATATCGTAAACGTTATTCCCTATAATCCGGTGGAGGGACTTCCCTTTACATCTCCCGCGGAGGAGGAAGTAAAAAACTTTTTAACGGCCTGTGACAGCGCGGGCATTGCCTGCACCCGGCGCTACGGTAAAGGCCGCGGTATCGGCGGCGCCTGCGGTCAGCTAGGGGGGGCCGCCCCGGCGGCCGGATAGAAGGGCGTTTTACCCCTCCCCGAGGACCGCTCGGATTCTGCGGACCCCGGAGGAAGAAGACTGCTCCTTCGTAATTCTAAAACGGCCGAGTTCTCCGGTATGCTCCGCATGGGGCCCGCCGCAGACCTCTTTTGAAAAGTCACCGATGGTGTATACCTTTACCTGTTCTTCATACCGGTCGGTAAAAAAGGCGTGGGCCCCTTCCTCCCGGGCCTGTTCGAGGGACTTCATCTCCATCTCCACCGGCAGGTCCCGCCGGATCTGTTCGTTTACAATCGACTCCACCTCGGCTATCTGCTCGGGCGTAAGCTTGTCGGGGTGGGAAAAGTCAAAACGCAGCCGGTCCGCGGTAATGTTGCTTCCCTTCTGTTCCACGTGGTCCCCTAACACCATCCGCAATGCCTGGTGCAGCAGGTGGGTGGCCGTATGCAGCCGGGTCACCTGGCGGGAATTGTCGGCAAGTCCGCCTTTGAACGTTTTTTCCGCCCCCTGCTTCGACAGCTCCTGATGTTTTTCGAAGGCCTGCCTAAAGCCCTCGGTATCCACGGTCATCCCCTTTTCCTTTGCCAGCTCTTCGGTAATTTCAATGGGGAACCCGTAGGTGTCGTAGAGTTTGAAGGCCACCCGGCCCGGTATTACCTTTGCCGGGTTTTTTAAAAGGTTCGGAAGCATCTTCTCGAACTCGGCCTCGCCTTTTTTCAATGTTTCCAGGAATTTTTCCTCTTCCTTCGAGAGTTCGGTCATAATAAAGTCCCGGCGCCGGTCAAGCTCGGGATAGACATGCCGGTACATGGCAATGACGTTTTCAGCGGGACCGGCTAAAAACGTCCCTTCGATGCCTAGTTTTCGTCCGTGCCGGATTGCCCGCCGGACAAGCCGGCGTAAAATGTACCCCTGTCCGATGTTCGAGGGGGGCATGCCGTTTTCATCACCTAAAATGAAGACGGCTGTTTTGCAGTGGTCGGCAATGATCCTGACGGAAACATCCGTTTCACCAGATGAGCCGTAAACAGTCCCGGTCAGTTCGGAAATCGAGTCCATAAGCGGCGCGAACATTTCAATTTCGTAAACCGTCTTTTTCCCCTGCATAATCGCTGCGGTCCGCTCCACCCCCATTCCCGTGTCGACGCACTTCCGCTCCATCGGTTCGTATCCCCCGTCGGCGGTCTTGTTGTACTGCATAAACACATCGTTCCAAACTTCAAAATATTTTCCGCAGGAACATCCGGGCCTGCAATCCGGACCGCATGGTCCTCCGCCGGTATCGATAAACATCTCCGTATCGGGACCGCAGGGCCCCGTTGCCCCGGCAGGCCCCCACCAGTTGTCGGACTTCGGCAAATAGTAAATCCGGTCCTCGGGAATGCCTAAGGAACGCCAGACCGCGGCGGATTCGTCGTCCCTCGGCGCGTCTTCGTCCCCGGCAAACACGGTAACGCTTAGAAGGTCCGGATCGATGCCCAGCCACTCATCGGAGGTAAGAAACTCGTAGCTCATCCGAATGGCTTCCTCTTTAAAGTAATCTCCCAGCGACCAGTTGCCGAGCATTTCAAAAAAAGTCAGGTGGTGCGGGTCCCCTACTTCGTCGATGTCCCCGGTGCGGATGCACTTCTGGTAATCCACCAGCCGCGTTCCCGCGGGATGGGGCTCTCCTAAAATATACGGCACCAGGGGGTGCATTCCCGCCGTGGTGAACAGGACCGTGGGGTCGTTTTCCGGGACCAGGGACTTTCCCGCTATCTCGCTGTGACCGTGTTTTTTTGTAAAAAAGGCGATGTATTTTTTTCTGAGTTCGTCTGCTGTCATGGGTACAGATACTATGGAGCAGCCGGCGGATTGTCAAGGCTGTCGGTATTGCGGACTAGCCGCTTCGCTAACACCTGGTCTCCTTGGCAAAGCGGACCATGGCGCGCATGTTTTCTTCCGGCGTGTCCCGGGGGACTTCGCAGCCCGCGCCGACAATAAACCGGGGGCCGGCTTCTTCCCAGCACTTGTTTACTTCCCGCCGGACATCTTCGGGGGTGCCGTTCCGCAGCACCCGGACCGGGTCGATATTGCCTAAGAGCACCTGGTCGGGACCGGAGTCCGCTCTGCCCGGTCCCATGGGGGCGAGGGAGTCTAAATCGACAATTTCGCAGCCTAAGGACGCCATGCCGCCGCAGATGCTCCCGGTATTGCCGCAGATGTGGAGCCGTACCATCCCCCCGGCCTCGTGAATCGCGTCGACAATCACCTTTTCGTACGGCAGGACCAATTCGTTATACAGGGCCGGTCCTAACAGCGACGCCGCGGCGTCCCCCATGCCGATGATATCGGCACCGGCTTCGAGCTGCGCTACGGCATAGCTGATTGCCGTTTCGGAGATCAGTTCAAACAGCGCCTTTACAAAGGGAATGTCGTCCATAACGTCGAGCATGAGATGGTTTATTCCCCGCAGGTCGGAGGCTTCCGCGGCGGGGCCTTCGATCCAGCCTTCCACGAGTTTCTCCTTCCCGGCCCGCGCTTTCAGCCCCTCCACCACCCGGAGGCGGTTGGACATCCGCTTTCCCGTTTTCGGGTCCGGCGGCTTGATGCGGACCAATGTTCCCTTGTCCGCGAGGAGCGCGACCCGTTCGTCCACCGCCGGCGGCTGATTGTCGTAAAAGGCGATTGTCGCCCCCCAGTCGTGGGCCTCCGTAGCGGGGTCGGATATTGCCGACACATAATCGAGATCGTAGTATTCGGCAAGAGCGCACTGCCCTTTTACATGTACCGTATGGTCCGCCGCATATTTTCCGTAGGGCTCGCCGATAAAATCTCCGGCCATCATCATGGTAATGGGCATGCAGGGAAGGCAGTCCGTTTCTTGTTTGTCGAGAAAATTGATAATCCGTTCCCGTCCGTTCATATATACAGTATGGAACAATCCCGGCGCTTCGTCAATAAAAAGGCAAGCAGGGGCTATACGTACGTTTCGCCGTCTCCATCCCGGAACAGACGCAGCCGCCCCTCCTCGACCTGGGTCTGCAGATAGCGCAAAAAGTCTTTGGTGGCCTTTTCCACTTCACTTCGTTTTACTCCGCCGAGGAAGGACATTTCGTTTTCGATAAGCTCCCGGCGGCGTTCCGAAACGTTCGAAAGTATTTTTCCGCTAAACTGTTCCGGTTTCCCCTTTAACAGGAAGGCGAGCTCGCCGTCGTCGTAGTCCCGCAGGACTTCCTGCAGGTCCTTGTCGTGGAGGGACGCGATCGTTTCGATGCCGAACAGTTTTTCCCGGATTTCTTCCGTGAGCCCGGGGTCAGATGTTTCGAGGCTTTGCAGAATTTCCTCTTCCGCGGCGGCATTTACATGTTTCAGGATGTCCGCTAAAACGCTCTTTCCGTCAATTTCTTCGGTTATTACTTTTCCCTGCTTCAGGATTTTTTGCTTGATCACTTCCTCCATCCGCAGGAGGACCTCCGAATCGATCTTCTCCATTCCGGCGATGTGTTTTACCACCGCCCGCTGGACGTCCGGCGTAAGAGACTCGAGAATTTTCGATGCCCGCCGCGGTTCGAGATACTGCAGAACTATCCCGAGGACACCCGGCGGCTCTTTTTTCAATATCATGAGAATCTGCTGAAACTCGTAATCGTTTAAGAATGCAAAGGGTTTGTTGCCGCCGTAGGGTACCGATTTCTTGAAAAGCTTTTCACCTTTCTCCTCCCCGAAGGCGTTTACCAGCATGTTTTTCGCGACATCCGGACCGCCGAAGTACGTTTCGCCCTTCTCCCGGATCAGTCCGAATTCTTTCAGGATGGAATTGGCCTCTTCGGCATCTATTCTCCCTGTTTCGGCAATTTTTCTCGACACCGCCTCGAGCTCTTCGGGACCTAAATGCTGCATGACCCGCGCGGCATCGTCCTTTTCTAAGAGCATGAGAAATTTCGACGCCCGGTCCACACCGGATTTAATGCTTCCGGGGGGCACCGCGGGTTTTGGTTTTTCCTCCCGGACCTTTTCCGTCCCCGCCGGAGCATCCGCGGCGGACGGCGTTTCGCCGGTTTTCATAAATCCGCCGCTCTCAAAACGTTCTTTTTTCGATTCCTTTTGATACGCGGATATTCCCTTCCGGTAGTCTTTCATAGAGATAATGATAGCAGGGCTTCTTCCGCCGGTCAATGCGGCGGCGGGCACCTCCGCTTGCTTACAGCGAAAGCCGTGACAGCCGGAGGTACTCCTGCTTTACGCCGAGGCCCTCGTTCAGCATTTCCCGTTGTAGATCAGCCAGTTCCGGCATGTCCACCCGCCGCAGCTCATCCATTTGAGGTCCGGAAAGGGGATATCCGTAGCGGAGGTTCTTTCGATACGTTTCCGCGTCCATCGAGAGCGGCCGGACCCCGGGACCGCATATGCGGCGGCATTCCTGAAAAATCCGCAGCCCTTCCGGGTCGATATCGCCGAAAAAATAGAGGGGGACTTCGGTCCTGCCGACAAGCTCGAGCAGTTTAGCGGCGGCGGCGTGCAGCTTGTCGGCGGCGATAAAACCGTTCATGCCCCGTGTATACTGTTTTACCAGCGGGTAGAAGGATTTCAGGTCTTGTACGCAAATGACCGGAAGCAGGCTTGAAAAACGGAAACACTCGGCCCGCTCTAATATGCAGCCCGGGAGCCGGGCCGGATCACCGGCGTACCTGTAAAAAACCCCGCCGTACAAATACATCTCCCCCCGCAGCGAAAAGACCGCGCTCTCCGGGATGCCCGCGATTCCAAGCCTTCCCGAGAGGACCGTACCGATATTTTCATGGCAGAGGCGGTCGGCAATCTTCAGAAGGGAGATGAACCGTCCGGCGCCGCCGGGAAAGCCCGCGCTCAGCTCCTGCACGCCGCGGCCCCGTGTTTCGTCCGGCTTCAGATCGATAATGGTGATGAGGTCCTTCATCTCTTCCTCGGAGCGGACCGGCAGCGGCCGCGGCGGTTCCCGCAGGCACTCGAGAAAATAATCCCGCAGGACCTTTCCGCAGGCAAAGGCCGGCTCCCAGTTTTCAAGCATTTTTTCGCAGGCCGCGTAGATGTACCAGGGGTTTTCCTCGCCTAAAACGCGGTAAACGGTCCGGAGGTTTTCAATACGGAGTTTTTTTACAATCTCTCCGGTCCCGCCCCTCTTCCAAATAACCTTTACAATCCCTTCATCTTCGAGCTGCCGTACACCCCGTAAAAAAATTGCCCTCGCCGGGCCGTCGGAATCAATTCCGGGAAACACCTCCTCCCAGCCTTCCCGTTCGAGCTTTGTATTTTCGGGAATGAAAAGAAACGCCGGGCAATTTGTCGCGAACACCCGGAGGATTTTTTTCGCGCAGGGACTGAAATCCGCCGCGGCCGCTCCGTTACAACTGCCGGACATTTCTGCCTCCTCGAGCAGGGTTATCCCCTGGTACCGTAGTTCCGTTCAATCCATTCCTTGTAGGCGCCGGAGCGGACCCCTTCGGCCCATTTCCGGTTTTCGAGATACCAGCGGACGGTCTGTTCCAGTCCCTCATCGAAGGTGTAGCGGCGGGTCCAGCCGAGTTCGTTTTTCAGTTTATCGCAGTTGATAGCGTAGCGCCGGTCGTGGCCCGGCCGGTCCTCCACGAAGGTAATGAGTTTTTTGTAATAATCCTTTTCTTTACCCGTCAGGCCGGCGGTCTTCTCGCAGAGGACATGGACTAGGGTGAGGTTTTCCCACTCGTTTTCGCCGCCGATGTTGTAGCATTCCCCCCGTACGCCTGCTTCCGCGATCCGCCATACGGCGCTGTTGTGGTCCTCCACATGCAGCCAGTCCCGGATGTTTTTCCCGTCGCCGTAGACAGGAAGCGGCTTTTCGTCGAGCATGTTAAAAATCATCAGGGGAATGAGCTTTTCGGGAAACTGATAAGGACCGTAATTGTTCGAGCAGTTCGACATGGTTATCGGCAGCCCGTAGGTATGGTAATAGGAGATAACAAGATGGTCCGAAGACGCCTTCGACGCCGAGTACGGGCTCCGGGGATTGTAGGCAGTTGTCTCGGAAAAGTACCCTTCCGCCCCTAAGGACCCGTAGACCTCGTCGGTACTGACGTGATGGAACAGGTTTTCGCCGCCGCGCTGCCAATGCTTCCTGGCGGCTTCCAGCAGCGTAAACGTACCGTTTATATTCGTACGGATAAACTCCGCCGGACCGTGAATCGACCGGTCTACGTGGCTCTCCGCGGCAAAGTGTATTACCGTATCAATTTCATAATCGAAAAAAATGGAATCCACCAGGCCCGCGTCGCAGATATCGCCGCGGACAAAAACGTAGCGGCCCGCTTCAGCGCCGGCAGCAGCGTCCGGTCCGGCGCCGAAGCGCTCCTCGATGTCCGCAAGGTTGAGCGGGTTGCCGGCGTAGGTAAGTTTGTCGAGATTGACAACCCGTCCGGTAAAACGGGGAGTTCCGCCGCCTTGTTCCGTGCCGCCGAATAGATAGCGGATGAAATTACTGCCGATAAAACCGCAGCCGCCTGTAACGAGGATGTTCTTCATATGCTACGGAGCATACACGTCATTCCCGATTTTTTCAAGGAAAATTCCGCTGCTGTACCGCGGAATATCGATAATCTCCTGTTCCACCCCGCGGCGGGTCTCCGTCATGAACGCGGCCAGTTTGGCAAAGCGGGGGTCCGCCGCCGTCCGGAGCTTTGCCAGGGCCGGGACGCCTAATTCGTATCCGTACCCTGCATAGGCATTGTAGATGTCCGCCGACATGAGGAAGGGGTGTATATCGATACCCGCGCGGCGCTCCACTTCGAGAAAAATCGCGATTCCCTCGGGGTCTAAGTCCCCGAAATGAAAAATGGAATACCCCGAAACCGCGAAGACCTTCAGCAGCGCTTTTACCGCGGTGTTCGGGTATCCCCCGGTATAGACGAACCCGCCGAAGAAGTCCTTCAGGGCGTCGGCGGCCGTAAAGTAGCTTTCCTTGTTTTCCACCGTCAGTATCCGTTTCCCGGTACTGCCTTGCGCCTCGATCCGGTCAAGCTTTTCGATTGTGCCGAAGGGAAGCGTGAGGCGGGTGTAATTCATCTCCCAAATCCCGTCGGAAGAGGAAAAAAGAAGGCGGCCGCAAAGGCAGCAGCTCGCTTCCGGGTAGTTCCTCGAAATGCCGAGGAGTTCGGAAAGCCCCGTCCCGACAACACTTCTCCCGATTTTGTCCGCCCTAGGCAGCAGGGCCTCGATCCGCTTGCTGTCGCTGAAAAGTGAAACACTCAATGCACGGATAGTCCGTCCCCGGACATCTTCGGGGGAAAGGTCGAAGAGGGTACAAAGGTCCCGCAGGTCTTCCGGGGAGGAAACGAAAATGTCGTGGTACACGTCGAGTTTCGCCGTAAGAGCCTCCCGGACCGCCGCCCCCGTTTCCCTTTTCGGCCGCCACGACCTGACGGCGGCGAGCATCTCCCGGCGGAGTTCCCCGGGGTCCCGGACCGCCGTTTCCCGGTACAGGGCCTCCGGGTCTTCCAAATACAGCGCCTCCGCTTCGTCCCCCTCGCGGAAGCGTTTCCACTTCACCGACAGGACCCCGCGCGCGGCAAGGGCCTCCACTCCCCGAAGGAACTCCTCCTTCGCGGAAACATCGCCTGTAATTTCGGGGAACACCTTCTCCCAGGAACCCTTCCGGAGCTTCCTCCCTCCCCGCATCTGGGCGGACCCCGGATATGCTTCCGCAAAAACCCGTATGATCCTTTTAGCGTAGGGATTCAGGGGCGCCCCCCCGGGGATATTCACGACATTTCCTCCGGCAGGACCTCGTATTTCCGCACAAAGGCGGAGTAATCTTTCCGCAGCACCAAATTGGTAACGTCCATGTACGGGGCTATTGCTTCGATTTTTTCAGTAGGTACGGCGGTAACGATCTGCATGTTCAGTTTCTTGAAAAAGGCTATCATCTTGCCGATCCGCTCGTCGTCCATTTTATTGAATGCCTCGTCGAAGAGGACAAGGCGGACCGCTCCGGCTTCATCTTTGTAAAAGCGGAAAAAACTCGCCGCTATGGCCACGTAATAGGGGGTCTGGGTTTCCCCTCCCGATTTCTCCCGTAATACCTTCGTGAGGGAGGATTCCAAGGGTTTTCCCGCGTCGTCTAAGGTTTCGGTATGTTTTATGCGAATATCGTACTGAAAATACTCCCGGTAGTCGCAAATCTGCCGGACCTCCTCCGAATCGAGTTCGTTCTCGAGAATACTTTGAAACAATTTTTCGATACTCTCCTTCTCCTCCTCCGAAGCAAGATTGTCGAAAAGGGTCCCCTCCCACTGTTTGATTTCCGAAGCGTTCCGGATAACGTCGAGGACCTGCTTCTTCTCCGGCCGCTCCTCTAAACTGAAGCGGTACTGGTCCTGTCCGAAGCGGATGGTGGAGAGGGTATAGTTGATTTCCCGGAAGCTTTCCCTCGCGTCGCTGATGTATTCGTTTAACCGGCTTACAAAGTGCTCCCGGAACTGTTTTTCCGCCTCTTCCCTGGCGCGGCGTATTTTTTCCTTATACTCCGGCAGCTCCGTTTCCCGGTACCGCTTCAGGGTGACGGAAAACTCGTCGGAATCGTAGGCGGTGGACAGATACACGGAAAAGGAATAATTGAAGTTGTTTTTCAGCTCCTGCAGCCTGCTTATGCTTTTCTCCCGCCTTGTGCGTATTCCCTTAACCGAAGAACCGTAACGCTGCTGCAGCCCCTCATAATCGACGCTTTTCCCCTCCCCCTTCATCCTGCCGCTGTAGTATTCCTCGAACTCCCCGGCAAAGTCCTCATGTTCACCGCAGAAACCGTCTAAAACCGACCGGTACCGTTCCTCCTCCGCTAACGCGCGCTCCCGCCGGACCGCCAGTTCGGTCTTCCGGTTCTGCAGCCCCCCGAAGAGACGGTTCGTTTCCATAAGTTCAGCGTCCACCTGTTTCAGGCTTTCGGTAATGCCCCCGATCTGCAGTTTTATCTCGTCGAAGGAACCGGTATCGATGCTGTGCATCCTGTTTTCGAGCTCGGCAATCTCCCGTTCTATTCTTCCGGCGGCTTCCCCGGCGCCGGAGAGGGAGAGGCATTCGTGAAGACTCCCGTAGGCCCGCGCGAGAAGATCGCTCCTTTCGTCGAGTCCGCGGATTTCCGAAACAAGAGACTCGACGGCGGCGGCGGTTTCCCGTCCCAGCTTTTCCAGCTCGGCAAGGCGTTTTTCCTTCGCCCCCTTGCCGATGTACCACCTTGCATACACCTCCTCTTTCATCCGGGACGCCGTCCGGGAGGCGTAGCGCATGCACTCCTTCGTTACCGCCTTGTCGAAATCCTTCAAGTTTCGAAGCTCCGCCCGGACGACGTCGCCTAAAAGGTAGGCGGCATAGCGGCGCGCCGGAGGCGAAGCCGCCTCCACCACTTCGGCAAGGGTGCCGTGGGCGATATCGCTTTCCCGCATCCTCTCCAGATGGGGGACCCCCACTCCGGCAATTTCCTTCGGCAGCCGGTTGTACAGCCGCAGGGCCTCCTGAAACTCATCTTCCGGCACCAGAATGTTGAACCGCTGGGTGTTCAGCCACCCCTCCACGGCGTTCTGCCAGGTATCGTCGGTAACTTCGAGCTGGTCCGCGAAGATGACCGCGGAAATGCCCGCACGCTCGAAAGCGGCTTTTAATTTCAGCGTACTTTCGGGATACCGGAGAATACCCTGTTTCAAGTCCCGCTCCTCCGATTTCAGTTCGTTTACAAGCTTCTTTTTTTCATCCAGTACAAGTTTCAAGCCGGCGCGGCCCTCCGCGGTTTCCTCCCGCTCTCTGTCGACCCGTTCCGTTTCCTCCCGGATATCTTCCCCGACCTCCCGGCCTAACAGGGCGGCGCACTGACGTGAGAGCAAAGCGAAACGCTCCGCGCGCTTCCGTTCCCGTTCCAATTCGTTGTGCCGCTGCTCAACTTCCCGGCGGACCCGCTCGAAAAGGCGGTACTGCTCGTTTGTGGCCAGGGCGAACTGCAGTTCCTGCCGCATCTGCTCCAGGTTCTGCTTTCTGCCGACGGCGTTTTCAACCGCCTCCCCGGCGGCGGCAATTTTTCTTTCGCATTCGGTAATATCGGACAGAAGCCGCGCCGCTTCTCCCGCGCTCTTCTCTACGTCGAGGCGGAGAATGAAATATTCCTGAAACAGCGCCTGCCGGGCAAGCGACTCGCATTCCCCGTACAGCCCGTCGATTTCCTCGAGGCCGGCTATTTTCGCCTCCATCTCCCGGGCCTCCCGCTCCGCCTCCTTGTAATTGGCCAAGTTCTCCCGCATGGCGGAAATGTCCACCTGCCGCTCTTCCAAAATGTAGGTGCAGACAAAACCGCCGATGGAGGTAAAGGGGGTAAAATTGACCGACCGGACCAATGCCTCCAAATAGGGATTGAAGTGGACATTTCTCCTGTGGACCTTCAGCAGATGGGTAAGGCGGGAATTGTACTCCCGCTTCGTGGAACACACGATGCCCCCGGACTCTTTCAGCAGGTCCCGGAAGGTCCCGGCGGTGAGAAATTCCCCCTTGTAGTAAAGCTTGATATCGCTGATGGTACCGTCTTCCAAAATATAGGGATACTCCCGCGTTTCGGTATCGGCGAAGGCCTCCACCATTACTCCGGCGCAGAACCGTTTTTCCCCGTCCTGAAATTCGAGAATGACATGGGTAATGCAGCTTTCCCGAAGATACGCCATGGTATCGGAACCGATTTTACATCTGCAGTAGCCGCTCAAGTTTCTGCTCGTCCTGCTGTCGGCGGCGGCGGCATTGAAGCGTACTTTTCCTATATTTGCCACCAAAGCGTACTGCAGTGCGTCGATGATGGTCGATTTCCCGGAGCCGTTGTCCCCTGCCAGCAGTGTAGCGGGGCCGAATTCGATAATATCGTCTAAAAAGAAGTGCCAATTTACCAGCCTCGCCCGGGTAAGGATGAGCATCAGTCCTCCTCCCCGGCCGTTTTTTTGAACAATTCGATCCGCTCGTGCATTTCATCGAGGGAAACCCCGTCCAAAGCGAATGAGATGGAAGGATACAGCACTATCTGCGTTTCCGGGTCCCCCTCCCCGCCGAGGACCCGGACAAGCCGAAGGGCCTGAAAACGCCGCAGGAGCGAAACCAGGGAGGTCTTCGTCAAGGGGCGTTCGGTCATGGCCCGGTACCGCTCCACGAAATCCTGCTGCAGCACCGTACGCTCCCCGTGCAGGGTCATTTCCCGTGACTTTTCCTCGTACATCAGCCTGAAAATTAACAGCGAGAGGGTTTCCTCCAGATTCAGGTTTACCCGTGCCGCCGGAGGTCCCTCCAGGGCCACCACGCCCGAGGTTTCGTCCTTTTTTACCCCCCATCCCGCAATGGAGAAATACTCTTCAACTAAAGGAAAATTCTGCACCGCGAAGCGGTACAGTTTTTCGTGCCGGTCGAAAGAGCGGAGAAGAAAGGACTCGGTAAGCAGGGCGGTAACGCATTTCCGGAATGTTTCCCGTTCCCCTTCGGTCATCCGCCGGAGCTTGTCATTCATATCGGGCCTCCCTGCACACCGAATGCCGCCGGAAGCGGAAACGTCCCGCCGCGGCCGTCCCTTCCTCCCAGCGTACCCGGAAAGGAAAGGCTTCACTCCGGTTATCGCTGTAGGCGGCGGCATACACCAGGCGGATGTAGCTTTTCATATCGGTAACCAGTTCCTCCGCCGGGACCGAAGACCCGTCGGAGGGAACGAATCCGGACAGATATTTCGCGATCTTTTCCGGACCGAGCTGTTTCGCGATGCGCATTCTCAATTCCGTTTCGGCATATTCCAGATCGAAATCGTTGTTTTCGACCTTTTTCAGCCCTTCAATGGCTTCGGAAGCCGGACGGCGGTTGTAGAGGGACGCCGCGGAAAGAAACCCCGCCGCGTACAGGCCCGTTTTCAAATCGGCATACCCCGGGGCCCCGGGAAGCTCCTTCCCCCACACGGCGCAGAGGTCCGCCACCTTACCCTGCATGGACGCTCCGGTATAGAGTTTTGCCTTAATCCGTTCGGTTGAAATACGGGAGTAGCGCCTGTTTTTATCGTCGATCTCCTCTAAAATCGGGTCGATGCTCCGGAGGTCGTCCCGTATTTCGGTAAGCATCATGACAAGCAGACGGCGGGTTTCCGCTACCGGCAGCCGCTTGACTACCGACAGTTTTTCAGCCGTTTTTACCAGCCAGGGTTCGTCCGCGAGGAGCTCCCGAATGGAGGCGGTAATGGCTGGCCGGTACTTTGACAGGTTCTCCGACGTTTTCAGCCGGGTATACGCTTTGTCGACGATTTCGTTCATGTAAATGTCGTAGTGAATGTGGAGGATTTCCTTTACTTCCGCGTCTTCATCGTACATCCGCTGGATGTGGACCTTGATGTTCTGCTCGAGGACCTTCAGCGATTCGATAAGCAGACGGGTGTGATCGTGGGCGTTCATTACCGACAAATGTCCGTTTTCCCGGACCGCGTCGCCGCAGATGGAAGAATACACGGCAATAACGTGGCTCTCGTATTCCACCTGCAGCCCTTCGGATATCCGGTACAAGGCCTCGAAAAAGGGCTTCGCGCAGGAGGAAATATTGATGATCCGGGTAAAATCGGCAAGCTCTTCTTCGTTCATCCACCCGAAATAGAGGAGCCTCCGCAGAAATCGGGCGGCAAGTTCCCGTGGAGACACGGCGGCCTCCGTTTCCCCGCCTTCATCTCCCGCCGCGGCCTCCTCGAAATTCGGAAGGTTTTCGAAATAGTTTTCAAAGGAGGCAATTACCTGGGCACGCTCAATCCCGGTGTGGAATTCCATAAACAACCGGTAAAACAGGAGCAGCAGCTCCGCGTAGTGCACTCGATGGACGGAAGCGAGGGGCTGGAAAAAATTGTCAGGCAGTTCCTGAAAAACGGCGTACTGTTTCACGGCTATATCAGCGTCTAAGGGTATACATTCCGTCAGGCCAGCTTTATTACCGCGATAATGAGCCCCGCCGCCGCCGCGGTAAATGAAAATGAAGAATAAATAAACCGCCGGAGAGAGGTTTCGATAGAAATAAGGCGCTTGTCCATGTAGTGGAGCATCTCTTCAAACCGTTTATCCGTCTGGTCCATGTGCCGGTGCAGGAGTTCCCGCTGCCCTTTCAGTTCCGTCTCCAGCCGCGCAAGGCTTTCCCGTACGGCAACGTCACGCTCCCGGAGTGTTTCCGCCGCTTTCCCGGTTTCAGTCTTCTGCAGCCACTCCCCTAAATGGGCCTGTACGTATTCCCCGACTGCCTGTAAATCTTCTTCATGCAGTTCCATGTTCTTTGTCCTTGTCATCGGTTTCCCCCTCTGTATATGTATACGGGGAAAACTCGATTCCTGCTTCAAAGAATAGGAAAAAAAAATGAAAAAAACAAGTGCGGCATCGCGGATGACTCCCCGGACAAAAAAATACCGGCCTGCTTACAGCATCACATATCCGTCGTCTACAACAAGACAGCGAGCATTTCCCGGCAACCGGCCCCGCGCCGCCTCGAGCGCTTCATCCACCGAACGTACGGGCGTCATTCCCATTTTCCGGACCGTTTTATCCTGCAGCTCGGAGATGAGCCAAACCCGGGCTTTTTGCGTCACTTCCATTACCGACAGTGCAGTCGTCCCGTTTACTATGTAGTTTTCGTTCAATACCCGGTGCATCTCTTCGATGCCGCCGCAGTCGAACATGGACAGGAAAGTTTCCGAGCCGATCCCCTGCCTGCATTCCGCGGCAAACACGATGTCCCCGCCCTCCCGCACCGCCCTCGCGGCCTGCCGAAGCCGTTTGTGGGCCTGGATAAAGCTTACGTCCTTCGGGTGCCCCCCGCACCCGGCGACAACGAGATCGTACCCGCCGGCTGCCGAACGCCGACCGGTCCCGACACGGGCATAGCGCCGCAGATACTCTGTACATGCCGCGTTATGCGCCGCGTACAGCTCTCCCGCCGCGGCAAAGCCGACTTTTCCCTTCCTGTCGAGGATGACCTGCAGAGTAAAATACCAGCCCCATACCGACGCCCGCCGGACCAGTTCAAGCGCCTCCCGAATGTCCTCCTGTACCGGATTTCCGTCCATGTTTCCCTCGAAACAGCCGGGATGCATCCCCGGCACTGCCGGGTCTATGGACAGGGCATGGTTGTGCCGTATCGTTTCGTAGCCGGCACAGCCGGGAACGAGAAGCTTCGGCCCGCCGCCGAATCCGGCAAAGTAGTGGTCCGTTACCCCGCCTATGAGCAGCACCGCATCGGCCTTAAGGACCGCCTTGTTTACCCGCACCTCCGTCCCCCGGGAGGTCGTACCGACAGTTACCAATCTCTCTCCGTCCCTGCTGTCGTGGTGCAGAATACGGTAATTCCGGATGATCTCATGGCCGACGAGTACTTCAAGCTCCTCTTCCGAGCATTGCTGATGGGTCCCGTAGGCAATCAGCAGGGTAATGTTCTCCCGGCGGATTCCCGCTTCAGCGCAGCTTCCGAGCACGATCGGCAGGATAATGTCGAGACGGCACTTCCGGGTCTGATCGGGAATAACGATGCAGAGGGAGCCGTTGATACCGGCGAGAAAACCGGAAAACGAGGGCCTCCCGGAAGGCGTATCGAGGGCCTGAAGGAGTATCTCTTCCTCCGAAGCTTCGGCACCTCCCGGTGCCGCACTCTCCGGGCCGATGTAATCCACCGAATACACGCCGGGAAGGGAGAACATCAGTTCCGCGGTACCGCGTCTAAGGGTATACATTAATATCAGGCCAGCTTTATTACCGCGATAATGAGCCCCCCTACCACCGCGGTAAAGGAAAATGAAGAATAAATAAACC
>CAZSGZ010000014.1:0-29751 GCA_964606455.1 uncultured Spirochaetales bacterium
AGATAAAAAATCTGCATCCCCTGGAAATCAAAGTATTGCTGAATGTTCATCAGGACGAGGAAATCCATAACGGGGTCCTGATATCACGGCTTCAGTTCAATGTCGGCCAGTGTAACCAGGCCTTCAGCTGGCTCGCGGCCAAAAATTTGGTCCGGGACATCCGCCGCATCGAGAAGCGAAGTTACGAAATTACCGATTTGGGGAAACGCTATCAGTGGGAGGGGACCCCGGAGGAGCGGATCCTGTCCTTTGTAAATGAACAAGGCCCGGCGTCCATACCGGAACTCTCGGCGGCCCTGGATTTGGAAAATAAAGACGCCGGCAGCGCCTTTGGAAATCTTTCCAAGGAAAAGGTGCTGACTATGGACGCGGACAAGAAGGTAGCGGCACTGGGGGAAACACCGTCGGACCGGATGAAAACAGTCCGGGCCCTTTTAGACCGAGCGGCGGAGGAGGGCGGGACCCTTGCAGAAGGAAACCTGTCCGAAGAGGAAAAAACCGCAATTGCGGCCATTTCAAAGAAGCGCGGGGCCGGCGGCACCGAGTTCAAGGTGGTTGAAGGAGAAGAAGTTGTTTACTCCCTGACCGATGAAGGGATGGAAGCAAAAGAAGCACTGACAAAGGAGGGAATTACCGGCGAAGAGGCGGGGTCCCTTACTTCGGAGATGCTGGCAAAAGGTACCTGGCGGAACGTGCGGTTCCGTGCCTACAATGTAAATACTCCCGCGAACCGGACCCTGTTGGGACGGAAAAACCCCTACACGGAATTTTTGGAATCCGTCAAGGACAAACTGGTGTCCTTAGGCTTTGAAGAATTTGACGGCCCCCTGGTGGAGACGGAGTTCTGGAATTCCGACGCACTGTTTATGCCGCAATTTCACAGCGCCCGGGACATACACGATGTGTATCAGATTAAGGAACCCACCCGCGCGAAAGCAATCGAGCAGCCGTATCTTGACCAGATCGCGGCGGCCCACGAAAACGGCTGGGAAACCGGCAGCAGAGGCTGGCAGTACGATTTTGACCGGGATTTTACCCGGAGGCTGATTCTCCGCAGCCAGGGGACGGTTTTAAGTGCCAAACAGCTGCCGAAAGCGTCGGTCCCGGGGAAGTATTTCGGCATTGTCCGGTGTTTCCGCTACGATCAGGTGGACGCGACCCATCTCTCCGATTTTTACCAAACCGAAGGAATTGTTTTAGGAGAGGACGTCAATCTCCGGACCCTCTTGGGGCTGTTGAAAATGTTTGCCGAGGAAGTGGCGGGAGCGGAGGAAGTGATGTACGTACCCGGCTACTTTCCCTTTACCGAGCCGTCGGTGGAAGTCCACATAAAACATCCCGAACTGGGATGGTTTGAGCTGGGCGGTTCCGGCATTTTCCGGCCGGAGGTAACGGAGCCCTTAGGCGTTCATGTTCCCGTTTTGGCCTGGGGGCTGGGGATAGACCGGATGGCCCTGATGTCCTTGGGCTTAAATGATTTGCGGGAGCTGTTCTCCCCGGACATTGAAACGATACGGCTTCGGAGGAGGGAGGCATAATGCCGAAAATTGAAGTAGACAGAAACGCTTTTTACAGATATTTGGGAAAAACCGCCGACGAGGGGGAACTCGAAAAAATGTTTCCCCTGGCGAAAGCCGAACTCGACGGAGTTGATGCGGAAAAGGGCATTCTGAAAATCGAGTTAAACGATACGAACCGGCCCGATTTATGGTCTGCCCCGGGGCTGGCCCGGCAGCTGCGGGTCCATGAAACGGGCAAGGTCCCGGCATATACGTTTTTTTCAGAAGAGGGAAACATGCTGGATGCGGGTGAGCTGGCGGTAACCGTCGATCCCGGACTCGAGCATATCCGTCCCTATATAACCGCTTTTGCCGTTACCGGAAAACCTCTCGATGACCCCGGATTAAAAGAGATTATTCAGATCCAGGAAAAAATATGCTGGAATTACGGTCAAAAGCGGAAAGCCATTGCCATGGGTGTGTACCGGAGCGATCTAATTCGGTATCCGGTGCGGTATATCGCCGCCGATCCGGATGCGACATCCTTCGTTCCCTTGGACTTTACCCGGGAGCTCAGCCTTCGGGAAATCAATAGTATTCATCCAAAGGGAAAGGAATACGGCCCTATTGTTGAAGAATTTCCGGCATTTCCTTTCTTAACGGACGCGCAGGGCGAAGTATTGAGTTATCCGCCGGTCATCAACAGTGCCCGCATCGGGGCGGTGGAAATTGGTGATGAAAATCTTTTTATCGAACTTACGGGGACCGACATCTATTCTCTTACCTTGGCAACATCGATTATTGCGTGTGATTTGAGAGATATGGGACATACTATACTGCCGGTGCGGGTGGAATATCCCTACGACACTCCCTTCGGCCGGGTAGTAACGATGCCCTATTATTTTCAGGAACCCGCCGCCGCGGAGATGGAGTATGTAAAACGGCAGCTGGGTATCGACATCAGTGCGAAAGAGGCGGCAGACCTCCTCGCAAAGATGGGAATTACCGCCGAAGCCGAGCACGACGGCCGTTCCGTTGTTATCTCCCCCCCGGAGTACAGGAACGATTTCCTTCACCCCGCCGATATTGTCGAAGATATTATGATCAGCCGCGGCATGGATTCATTTGAACCGGAAATGCCGAAAGATTTTACCCCCGGAAGGCTGACTGCCGAAACTGAGTTCGGCAGAAAGGTGAAAGATATTATGGTCGGCCTCGGCTTTCAGGAGATGATTTACAATTACCTCGGCTCGAAGCATGATTTCCTCGATAACATGGAACTGACCGAAACCCACGGAAGGGGTATTATTCAGGTGGCCAACCCTATGACCGAAAACTACGAGTATGTACGGCCGTCGATTCTGCCGCAGCTTTTATATTCGGAAAGCGTTTCCGGAAATGCCGTGTATCCCCACAGAAGTTTTGAAGTGGGAAAAATCGCGCTCCCCGACGACGAAGACAATTACGGGTCGGTAACGAAAAACTTTCTCGGTTTTCTGCACTCGGACAACGGGGCGGATTTCAATAGTATCAGCGGCTATGTGTCCGCCTTGATGTTTTACCTGACCCGGGAGTACGTTCTCGAAGAATTGGAGGATCCCAGGTTTATCCCCGGCCGCGCCGCGGTTATTCGGTACAACGGAATAAATGCCGGTATTTTAGGGGAAGTGCATCCGCTGGTCTTAGAAAACTGGGGAGTGCAAATGCCGGTTACGGCGTGTGAGCTCGATTTGGATTTAATTCGGTAAAAAACGCTTGATTTTTTCCCGATCTTTCAGTTAACTAGAACCAGGGGGAGTTGTATGAGCAAGAAGGTCCTTATTATAGATGAATCGAAGCTGGTCCGGGATTATCTTTCGAAAAAATTGAATGAGTATGATCTGGAAATTATCGAGGGATTAAACGGTCTCGACGGATCGATTAAACTGCGGAATGAAATGCCCGACCTCATCGTCATGGACTACTTCCTGTCCCGGAAAAGCAGTATCGAACTGCTGACGGAAAAGAAGGAAAACAGAAACACCGATTCCATCCCCGTTATCATGATGGCAACAAATGTAGACCGCTCCAACCTTATAAAGCTGGCAAAGTATAATGTAAAGAAAATATTCTCCAAACCGATTAAAATGGATTCGTTTATCAAAACCGTTTCCGAGTTAGTCCATGTCGAACTGGATTTTGACGAAACCCCGTCGATTATAGAAGCGCATTTCAACGATGAGATACTGTTTATCGAAATTGCCCAGGGCCTGAACAAAGAAAAAATTGAGCTTCTAAAGTACAAGATAACCGAGCTCTTGGACATCTATCAGGTGGAAACCCCGAAAGTCCTTATCATGATGTCGAATTTGACCCTGAAGAATGAAGACGCGGGAAAGCTTAACACCTTGTTTGAAACAATTGTTGAATACGGCCGAACGAAACCGCGCTACATTAAAGTGCTTACCAGCTCCAAATTTATTAAAGAATATCTCAATTCCAGCAGCGATTTCTGTGATGTCGGAGTAGCCGACAATCTGAGCGATGCAATGGATGATCTTTTAGGCCTGAAACCCGACGACATTGCCCATGACGAGGTGGTGCATAATAAACTGCTGAAAGCGTCGGCGCCGAAAAAAGAGATGGAAGAGTCCTTTCAGATGCGCTTTGATTCCGAGAAAACAGCGGTGGAACAGGAGCCCTATTCGAAGCTTCGGGGGGAGATCGATGTCGCGGTTGTGGATGATGACATCGTTATCCAGGAACTGGTAAAAACGGTATTTTCCGAGACCAGCTGGAACATTTCGGTGTATGAAAACGGAAAAAAGTTTGTGGACGATCTGCCTAATCATGAATTTTCTCTTGTTTTTCTCGATTTGATGATGCCGGAAATGAACGGGTTCCAGGTGCTGCAGTACCTGCAGGAGAAAAACCTACATCTGCCGATTATTGTTTTTTCAGCCCTTTCCAGAAAGGAAACGGTAGTAAAAGCCGTCGGATTCGGTATACACAGTTACCTCATTAAACCCCTTAAACCAAATGAAATCATGAATAAGGCAATTGAGGTAGTGAACACCAATTTTTAGCCGCGGTAATGGTTACCACCTTGTTTAAAACCATATTTGAAAAATCCCAAACCGGAATGGTACTCCTTGGGAAACAGTCGGAAATCATTTTTGCCAACAAAGCGTTCTGCAGGATGGCCGGTTTTGACAGCAGACAGGTACAGGCCATCCATTTTTCTCAGCTTATTTCCCACGACAGGAAGGAAGCGTTCAACAAAATGCTGCAGCGGCTTACGGAAAATGAAGATGAACATATTGTTGAGACGTTTCGAAAGCTCGATACGGAATTGGAGCTTTACTGGCAGATCGATGCCCACCTCCAGTACGATGAATCGTTAGGAAAACGTTTTATTTTCTGCATTGTAAGCGATGTTACCGAGCAGAAGAAAGGGCATGAGCAGCTGAAGACGGCAAAAGACGCGGCGGAGAAATCCACGAGAGACAAGTCCGATTTCCTTGCCAATATGAGCCATGAAATTCGGACCCCCATACATACTATCATCGGCATGAATGAACTGCTTTCGGAAACACTCCTCGATCCGGAACAGGCGGAGTATGCCGAACAAATCCGGTTTTCCGCGGAGGTCCTGTTAAGCCTTATCAATGATATACTCGATTTTTCCAAAATTGAAGCCGGGAAGATGGACTTGGAAAAGATCGATTTCGATTTGTACCAGATGACGGAAGACGCCCTCGATATGGTTTGCCTGGAAGCGCACAAGAAAAACCTGGAAGTTGTTTTGGACATTCATGACGGAGTCCCGAAAACAGTAATCGGCGACCCCGTCAGACTGCGTCAGATAATTGTCAATCTTTTCAACAATGCCATCAAATTTACCAAGGAAGGGGAAATTACCACCAGTATAGAACTGCTGGAACAGCGCGGCGGAACGGCCGTACTGAAATTTACCGTAAAGGATTCGGGAATTGGAATCCCGAAAGAAAAATTGGGGAAATTGTTCAAGGCATTTAGTCAGGTAGACGGCTCCACGACCCGGAAATTCGGCGGCACGGGCTTAGGGCTTTCAATTTCCCAGAATTTGTCCCGGATGATGAACGGGAAAATCGGTGTCGAAAGCGAATTCGGCGAAGGTTCCGCTTTCTGGTTTACCGCCGAGCTGGGGATTGACGGCGGCGAGGGTCCGGGCAGCATGCCGGTAGAGGAAGATCTACAGGGAACGAAGGTCCTGGTCGTGGATAATCATCCCACTGCCCGGGAGGTCCTTTTCCGCTATCTCCATGAATGGGGGTACCGGGCTTTCATGGCGGAGGACGGACAGGAAGCACTTGCCCTCCTGCGGGAACACGCCGACGCGGGCGACCCGATTCGGGCATGTCTGGTTGACCTGCTGATGCCGAAAATGGACGGGTGGCAGCTTGCCAGTGAAATAAACGCGGACAAGCAGATCAATTCTACGAAGCTTATCCTCCTCAGTCCCGCCGGGAAGAGCGGTGAGGAGGCTAAAATGAAGCTTCTCCACTGGTTCGATGCGTATATGACAAAACCTGTGAAAAAGCTGAAATTGTATTCGAACCTCTTAAAAATACTGAAGGATGAGGTCGACCTCGAATCGGTGGAGGATGTGGAGGAGCTGGAAGAACTCCCGGAAGAAGCGGCCGGGTCCGCCGGTGTGCCGGCGTCCATTCTCATAGCGGAAGACCACGAGGTCAATCAGCAGCTGTTTAAAGCCATTTTGGAAAGTCTGAACCATGAGGTAACGGTGGCGTCAAACGGTCTCGAAGCCGTGGAGAGGGCTTCGGAGAAAAATTTCGATATCATTTTTATGGATGTTCAGATGCCGGAAATGAACGGCTATGAAGCGACGGAACAGCTGCGGGGTAAAGGGATAACGACGCCGATTATTGCCGCCACCGCCAGTGCCGTAAAAGAGGAACGGGAAAAATGTACCGCCGTAGGCATGGACGATCTCCTGATAAAACCCTTTAAAAAGGCTGATGTTGTCCCGATTCTGCAAAAATGGCTGTCGAAGGGAGGGCCGCCGGCCGCTGCCGCCGAGGTTACGGGGCCGGCCGATGCCGCCGAGGAAGAGCCCGCTGCCGCCGCTGCAGAAACCGCCGAAGATCCGCAGATTTTCGATTATCAGCAGGCGGTAGAAACTTTCATGGGAAAAAAAGATGTTGTCGCGAGGGTCGTGAAATCCTTCCTGGAGAAAGTTGAAGGACAGGTCCCGGTTATGAAGAAAGCGCTGGATTCGGGAGACCTCGAACAGCTCCGGGGGGAGGCCCATTCTATAAAAGGCGGCGGTTTAAATCTGCAGGTCCTGAAATTGGGCAATAAAGCAAAGGAGCTGGAGGATGCTTCCCGCGAAGGCCGGCAGAAGGACGCCGAAAGTATTTTTTCCGAACTATTGGAACTGTTCGATGAATTCCGGAATTACATCAATCGATTTTTTCCATCGTTATAACGGCCTGTTTCGGGAGGGCAAGTCCTGACGCTGCTTCCACGGCCTTGATAATTCCGGAGGGCACGGGACACGCGGCGTGTTTACAGTGTTTCCGCAGTGCTTCATACACCCTTGTGCTGCCGATTTTTCCGAAAACCTCCTCCATTCCGTCCAGCTCTTTCAGGTCTTCCGCCGCTTTTTGAATATCAGGACAGGCGCTTTGAATTTCCAAACGGGCCTTCTGCATGTCATCCGCGTTGGCTTTTATTACCGTTTTCATGCCGCAAACGCCTGCATCTACTTCTACATTGATCATCGGTGTCTCCTGCAATATTTAGTTATTTTTATATAATAAAATAACAATATACAAAGGTTTTGTCTACCTATTCACCGATAATTTTTACAAGGACCCGTTTTTTCCTTTTTCCGTCAAACTCGCCGTAGAATATCCGCTCCCATGGCCCGAAGTGCAGCTGGCCTTCCGTTATGGCGACAACAACTTCCCTGCCCATGACCTGCCGTTTCATATGGGCATCGGCATTGTCCTCGAAACCGTTATGCCGGTATTGGGAAACAGGCTCGTGGGGTGCGAGTTTTTCGAGCCAATCCAGATAATCCCGGTGCAGTCCCGATTCGTTATCGTTGATAAATACACTGGCTGTAATGTGCATGGCATTTACCAGACAGAGTCCCTCTTGTACGCCGCTCTTCCGCACCAGGTCCTCCACTTCTTCGGTAATATTGACCAGCTCAAACCGGTTTTTTGTATTAAACCACAACTCTTTCGTAAGCGATTTCATAATGCCGTTCCTCCTGTTCGGTATTTATTTGTTTTATAACGGGTCGAGAAAAACCACGTGCCGCAGCCCCGAATCTATCAGGAGCTTTTCGATAAAAGCTTTTCCATTTTGTTTTGCATGTTCGAGGATGCCGTCATCAAGCACCTGCCGTTCAATTTTTGCCGAGGTAAAGCGGGTAAGCCGCTTCCAGTTTTCGGGACTTATTTCAAAATCGGGATAGGGGTATGTAGCCCTGTCCGGATCTTCGATTTCGAAATGGGTAATGACCGGAGGCGGCAGCCGTAGAAACAGGGTTTTTGTTTCTTCATCGATGCGGACATACTCGTCCGGATAGGCGGTTTCCTCTATGTCAAAGCCGCCCCGTATTACCGAAGTGATGACGACGAAATCGAATTTGTTCGCCCGGAGTTTTATGCCGAGATCATCACAGAACCGGTATATTGTCAGATATTCTTGTTCCTCCTCCGTCAGCTTGTTTCCCCGGGCTTCCCTGTCTAACAGTTCGTTCCAGTTGTATACCGCGGGTACGAAATCAAAGGGGAACACCGTTTTATAGACATATTCCACGGTTTGAAATAAAAACAGGTCGTGCGCCCGCGTTAAAATGGCATCCGATCCGCTTGTAGTCCTGTCCCGTTTTACGTGTTCCAAAATATCGATGTTGAATACCGGTTTTGCCGTGAACAGAAACGCGATGCCGGCAGCGAGAACGGCAATAAAAAGCCACTTAATAAGCGGGAATACACGAAACGGTGCTTTTCCGGACCTTAGTTTTTTTCTCTCAGCCATCCGTACCGTCCCCTTCAGCCGCCGGCTGCCTCGGCGGTTTGGTTTTCCTGATTTCGATGTTCTCGAAACCCGAAAGTCCGAGAAAATTCCGTATCAGCTGTTCAGCGTTCCGTTCGGCCTTTATTAGGATCCCCCTGGAAACCGCGTCCTCCAGCAGAAATTCTTTTTTTCTGTTAATTTCATCGTAATACTGCAGGGTGGAAAGATTTCCTCCCCATTCCCGAAGGAAATACTGATGTATGGTGTTTTCGTCCGCGTCGATGGAAAGGACCTTTGCCGGCGGTATCGAAACAACGGCGGAGCGGGTGTCGGGAAAGGTAATGTCCAGCCCTTCCGTTAAATCAATTCCCGCGCGAACATTGACATCGATGGAAAACAGGACCTCCTTGTCTTTCGTCAGGATCCCTATAAACCGGGCCTGCTCTCCCACATACACAACGTCCCGGTAGATGTGTTCATATGTCGGAAGGGACAGGATGTCCCGCACCCTCGTTTCTATTTCATCCGGGAGAGGTGCATTGTTTTTCAAACATCCCGCGGCACCTATGATAATGAACGGCAGAAGGACACCGCGGATCCGTATCCTTTTCACATCCTCTATTGTAGTAAACGAGAGAATATTGTCAAATGAGTTTCTTTATTTCATCGAGAAGTTCGCCGTGGTCTTCCACGAAGTGAAATTCTGAAAACTCCGCTTTAATATTGTCCGGGGCACGGAAAAATATTCCCGTATCCGCCGTCCGCAGCATGGTGGCGTCGTTGTAGGAATCCCCTGCCGCGATAACCGTGTAGCCGATGGACTGAAAGGCAGCTACGGCCTTCCGTTTTCCGTCCTGCTGCCGAAGGGTGTAGTCCGCAATCCTGTTATTTTCGTCGATAACGAGGGTGTTGCAGAACAGTGTCGGCCTGTCCAGTTTTTCCATTAGAGGTTTCGCGAATTGGGTAAAGGTATCCGACAGTAATATGACCTGGGTGAGGGAACGGAGGGTGTCCAGGAACTCTTTTGCTCCTTCCAAGGGCTCCATGGTCCCGATAACGTCCTGAATGTCTTTTAATTTGATGTTGTGTTCGTCTAAAATCCCCAGCCGCTTTTTCATCAGCACGTCATAGTCGGATATGTCCCGTGTGGTGAGTTTCAGTTCTTCTATCCCGGTTTTTTCGGCGACATTTATCCAGATTTCCGGTACCAATACACCTTCCACGTCCAAACATACAAGCTTCATTGCAAACCTCCAAAAAAAATGTCCTCTGCCGTACTATACACGGCAGAGGACGTAAATTGTCAATAAGCTCGGTAGCGGCTGCCTATCCTTCGTAACCTGCTTCGGTACGGGTCGCGGGTACTTGGATTTTGCCCGCCTTCATGTCGGCAATTGTTTTATTGACGGCATCTTTTACCGCCTGGGGCACTACCGAATCGAAGGAATGGAAGGGGGAGATCCCCGTCGCCCCTTCGTTGATGCCGAGGGTCACAGTCCCGCCTTCAAATGTGCCTTCGAGAACGTCCTTTACGGTAAGGAACGCGGCATTGGTCAGTTTTTTCTCGGCGGAAGTAATGACCGTGTTCGGGGCAACGGCGTTCTGGTCTACGTCGACGCCAATGGCGAGGACGCCCGCTTCTTTCGCGGCATTGATTGCGCCTACACCGGTAAGACCCGCAATCTGGAAGATGATGTCGGCGCCCTGTTCGATCATGGCCATGGCGGATTCCTTTCCCTTTGCCTGGTCGGTAAACGAACCGGTTACGACTGAAAGCACTTTACATTCGGGATTGACGGACTGGACACCGGCATAAAAACCGGCCTGATACCGCTCGACGGGAGGTATGTCCATTCCCAGGACCATACCGACCACATTATCGTCATTCAGTTTGTCCGTCGCGCCGGCATATTCTTTCGTCATCAGCCCTGCCAGTACACCGGCCAGATAACCCGCTTCCTGCTCTTTAAAGAGAATGCCCCGTGCGTTCGGCGGCGCGGTTGACGGATCGACAAAAATATCGATGCCGGCAAAGTAGGTGTCGGGGTTCATTTGTGCCGATTCGAGCATTGCTTGCTCCATCAGGAAACCGACGGCGAATACGACTTTCGCCCCGTCTTCGGCAAGTCCGGAAAGGTTCGGCACGTAGTCTGTCATTTGTTTTGATTCAACGACCCGGGCTTCCACGTTCTCGAATTCCCGCTCCGCTTTTTTCAGTCCTTCCCAGGAACCGTCGTTAAACGATTTGTCGCCAAGACCGCCGACATCGGTTGCCATGGCAATAAGGACGGGCTCTTCTTTCGGTTCTTCTTTCGGTTCCTGCTTTGGCGCGGTTTCTTCGGCAGCGCCGCTTTCCGCTTTCTCCTGCTTCCCGCCTGCAAAGGCGAACCCCGCGCCGATAAACGCGATTACAAGAAGAAGTACGACTACTTTTCCCAATTTTTTCATAATAAAACTCCTTTATATATTTTTAACCGCAGCAGCTGCGGTTAGTTTCCTATTTCTCGAGACGCTCAATCATAAAGTCTTCCCCCAGTGCCTTCGGCGGTCTGGACCTGCGGACAAATCCCGCCACGGCCGCGACCGTAAGCACATAGGGAAGGATGATAAATATTTCAGCGGGGACATTTACCAGTTTTTGTACCTGAAAACGGACCTGCAGCGCGTCCGCAAAGCCGAAAAACAGTGACGCTATATACGCCCCGACGGGGTTCCACCCCCCGGAAATATTTGCCGCAATGGCGATAAATCCGCGGCCGTTTGTCATTCCTTCGGTAAAAGACACGTTGTGTTCAATCGAGAGATACGCTCCCGCCAGGCCGGCCATAAGCCCGGAGATAAAAATAGCGATGTAGCGGATGTTAAATACCGATATACCGATGGTCTCTAACGCAAGCGGGTGCTCCCCCGCCGCGCGGATATGCAGGCCGAGTTTTGTTCTTCTCATGATAAACGCAAAGGCGATAACAAGGAGAAAGGAAAAATAGACAATCGGTGTCTGGTTGAACAGGACCTTTCCGATTATCGGAATCCTCGACAGGAGGGGAACCGCAAAGCGGAATTCCGCGAGCCCTCTTGCAATCGGTTCCGTCGTTCCCGGGTGGCCGTAAATCATTACCATTAAGTAGCGGACGACGCCGAAGGCAAGAATGTTCAGGACCGCGCCGGACACCACGTGGTCTAAATGCAGGGTTACCGTTGCAAGGGCATGAATGAGGGAAAAAACCCCGCCGGCAAGGACGCCGGTAAGGAGACCTATCCACGGACTTCCGGTAACGTAGGCCCCGATTACGGCAAAGAACGCCCCGATGATCATTATGCCTTCAAGGGCAATGTTGACAATACCGGAGCGTTCACAGATAACGGCCCCGATGCCCGCCAGGGCAATCGGGGTGGCCAGGCGCACCATTGCAAAGAGAAGGTCCGCGTTTACAATTGAAAAAAAGCCGCTCATGCTGTTTTCCTTTGTGCCCGTTTGCCCCGGAATATCCTGTTTCCGACGGCGGAATATATATACCTGGCAACTACGAGGAATAAAATAATTCCCTTGATAATTTCAACAACGGAGTTCGGTGTTTGTACCGTCCGGGCCATGTACTGCCCTCCCGAGTCGAGGGCCCCCCACAGAACGGCGGTAAATATTACTCCGATGGGATTGTTCGATGCCAAGAGCGCCACGGATATACCGTTCCATCCGTATCCCGCGTTGAGGTTTTCAAACAGTTTGTGGTTCAGTCCCGTTACCTGGGACACTCCCGCGAGGCCCGAGAGAAATCCGGCAAAGAGCAGGGCACGGTAAATATTCGAGGAAATTGAGATTCCCTGGGTCCGAGCAGCCATGGGGTTCTGTCCTACCGCTCGTATTTCAAAACCAAACTTGGTATAGTACAGGATGTAATATACCAAAAGTGCCATGACAATGCCGATCAGTATTCCGATATGGAGCCGGTAATTGGCATTTTCCAGAAAATCCTGAAAACGCGGCAGCCAGGCTTCCTCCCGAATGGGATCGGTCACGTAGGGATGCCGGGAGGTGGACGGGTCGCCGCCGAATTTTTTAATAAATACCGACGACAAATACCGGGCAACGTGGGCGAGCATCATGGTGGTAATTACTTCGTGGGCACCGGTCTTGACCTTCAGCAGCGCCGGTATGTAGTTATACGCCCCGGCTATCGCGCCGGAGATAATAAAAATAATAGGGATAACGAGAATACCCGGCAGCTTTAAATAAATGCCTAAAAAAGTGGCCGCCATCGCCCCGACGTAATACTGACCTTCCGCCCCGATATTGAATAAACCGGCCTTAAAGGCGAATGCAACGGAAAGTCCGGTAAACATCAGCGGTGTCGCGTTTAAAATCGATACGTGCCAGTTTTTTACAAATCCCCCGTAAAACAGGGCCCTATATGCGGCAAAGGGATTGTAGCCGGTAATAGCAATAAGGACGGCACCGATGACAATTGCCGAAAGAATTCCAACAACCGGAACAAGAAGGTTTCGGAGGAGCTTTTTTACGTCCTCCTTTACCCGTTCCTGTTTTTGAAAAAGCCGTTTTTGTATGTAAAGCAGGACCGCGGCTCCAAGAAGAAGAAAGAGTCCCCAGAAGTAGGATGCAATCCAGAAAACGATTCCCGCTGTTGCGCAAAAAATAATGATGACAATGAAAATAGTTTTCAGCACATTACTCCGCATGCCGAGGCTCCTTCGCTTTTCCTCCGGTCATATACAAACCGACTTCCTTTTCATCCGTTTCGTCGGGCATGAATTCTTTCACAATTTTTCCTTCGTAAAGGACAAGAATTCGGTCGGACAAGGAAAAGATCTCTTCTAATTCGAGGGAAATGAGCAGAATCGCGGCGTTTTCGTCCCGCATCCTGAGGATTTGGGAATGGATGTATTCGATGGCCCCCACATCCAGTCCCCGGGTTGGCTGGGAAACCAGGAGAAATTTCGGGTCCCGGGAAAATTCACGGGCGAGAATTACTTTCTGCTGGTTTCCGCCGGAAAGGGTTGACGCCGGTACGTGCACCGAGGGGGTGCGGATATCGAAGGCATCCACGAGCTTTTCGGAATACTCTTCGATATACGGCAAATTTAGGTTAATGCCTTTACTGAAGGGTTCCTGCAAGTGCTGTCCCATCATAATATTTTCCGACACTTCCATCGACATAACAAGACCAAACCGCTGCCGGTCCGCCGGAACGTAGGAAAACTTCTGTTCGATTCGCTGCCGCGTGGTAACCCGCGCCAGGTCCTTGCCGTTCAGGAGAATTTTTCCCTTGTCAATCTCCCGGAGCCCCATAATTGCTTCGGCAAGTTCGCTCTGTCCGTTGCCGTCCACCCCGGCAATGCCGACAATTTCTCCGGGCCGTACCTGCAGGGACAGACCTTCCAATGCGGAAACATTTTTATCACCGTAAACATACAAATCGTCTAAAATAACGGAGGGCTCTCCGCTAATCTGCTTTTCTTTTTTTTCGACGGTAAGAACGACTTCCCGTCCCACCATCAAGTTGGCCAGCTCTTCTTTTGTAACGTCTTTGGTAACGCGCTCCCCTTCCATTCTGCCGCCCCGGAGAATATAGACCCGGTCGGAAATTTCCATCACCTCTTCGAGTTTATGGGTAATGATGATAATAGAAACTCCCCGGTCTCGAAGGCCCCGTATAACTTCAAACAGTTCGTCCACCTCGTGGGGCGTCAGCACCGCGGTGGGTTCGTCTAAAATAAGGATCTTCGCTTCCCGGTAGAGGGCCTTTAAAATTTCTACGCGCTGCTGTAATCCTACCGAAATGTTTTCTATCAGGGCGTCGGGGTCGATGGTTAAATGGTACTTTTCCGATATCTCTTTGACCTTTTTCCGGGCCTCCCGCGTGTCGATAAAGCCCAGGTTTGCCGGCTCATTCCCCAGGATGATGTTTTCAGTTACCGACAGCGTGTCCACCAGCATGAAATGCTGATGCACCATCCCCAGTCCCTTTACAATAGCATCTTTCGGTGAGGAGAAGCTCGTCCGTGCGCCGTTTAAGAAAATTTCTCCGGAGGTGGGCTGGATTAGTCCGTAGAGAATGTTCATCAGCGTCGATTTCCCCGCCCCGTTTTCCCCTAAGAGGCACAATATTTCACCTTTTTGCAGGGTGATGCTGATATTATCGTTAGCAAGGACCTTTGGAAATTGCTTTGAGATTCCTTTCATCTCCAGCACAAAGTTGTCGGCTTCGTTTTCCGCTGCTCCCATTTTTTCCCTTTGCTTGTCGTGGCGTTGTATAAACAATAATTCAGCCGGCCCCGGTTGTCAACTATAAGTTCTTTATTATTTCCTTGACTTTTTTCAGACATTTAGTTAGATTTCTAACTGTTAAAAAACTAACTAAATACACGGCATATGGACATGGACGCGGAAGTACGAAAAATTATCGAGACATTTCCCCTCTTTCTGCGTAAGATGATGCACGATTTCCCCTTTCAGGAAACGGATTTCGAGCTGAATAAAACACAGCAGAAGGCACTGCACTTTGTCGGTTTTCACGAGAAGGCGCACATGGGGGAAATATGCCGGCACATGAACATGGAAAAGGGTTCGTTTACATCCGTAGTCGATTCCCTTATCGACAAAGGGCTGGTCCGGCGGGACCGGGACGGGGATGACCGGCGGAAAATCAATTTACTACTAACGGATACGGGGAAACAATTTGTGGCCGATTTTGAAAAGAAGATGAGCAAGCATTTAAAGAATAAGCTGGACAGGCTCAGTACCGCGGACAGAAAAAAGTTTCACCGCGCCGTTAACGATTTAAGTGAAGTTATCAAGCATCTGTAAAAAACGGGGAAACTATGGAAGAAACAAACAGAAAAGATAAAATGCTCGGAACGGAGCACATCGGAAAACTGCTGGCAAAAATGTCGGTCCCCGCGATTGTGGGGATGATTGTCAACGCACTGTACAACCTGGTAGATACGATTTATATCGGGCGGGGTGTCGGCACCATGGGGATCGGCGGGCTGACGATCGCGTTTCCCGTGCAGATGTTTATTATGGCCGTTGCCATGCTTATCGGGATCGGCGCGGCATCCGTTATTTCCCGCAGCCTGGGCGCCGGAGACGGGGACAGAGCGAACAGATCGGCGGGCAATACCCTTTCGGTCTCGATTATCTTCGGTGTTATTGTTATGGGCGCGGGATATCTCCTTATGCAGCCGCTGCTGCGGATTTTAGGGGCAACCGAGGCAATTATGCCCTACTCGCGGGACTATCTTTCGGTAATATTTCTCGGAGCACCCTTTATTACGTTTGCCGCGGCGTCTAACAATGTTGTCCGCGCGGAAGGCCGGGCCACCGTTGCAATGCTGACGATGGTTATCGGGACCGGCTTGAATATTATTCTCGATCCTATTTTTATTTTCGGCCTCGGCCTGGGAGTGAAAGGAGCGGCAATAGCGACGGTCATTTCTCAGTTTGTCTCTTTCGCCTTTCTTCTTCTCTTTTTTCTGTCCGGCAGGAGCTCGCTGAAAATTAAATTAAAATATTTACGGCCGAACTGGAACGTCTTGGGAGAGATGCTGAAACTCGGTCTTCCGATTTTCGTTCGGCAGTTCGGTGTCAGTATTTTCGCCGTTATTGTAAACAATTCTCTGCGTGCCTACGGTTCCGGCCTCCACATTGCGGCGTTCGGCGTCGTCAACAGGCTGCTGATGTTCATGCTGATGCCGCTGATGGGGCTTTCCCAGGGCTTTCAGCCGATAGCGGGGTATAACTACGGCGCCCGGGACTACGGCCGGGTACGGGAGGCGGTAAAAGTGTCGATTATCGTTTCTACCCTAATTGCCGCCGTATTTTTCGTTATCGTAATGCTAATTCCCCGGCCGCTGCTGCGGATCTTCAGCGAAGACGCGCTCCTGATACGGGAAGGCATCAGGGTGCTGCGGACCGTTAGCATTGCCATCCCGCTTATCGGCTTACAGCTTATCGGGGCAACCTACTTCCTGGCTTTAGGTAAAGCGATACCTTCTCTGCTGCTGGGAATGTCGAGGCAGATCCTCTTTCTCATACCGCTGGTCCTGCTCCTGCCCCTCGCGTTCGGCCTTAACGGGATTTGGATTGCCTTTCCGGCGGCGGATTTTCTTGCCACGGCAGTAACGGTAATCTGGTTCGGGGTGGACATAAAACGGCTGGGCCTCGGGGAAGCTGCCGCGGAGGGAAAACGGAAAGCTCTGGAAGCTACATAAGGGTGTAGCTCTGTTTTTCTTTTTCAATGAAGGGGGAAACGAAGCGGGAGAGAATTGCTTTTTTCGGATATAACAGGTGTTCTTCCGTGTAAACGGGGTTGTGGAACTGCAGCGTCAAGGCAATGCCGTCGCTCGGCCGTACTTCCAGGAGACGGTTTTTTCTGCCCCGCCGGTAAAACATGGCGGCCTTATAGCCGCTGTCCCTTTTTCCGGAGAGAATGAGTTTTGTAACCGTAAATCTATTCTCCATCATAAAGTTCGCGAAGAGCTCGTGAGTAAGCATCCGGGGTGTTCGAATTCCTTTCAGCATGACAATAATCGCGTTTGCTTCGAAGGGCCCCACCGGTACCGGCAGGACCCGGAGATGACGGCTGTCTTCGAGAATGACAACGGGAACATCCTCCTGATTATCGAGAGCAATACCTTTTATCGAAAGACGAACAAGCATTTCTGACATATTACCCTAGTAAATATATCACGTAATTCTAGTTGACACATGAATACCAAAGAAATACACTGGAAAACACTTTTTAAAGACGAACAATACATGACAGGATTCTTAACAGACAGCGATTTTGAAAAATTCAGGGCACTCATTTATGACGAAAGCGGAATACATTTTTCTGAATCAAACAGAACGATACTTGAAAGCCGGCTGAAGGAACGCCTGAAAAAGGCCGAAATGGACAGTGTTTCCTCCTACTACGCCCTTATCAAAGGAAACACCGAGGAGATGAAGATACTCCTCGACAGCGTTACCACGAATTTAACGAGATTCTGGAGAAACACGGCCCATTTTCAAACCTTCGAAAATCATGTGGTCGTTGATTTAGTGGAACATAAAAAATCAACCGGCGGCAAAAAAATCAAGTTGTGGAGTGCCGGGTGTTCAACCGGGGAAGAGCCCTATTCTCTGGCAATTGTACTGAAGGAGCTGCTGCCGCCGGGATTTACCGCGGAAATTACCGCTTCCGATATCAGCTTGAAATCGCTGATGATCGCGAAGGAAGGATTTTATCCCGAGACAAGGATCGGCGGTGTTCCGGAGCAGTATTTAACGAAGTATTTTGACAAAAAGGGAAACGGGTACCAAGTAAAAGATGAAATTAGATCGATGATTAAATTCGATTATCATAATTTAAAAAACGACAGCGGATTGCGGAACTTAGACACTGTCTTCTGCAGGAATGTTATTATCTATTTTGATGAAACCGCCCAGAAAGCCGTTATTAACAGGTTTTGGGAAGCTATGAGTAACCACTCCTTCCTGTTTATCGGACATTCCGAGTCCTTGTTCGGTATGAAGACTCAGTTTGAGTTTGTAAAAACCGAATGGGCAACGCTCTACCGCAAATTTATCGGCACATAGGGGTTAGTTGTGGGAAAAGATACCGTATCGGTCCTTATTGTAGATGATAGTGCCCTCATGCGAAATCTTATCGGAAAAATTGTTGAAAATGCCGAGGGCCTGGAAATCGCGGGAAAGGCGATGAACGGGAAATTCGCCCTTCAGAAAATCGACACATTACAGCCTGATGTAATTGTTCTTGATTTGGAAATGCCGGAAATGAACGGTATCGATTTCCTGCGGGCCCGGAGAGAACGGAACATTGACATACCCGTGGTAATTTTAAGTTCCTTGGCGAAAAAAGGAGCGAAAATTACAATGGAGGCCCTCAATTTGGGCGCTTCCGATTTTATCATGAAACCCTCCGGGTCCGTTTCGGGAGATATTCAAACCGTGGGAAGGCATATTGTCGATGCCCTCCGCGCCTACGGGTTAAATTATAAAAAGCAGCGGGGCGTTATCATTACCCAGGAGGAGCCGCGGCAGCATGCCCCGGTCCTTGAAAAACCGGCGGCGCCGGAAGCTAAACGGAGAACGGAAGCGCCCCTTGTTCCCCTTACCGCTTCGCCGAAAAAAGCAGCGGGGGCAATTGAACTGGTGGTAATCGGTATCTCGACCGGCGGGCCGAATGCCCTCCGGGAGGTGTTTTCCCATATAGACGCGGATTTGCCGGTCCCCGTCGTGGTTGTACAGCACATGCCCGCGGGATTTACCGAAGAGTTTGCAAAAAGCCTGGACAGGGTTTCTCCACTATCCATAACGGAGGCAAAGGACGGGGATGTGCTGCAGGCGGGAAGGGTTTTTATCGCGCCGGGGAACTTTCATATCGAGGTGGAAAAACGGCGCCTCGCTTCGGTGGTGACACTGTCCTCCGCCGATTTAGTCAACGGACACCGGCCCTCGGCGGACGTCCTGTTTGCTTCGGCTGTTAAGCAGTACAAGAACAATATTCTCGCCGTAATAATGACCGGCATGGGAAAGGACGGCGCCCGGGAAATCGGATCGATTCGTGCCGCGGGAGGAATTACAATCGGGCAGAACCGGGAGACATGTGTCGTCTACGGAATGCCGAAGGTTGCAATAGAGAACGGATATATTCAGCACGTTGTACCGCTGAATGAAATCGGACCTCTTATCGGCAGACTGGCAAAAGAAAATAATTAACGAACGGTACTATCGGCATACGAGAGCTGGCGCTTCATCCATGCGGCATTGACGCTTCCGGTTTTCTTCCCGAGAACAATTCCTTCGGAACTGATAACAAAGGTGGTAGGGACTGCCGATACGTGAAACAGCCGTTCCGCGATATTCTGATCATCTAGAAGCACCGGAAAGGGTATGTTTTGCTCCCCTACGAAGGTTTTCACCGCCTCTATTCCCGATTCGGAAGCAGTTAAATTGACCGCGGCAATTTCTACCGGACTGTTTTCGTGTTCCCGGTAAAACCTCGCCATTTCGGGTATTTCCGCCTTGCACGGGGGGCACCATGTTGCCCAGAAGTTAAGGAACAGGAGCTTCCCATGAAAATCGGAGAGGGACTTCGGGCTGCCCGTTAAGTCTGTCAGGGTAAAGTCCGGAGCGCGGTCCCCCGGGGATGTCCCGATTTCCGCTTCGGCAGATGAAGCCGCCGCCGCTGCCGGGAAGGGCCGCAGCACCAGGAAGTTCAGCACGAGGGCGAAACCGAGGGCCGTACCTAGTCCTATAGCGAGGGGAAGGGAGAACTGTTTCCAGGGTATTTTCCGTTTCCGCACCGCAAAAAACAGGTAGGCCCCCGCGCCGGCAAAACCGATCAGCGTTCCCGGCAGACCGCCGGGAAGATACAGCAGAAGCATCGGGTGGGAGGTAACCGCTTTCCATTGGAAGATGAGGGGCGCGGCTTTCCAGATTCCGACCCAAATCAGCAGGGAATTAACCAAAAGAGAACCGACCAGTTTTCCGGTTTCCCGGTTTTTTTTCATAAGAAATGAAAAAACGGCGTATCCCGCGGCAAGGCTGAGGGCCAGAAACAGCCAGGTGTAGGGAATTGCAGCCGGCCCTAGTGACAGGGCCCCTCCGCGGTACACCGGTCAGCCTGCCTGTTCTTGTTTTTCAGGCCGCCGTATACAAACCTGAAAAGAAGGGTTGCTGTTTACCCATTCAATAAGCCGCCGCTCCAGATCAATTTTGTAGCCCAGAATATTGTTGATATGGTCCAAGGTAATCCGAGGTGTTCCGCCTAATTCCACCCTCCCGCGGCCGGCATTGTATATGGCAATTCCGACAACCTCGTTTCCTCCCTGGTCCAAACACCACCGGAAATGACGAAGGGCATATTTCGCGTTTATCTCGGGATCGAAACACTGGGTTTCGGTAAGCTGGGGAAAGGTCGTTGAATTGAGCTGAAACAGACCCCGGTCGACGGAAACGGCGTTTTTGTTAACCGCCCATCTGTTGAAGTCGCTTTCTCCGTGTGCCAGGGCAAAAGCCAGGTTGAAAGGTATTCCGTATTGCACCGCGTTTTTAACAATTGCATTGGTAATCGCGGCATTGCCGGTAAGGGTATTATAAAAATCGAGTACCTCCAGCCGGGTCGCCGGGTTCTTGTACAAGAACAGCGCCGGGTCGGTATTTTCCGGAATATCGATCGAGATGGTTACCTGTTTTTCAACAAGCTCCGTTTCTTCCGCAGGCTCATTAATGTGCTGGGCCTGTTCTCCCTGATATTGGGTGCTGCATGATAAGAGCAGCGGAATAATACATAATAATGTCGTTAGGTTTCGTTTACTGTTTTTCACGAAGCCTCCTTCCTTAATCGTAATTTTCTTACATATGTGTTTTTTTTCGCACGCAAAATACAACGAGTAATGTAGAAATTGAGGATTATACGCATAAAATACTAAAGGTCAAGCCGAAAGGCAAACGGTTTTTATACCAGCTCCGCTACCAGATCACCTACCTCGCTGGTTGAATATCCCATTTGTCCCGCGTTCAAGCTCTTGATTTTATGGGCGGTTACGTCCATTACGGCGTTTTCCACCGCGGCGGCCGCTCGTTCTTCTCCAAGGGTGTCCAGCATCATTCCCGCCGCCGCTATCGCGGCTAAGGGGTTGATGATGTTTTGCCCGGTGTATTTCGGTGCCGACCCGCCGATGGGCTCAAACATGCTGACCCCGTCGGGATTGATGTTTCCGCCGGCGGCGATTCCCATGCCGCCCTGGGTCATGGCGCCGAGGTCGGTAATAATATCCCCGAACATATTCCCGGTAACCAGAACGTCGAACCACTCCGGGTTTTTCACCATCCACATACACGCGGCATCGACGTGATAGTAATCCCTCCTGATATCGGCATAGTCCCGTTCTCCGATTTCGTTGAATGCCCTGTCCCACAGATCGAAAACATAGGTAAGGACATTCGTTTTTCCCACGAGGCCGAGGGTGTTTTCATTTCCCTTTCCCCGGGCTTTTTTCCCCTTCCGCCGGGCGTAATCAAAGGCATAGCGGAGACAGCGCTCCACCTGATACCGGGTATAGACCATACTCTGGGTAGCAACCTCATGTTCCGTGCCTTTCATGGAAAATCCGCCGGTACCGGTATAGATGCCGCCGGTATTTTCCCGTACCACGACGTAATCGATCTCTTCCGGGCCTTTGTCTTTAATGGGTGTATAGACCCCCGGGTAGAGCTTTACCGGGCGCAGATTGATATACTGGTCCAGTTCGAAGCGGAGGGTAAGAAGAATACCCTTTTCGAGTATTCCCGGCTTCACATCGGGATGACCGATAGCTCCTAAGTAAATCGCGTCAAACTGCTTCAAGTCCCGGACCGCCGACGGGGGCAGGACCTCCCCGGTGCGGAGAAAACGGTCTCCCCCGAAATCAAATTCCTTCGTGCTCAAGGAAAAATCAAATTTGTCCGCGGCGGCGCCGATAACTTTCAATCCTTCCCTGACGACTTCAGGTCCCGTCCCGTCGCCGGGCAATACCGCAATGTTGTATGTGTTGTTACTCATGTTCTGCCTCTTGATTCGGGAGTGTATCTCGATTAGATTAAGAAAGTCAATTATAATGAGGGGAAGGACAAACAGATGATGGTAACATACCCATTTCCGGAGGATTTTCTATTCGGCGCGGCTACGGCTTCGTATCAAATTGAAGGACACCCCCTGGCCGACGGGGCAGCGCCGTCGGTCTGGCACGATTTCAGTCATAAACGGGGAAAGATCGCGGGAGGAGATACCGGGGACATTGCCTGTGATTTTTATCACCGCTATCCGGAAGACATTCAGCATGTAAAAGATTTAGGCTGCGGGGCCTTTCGGTTTTCGGTTTCCTGGCCGCGGGTCGTTCCCGAACCCGGTACCGTCAATCAGAAGGGAATTGATTTTTACTCGAAGGTTGTGGATGAACTGCTGCGGCAGGGCATTCAGCCCATGTGCACCCTTTTTCATTGGGACGCCCCCCGCTGGCTGGCGGAGAAGGGGGGATTTACCGCGCGGGATTCGGTTGAGTATATCCGTGATTACGCGGATGTTCTGTTCCGTGCCTTAGGCGACCGGGTAACGATGTGGAACACCATCAACGAACCCATGGTCTACGCCGTGTACGGATATCTCTTCGGCTGGGCCCCTCCGGGTAAAAAGCTGCGGTTTCGAAAATACCTGCATACCGCGCACCATCTGCTGCTGGCCCACGCGGAGATCGTCCGCGCCTTTCGAAGCGGCGGAAACACGGGAAAAATCGGAATTGCTCAAAACCAGATATGGATGTGGCCCTTCCGGCAGGACAACGATAAGGACAAAGCGGCGGCGCGGCGGATGGATGCGATTGTAAACCGCTTTTACATGGACCCGCTGTTTTTCGGAACGTATCCGGAAACCGTTATCGATATAGCCGGCAGCAAACTTCCGGCGGGATTTGAAAAGGACCTTCCGGCAATGAAGGAGCCCGGCGATTTTGTCAGCATCAATTATTACATGCGGCAGCGGTACAAACACAGTCCTTTTGTCCCCCTGATGAAAGCCAGAACAAAAAACAAGAAAAAACCGGAACTGCAGGAAGACCGGAGCGTTATGTGGGAGATTTACTCCCCCGGACTCCTGAGCCTGCTTATGCGTCTGAAGGATGAGTACGGGAACCCTGAGTGCTACATAACGGAAAACGGCTTCCCCCTTCCGGAGGAGGACGGAAAACCGCTGTACGACGATCAGCCCCGGATAAAGTACATAAGCGACCATCTGAAGGAAGTCTCCCGGGCAATTGAAAAGGGCGTGAATGTAAAAGGATTTTTTGTCTGGTCCCTGACGGACAATTTTGAATGGTTTTTCGGCAACCACATGCGTTTCGGTCTGATCCGCATCGATTTTGAGACCCTTGAGCGAAAGTGGAAACAGAGCGCCTACTGGTATAAAGATGTTATTGCAAAGCGGTCGGTGTAAAACCGCATGAAATATGTCCCCGCCGCGCTTCTGACCGCGGTCGCCGTACAGGTGCTGTGCCAGGTGTTTAAAACGGTGTTCTATTCCATCCGGGACAAAAAACTCAACCTCTATTATCTTACCACCACCGGCGGTATTCCCAGTGCCCACTCCGCCTTTGTAACGGCCCTGACCGTTTCGGTCGGCATCCGGAGCGGATTTTTAACCGACCTATTCGCGGTAAGCGCGGTTTTTTCCATTATCGTTATTTATGATGCCATGCGGGTGCGGAACGCCGTGGAAGCCCATGCCAAGCTGCTGAACAGACTCGTGAAAAACCACTTCCCGGAAGAGAAGCCGGAACTGCGGGAGATGATCGGACACAGCGTGCTTGAAATAATCCTCGGCGTTGTAATCGGCGCAGCATTGAGCATCGCCGTTACCCTGTTGATTTTCCCGGCACCGCCGCGGTAAGCCCGGGAAGGCGCGGCCGGGCTAAAACACCGTATACGGTTTCAGCTCGTCTAGATACAGTTTGATATTCACCGATGAAACGTATCTGCCCCCTTCCGCGAATACCCGGGGGGATTCGGTAAAAATGAAGCGCCCCGCCGCCAGGTTCGGTTTATTGTAGGTCTGTTTGCGGAGATGTTCCCGGATGGCGGATTTGACCGCGTTTTTGTGGGCGGTAATTTTTTCCATCGGTCCCGTGAAGTACACTCCTTCCCCGCTGCCGGAAATCCGGGGAGTCGTGTTTTTTTCCCATGCCTCCAGGCGGTACTGTTCAAAATCCTCCAGGTGATAATCAATAATGGCATATACCTTCCCGCCGGAGGTGTAGGTCTGCCGTACTTCAAGACGGGGCGACCCCCGGGGAATTTCCGCCGCCGCTTCGACGGTAAACACTTCATCGATTCGCCGTGCCGTGTCGGAGGGGGTGTAGGTAAAGGAAAAACCGTAAATCATTCCGGCAAAGACAAAACGGGCCTCTTCGAGCATTGCTTGTATCTGTTCTTCCCGGGACGGGGGGCCGTACTGGGCGTTCTCCAAGGAAATCGGCTCCAGTTCCGCCCAGAATTCTCCCGTTATTTGAAGCGGTGCATTGTCAAACCCGCTTGCCGGAGCGGTAAGGGCAAAAAACAGGGCGTAGAACAGGGCGGAACACTGGAATTTCATCTCCTAGTTATCTTCGGCCGGAATCGAAGAAAACTTTTATCGGATTGATACCGAAACGGATAAGAAAATAGAGATAGGCAAAGCCGAATCCCGCGAGGTGTGTCATATGGGCTACGCCGCTTCTCGAACTGAAAATTTGAGAAACCAGCTCAATCCCGGTATAAATGAGGACGAGGATCGGCGCCCGGATCGGAATGATACCGAACACGTATATCCGGGCATGGGGAAACAGCGTGGCAAACGCGAGGAGGACCGCGAAAACGCCCCCTGAAGCTCCTAAAAGCCACACCTGATACATTCCGCTCATCCAGTAGACGATAAGGGAAAAAACGCCGGCCAGCGTCCCGGTAAGCAGATAGAAGAGGAGGAACTCGGAACTCCCCATGTGTTTTTCTATCTGCACGCCGAAGAAGAAAAGACCGAGCATATTAAATAAAATATGAGATATGCCGCCGTGAACGAACATATAGGTTACCACCTGCCAAATATACTTTTCCTTGATTACCAGAACCGGATTGAGGGCGAGGTATGCCCGGGACAGCGGTGCAACACGGTTAATGAGATAGATAAGTATATTGATGCCGATGATGACGAATGCCGCGTAATAATATTTGTGCGGAAAAGACCGTCGTAGTATTGAATTATTCATAGATACAAAGTACGAAGCTTTTCATGGAAAGGTCAACCCGGATTTTTACCCTATTCCGGCTATTGCGGGAAAACGGTTTTCACCTGTACAGTGTCGGGTATGTATAAGAAACCGGACTTTTACACGGAGCAGGCAAAAAAGACGGGATATCCCGCCCGCTCGGTGTTTAAGTTGGAGGAACTGGACAGGAAATACGGTCTCTGTCTTCCGGGGCGGAATATTCTCGATATCGGCGCGGCGCCGGGAAGCTGGAGCCTTTACTGTCTGCGGAAAATAAAAAAAAACGGATCGATTACCGCGGTGGACCTGCAGGAGATAGTCGAGCAGGAACTGCGCCGTGGGGAGAATGTGCACCTGCTGCGAGGCGATATTGCCGATGCGGCCGTGAAGGCGGATCTGGCAGAGCTGTCGCCCTACGATCTTGTTCTAAGCGACGCGGCCCCGAATACGACGGGCAACAAAACCGCGGATTGCGGACGGTCTTTCACCCTTGTCGCGAATATTATAACTTTTACCCTGCCCCTCCTTCGGGAGGGCGGAGATTTGGTGGTAAAAGTATTTCAGGGCGGCGGTGAGGCGGAGTTGATGCAGCTGCTGCGGCCGCATTTTACAAAGGTAAAGGGAATGAAACCAAAGGCCAGCAGGAACAACTCTTTCGAAACTTTTTACGTTGGAAAAGGGAAAGTTACGCCCCCTTCTTCCTTCTGAATTTTCTGTATTTCGCACCGATATCATGAAAAGAAAAACGTTCCGGCACCGGATCGTCCCCGCCGGTAAACAGCCCGCCGGCACATCTGCTGATCCGGGTAACGGCAAGGATTCCCCCGCCTAGTATTCCGTGTTTTTTCAAGGCATCCAGAGTATATTGAGAGCATGACGGTGTGTAGATGCAGGAATTCGGCAGAACGGGTGAAACGACTGACCGATACAGATAGACAAAACCGATAAGGATGAAACGCAGCGGAGTTCCGATTATCCGGATAATACCTAATAACTTTGACTGTCCGGCCATTACAATTCAGAATATATAGGATTGCGGGAAAATGTCGATACTTATAAACGTATCATTATGAAAAAATACGCGTTTCTCGGATTAGTCTTTTTTGTCTTCTCTGCCGGGTACCTGCCTTCCCTGGAACAAAGTGTCCGTATCGGCAGGGAAGACAATTGGAGCAGTATCAGCACCGCTTTTAGTAGAAATATAACCCTTCAGGAGGGTCGGCACGGTTACCCGGATGTGGTCCTGCGGGAGGGGGAATACAGGCCCGATGAACATACCGACATGCTTTTTCATTTCAATACCGGCGGAATTCTGGATGAGACGGGTAATTACCGGGTTGACGGGACATCCGCTGCCGTTACGCCGAAAATGAAACAGTTCGGGAGCGGTTCAGCCGTTTTTCAGCGGGAGCAGGTCATCTATCTCAGCCCACAATCCGGCGCCCTCTTTGCTCCCGGAAGCAATTGGCTCGATTTTACCTTTGAGTTCTGGATGTACCCCGCGAATTTGGAAGAAGGTGAGACCCTGTTTTTCTGGCAGGGGTCGGACCAGCGGGGAAGCGACCTCATTACGCAGCAGGTCATCTGCTCCGTCCGGAACCGGCGGCTGCAGTGGGAATTTATCAATTTTTTCATTCCCCCGGACGGTTCGGAATACGAGGTAACGGTAAGCGGTAAAACGCAGCTTGTACCGCGCCGCTGGAAACACCATCTTCTCCGGTTTAACAGCCGGACGGGGCTTCTCGAATATCTGGTAGACGAGGTCCCGGAAGGAATAATCTATGCAAGCAGCAGCCGGCGGGAAGACGGCACGATTTTTTTGCCCGGCGCGGGCCAGTTTTCCAGCGAATCGATTAGAATCGGTGAAAATTTTACCGGATTTATCGATGAATTCCGGGTTACCAAAGGTTTCGTTACCGATCCCTTTACCCATAGATATAAAAAAACCGGAGGGGCGATGATAACCGGGCTCCTCGATCTCGGGTATAACGGTTCGGCCCTGCTGTCGGTAACGCCCGTCGATACCCTTCCGGAGAATACAGCGGTTAACTATTATTACTATACCACCGATATTTTTTCCCCCCTTCGGTCGCCGGAAGATCCCGGCTGGAGGGAGATACAGCCGGGCGAAGCGCCGCAGGAGCCAGCAAAGGGACGGTTCCTTCAGCTTATGGCAAAATTATTCACCGACGGACACGGGAAACACAGCCCGGTGGTTTCTGAAATTGTGTATGAATATGAACCCGACTTTCAGCCGACTACGCCGGAGGAGGTTAGGGCGGAACCGGGGAACGGAGAAATTGAACTGTCCTGGAAGGCCGTTGCCGATACGGACGCCGCCGGCTATCTCGTTTACTACGGGGACACGCCGGGAATGTACTGGGGTACGGGAAGCAGCCTGGGCGGTTCGCCGATAGACGTAGGTAATGTTACGAAGGTCACCGTCGGCAATCTCGATAACAATAAACTGTACTATTTTTCAATTGTCGCGTACGATGAATCATCCCCCCCGCATCACAGTAATTTTTCGGAAGAGGTAAGCGCGAGACCTTCCGGATTGAGGCAGTGAGTATGGAGTATAAAGACCTCCTTGCCCGGACCCAAAACGCCCTTACTATCGAGGATTTCGAAACGGCGGAAACCTTTGCTCTCCGCTTAGTCGAACAAAATCCGGAACATCCGGCGGTGCGGACTCTTTTAGGCAATATTTACGGCAAACAGAACAAGTATAACGAGGCAATAGAGCAGTTTCGGAAATCGGTCGAATTGTTTCCGAACAATCCGGAGGCCTTTAACAATATCGGAGTTATGCTCAGGGCGCAGGGGAAACGGAAAGAAGCTGCCGCGGCAATGGAAAAGGCCCTCGGCTTGGCCCCGGACCGGGCGGACATCTCCTACAACCTGGGAAACATCTACAAACAAATCGGGGATCTTCCACGGGCAGTTGAATATTACGAAAAAGCCCTCGAACTGCAGCCCGATTTTGTGCTGGCGTACAATAACTTAGGGACGGTTTACGAGAAACAGCGGCAATTCGACAAAGCGATTGAAGTGTACGAAAAAGGGCTCGAAATCGATCCGAAGCATTCCACCCTCCGGTACAATCTAGGCGTTGCCTATGAAGCATCGGGAAAACTGATTGCGGCGGAGGAATCGTATAAAAAAGTCCTGGAATTACAGCCGAACTCACTGGACAGTCTCAATAACCTCGGAGTAGTTCAGCAGAAACTGCAGAAAGGGGAAGAAGCGGTAGCAACGTTTCAGAACTTGTTGGCAAAAGATCCGAACAATGTTCAGGCAAAGAACAATATTGCCGTTGTGCTGGCGGAGCAGGGCAAAACAGAGGAAGCGGAAACATACTACAGGGAAATTGTTCAAAAAAATCCCGAATATTCCCGGGCGGCAATCAATTTAGGGCAGCTTCATCAGGAAAAGGGAAACCACAAGGAAGCCATCGACCATCTTTTGGAAGTGCTGAAAAAAGACCCGGGGGACACGCACGCCCGCATTGTATTGAGCAATGTCTATATTGCCACCGAACATTACCAGAATGCCTTGAAGAACCTGCAGACGGTCCTGGAAAGGGAACCGGAAAACGCGGAGGCCCACGCGGGAATGGGGCTGTTGTACGAAAAAACCGGAAAACCAGACAAAGCAAAGGATTTTTACGAAAAAGCCGGAAAACTGGAACCGACAAACAAGAGTATCGGTTTTCAGATTATCGATTTTTACCGCTCAATCGGCGAAATGGAGGCGGCCATTGCAACATGCAGCGGCCTTGTCGAAGAGTTAGGACAGTTCCTCGACGGCGAGGTCCTCTTAGGAGACCTCTATTTCGAATCGGGGCAGTATGACCGGGCGGTGGAAATATTTCAGTATTTACGGGAAAAATATCCCGGCAATCAGGAGATTGCCACCAGGCTTATTCAGGCACTCAGTGCCGGCGGAAACCGGGAAGCCGCGATGCAGGAAGCGGGTGAACTTGCCGACATGCAGGGTGCCGGCGGAACGGAGGAGGACCTGGATAATCTGAACCGGAGCCTCGAACTATATGAAAAACTGGCCGAGGACCTGGAACATGAAAATAAAGAGGCCATAGAACGGAGTCTGCGCCATTTTACAAAGCTCCGTCAGTCGGCGGAACAAGTGGCTGAAAGCAGCGAAAAGGAGGAGGACAGCCTCCTGTTTGAAGAAATTCCCGGTTTAGCATCGGAAACGGTCCCGATCATCGATATCGGCGGCATCGACCCCGTTATAGCCATTCACGAAGACGAGGAAACAATTACCCTCTCGGAGATGGAAGAGGACCTCGATTTGCCTCCCGAAGAGGAGGAGGATTTTCAGGAGGAGGACATTTTCGAAGGCTATGTCCCCGAAAAACCTAAACCGCCTCCCGAACCCGAACCCCCCCAGCCCCCAGAGCCGGAGCCGCCGCCCG
>CAZSGZ010000015.1:0-16662 GCA_964606455.1 uncultured Spirochaetales bacterium
TACACTCGTTAACGATGTAAAAGATATCGACCCGTCGATAAAAATCGAACTGAGAAACAAAATTACCGAAATATTCCCCGATTTTCAATTCTACGGCGAAGTAGGACTCGATAAAGCCGAACGAAGGCTGCTTGTTACCGCGGACAGCTACAGCAGGAAACAGAAAGAATTGACACATATTTTAGATGTCGAAGTACCGAAAAATTCGAAAGAAATCGGCGCCGCAATGGAACTCGGCGATTTGCGGGAAAATGCCGAGTACAAGGCTGCGAAGGAGCGTCAGGATTTTCTCAATTCGACTGCCGGCAGGCTGAAGGAGGAAATTGAGCGCGCCCACATCATGACAAAGAACGATGTCGACACCTCGAAGGTCAGCTTCGGAACAAAGGTGCTTCTCAAGAACAACCTCGAGGCAACTGAAGAGGAGTTTACGATACTCGGTCCATGGGAATCGGAGCCCGACAAGAACATTATTTCCTATCTCTCCCCCTTAGGAGAAAAACTTCTGCATCACAAGCTCGGCGATACGCTGAAGTTTACAATTAATGAGCGGGACTACGATTATTCCATCGAGAGTATCGCCGCCGTAGAGATATAAACCATGAGACGAGGAGTAAAAATATGTCTGCTGATACTCGGCATTGTGTGTATTGCCCCTACTGCCGCGACGGCGGGCAATATCGACCTTATCGTGCTCCTCGACACCTCTGAAAGTGTTTTTCCCATTTTTGACGATCTGATAGAAATTGTTGTCGAAGACACCGTTACGAACCACCTGCAGGAGGGGGATTTTTTTCATCTGATTAGTTTTAACGGTGCTCCCCAAATCGAGGTTTCGAAACAGATTACCACATCCGAAGATATGGAGGGTGTTTTTAAGCATATACTCCTGTTACAGCCCCTCGGCAGTTACACCGATTTGCTGCGGGCCCTGCAGTATTTGTATCAGTATACGGCTGATTTGCCGGAGGCAAGAAAAAAACATATTATCGTTCTTACCGACGGTATCCATGATCCCCCGCCGGACAGCCCTTTTGCGTACGGAAAGCGGGACATTGAAACGGAATTGGAAAACATTACCGCTCAAATCGGCCGTAAGGACTGGGAACTGCGGATTGTTCACCTTCCGGGTCCGGACGGTGCCGGTACCGTTTCCGGTGAAAAAGAAAACTTTATCGATGATCTTTCTTCCGATCTCGAATCGGCTGTTGTCGAGTATCCGGATGCTGCGGACACCGACTCTTCCGATGATTCCAATGAATTTCTTGGAAATCCTTCCCTCGAAGCGCCGGGCAATTTGGGCGAAATAGCGTCCACCGCGACCATCCCGATACGCGTAAAAAATCATGACACGGCGGAAAAATCGGTAACCTTAGAAGGTCTTTACCTTGGAAATATAAATATCTTACTGAACCGCCCCGAAGCGGTTATCCCTCCGGGGGAGGAAGCCGTCCTGGATGCCGAAATACAAATGCCCGATGGCATGGACGCGGGTTCGCATACCCTGCAGCTGAGACCGGTATTCGACAGCGATCTTCGCTTTTCCCCTCCGACAATCGATGTTGCCGTCGAGTTTTCCCCCGGGAAATTCCGTCTGCCGAAAGACAAATCCTGGAAATATATCGTTCTCATCGCGGCCTGTATCGCCGTCGTGGGTCTAATTGTTTTTTTTGTCCGGAGAATGCGGCTTTCAATGGATTCTCTTTTCAGACGCGGAAGCGAAACCGTTTCCGCCGGTGTTCGACAGGGTACGGCAATTGAAATGGTTGTGGAAGGTCAAAACACGCAAATCGGGCTTCGGAATGTCCATACATTTTCCTCAAACTCCAGGTTTTGCGTCGGCGGCGACGGATCACCCTTCGTTATTTTTCTCCACCCCTTTCCCCGGTGCATCGGAGAAATTACAGGCGGCGGCAACAGCTTCACGTTTCATTCCCGGAAACCCTCTTTTTTCCCGGAAGACAGTGAACGCAGCGTCGATAACTGTTTGGGGAAAAAAATCACAGCAATTTCGGATAACGGAAAACATGTACGCTTCTTTTTCCGGAAATACATCTCTCCATTGGAACGAATTAACAGAATTATGCGCCTTACCTCTCACCCGGGACCTCCGGAGAAAGACTACAACGATTCAAGTGTCTGAAGGGCATGCTTTCGGATACTTTTCGGCATTTCCTCACCGGCAAGTTTCTCCACTTCACTTTTCAGCTGCTGGACGGAATTCGTCGCGATCCCGCGTAAAGCGTGAATTTTAACGGTCAAACTGCCGTGGTCGAGCATTTTTTTATAAAATTCCGTCAGGTTCGGCGCCACTTTCATAGACAATGTTTTACAGATATAATCCAAAATAGCAGAACGGTCCTTTGCAAGTTCCTTCTCAAAAACTTCCTCTATTTTTCCTAAAGATGCCGAAAAATGATGTTCCGCGAGTCCGTTGAATGCCGTAATGCGGACATTTGTATTCGTGAGGTCCGTTTCAAAAAGTTTATATAAGGTTTCCAAAGCATCGTTTCCGCCGATTTCCGCTAAGGCCGTAACGGCCGCGTTGCGTACAGGTACTTCCGGGTCTTTTTCGGCTTTGTATTGAAGCGCGGGAACGGCTTCCTTCAATTTTTTTTCACCTAAGGCTTCGCAGGCATAAACCCGTATTTTCCAGTAGGAATCCCGCAGTGCGGAGAGAACGATCTCCGAAGACTTCGGATCGTCAATCTTGCTTATTCCGTACAGGGCATAACTCCTTGTCAAGGCGTCGTCGCTTGAATACACGCCGATAAGGACTGGAAGACTTTCAGGGTCTCCGATTTCTCCTAAGGCGGAGCAGGCATAATGTCTCAGCGTCGCGTCCTCTCCGTCATCCCGCGCGACTGCCTCGAGCAATGGAATGGTGCTTTCATCTTTCAGATTACCGAAGGCGAGAAGGATTTCCGCCCGTAACGGCGTGTCCGTGTTCCTGTCGTCGTACTTTTTTTTCAATACTTCCGTAAGTCCCTCGACTTCGAGGGTGCTGAACCTTCTTATTGCCGCGGCCGCGATTGTATTTTCCCCTTCTATAAGATGGACTATTTTTTCAAGCTCAATTGTTTCCCGGATGCTGCTTATGTAGTCAATTACCTCTTTAACGAGAGGCAGCGGATGGTCTTCATAATGGAGCATAATATCTTCCGCAGGACCTAAGACCCCGTCGCTTTCCACCGACTTCAAATATTTAAGACAGGCGGTACGAATTTTTATGGTACGCGACTGTTCGAAGAGAGAGGAAATTTCCTGTATAAACGATTCATCCTTTTCATCGACAAGTTGATCGATCAGCGGTTCAATTTCAGAATCGATACCGAATTGAAGGGTCCTTTTTCGTTCTTCCGTAAGAGAAGTGTTTTCCTGCCCGCTGAGCGCGGATGTTATAGCGCACAACAGAATAAGTGCCGGTAGTATGTTCAGTTTCATTTTTTCTTCTTTTTTTCCAGCATATTAATAAATATATCGACCTTTAGCAAAAAATACATACCTAGAATTATACCGAACGAAAGGACACCTTCTATAACGAGAATACCGAAACCGAGAACCGTACTCCCCTCCTGCCACCAGGGACCGAAAATATCTTTCACAATAAAAATAAAAACACCCGAAACGACGGAAGAGATGAGAACTTTGAGAAACGAAATGAGAATTGGTTTTCCTTTTATTCCGCCGAGTTTCATCCGCACGATGGAAACACTGATGATACATCCGATGGTGAATGCTATTGTATTCGCAAGGGCCAATCCTACCACACCGAGATAGGTTTCTTTCAGCCATAAGGAAAAGGCAATGTCGATTACGGCAACGATGACAGCGAGAAAAAAGGGCAGCTTGTAATTATGGATGGAGTAGAAAAACCGCTGGAGGAAATTAAAAGCCCCGACACTGAACAGACCCAGGACATAGGCGGTTAGAACACGTCCGGTAAGGATGGTCGCCTCCAGTGTAAACTGCCCGCGAAACATTGCAACGGAAATAATCTCATTGCCCAGTATGGCCAAAATAAACGCCGAGGGGATAAGGGTCAGCAGTAAAAAGCGGATACCGTATTGAATACTCTCCATAAGTCCTTTCGTATCATCTTTGCCGGCCTGTTTGCTCATTCTCGGGAAGAGCACCGTTGTAATGGATGCTGAAAAAATACCGAAGGGAAGCTGGAAAAAAACAAGAGCATAATGAAGGGCCGAGGCGCTTCCGATATCCAGCCCTGTTGCAAATCGGACGGCAATCTGCTGATTGATGGTAAAAATAGATGAAGTAGCGACAACGGGAAGCCAATTCCGAAGAATTTTTTTAAAATCGGGATTTGAAAACCGGAAATCCGGTTTAAAGCTGTACCCTAAGGCATGAAATTTCGGCATTTGAAACAGGATCTGCAGCACGCCGCCTGTTATTACACCAACAACCATGGAGAAAACACCTAAATACCTGTGCAGAAAAAGAATTGAAGAAATAACAGCCGCCGAAAAAAGCATGGGCGTTAACGCCGGGACAAAAAACTCATTGTGTGAATTGAGGGTCCCCATCATGGCGGCGCTGATGCTGATAAGCAGGAGATAGGTTATAAACCACCGGAACAGGCGAACTGCCAGCAGGACCTGTTCCGCCGTATCAAAATCGACAAGAACAAATCGGATAAGCGGGTCCGCGAAAATAATAGAAAGCACGCAAAAAGGGACAAGGACAACAATCTGAAATGTCAGAATATTCCGAACAATACTTTTCGAGCGCTTACCGGAAGGATCGTTCACAAGCGAATTGGAAAGGGCCGGAATAAAAGCGGATGAAAGGGCCCCCTCGGCCATTAATTTCCGCAGATTATTCGGAATTGTAAAAACTGAATTAAGAACATCGGCTTTTCCGGACGCGCCGAAAATGCTGCCGATTACCGCAATTCTCGCGAAACCAAGCATCCGCGACACAAAGGTAGAAAGCATAACTAAAACGGTATTTTTCGTACTCTTTTTTATCGTCAATTCCTGGGTTGTTTCACTGCTGCCGGTTTGTTCCATAATACTTCCGTAAAAATTTTTCTTTATACCGGGTAAACCTACCCTCTTGTATTGCCAGACGGACGCCGCGCATCATATTCTGAAGAAAATAGAGGTTGTGTTCCGTCGTGAGCATGGGCCCTAAAATTTCTCTTGTTTTAAAAAGATGGCGCAGATAGGCCCTGGAAAACTTACGGCAAGTCCTGCATCCGCAGCCCTCGAGAATAGGACCGAAATCATCCGTGTACTGTTCCTTTTTCAGCGATATTGTCCCTTCGTCGGTAAATACCGTTCCGTTCCTGGCAATCCTTGTAGCAAGAACACAGTCGAAGATATCGATACCCTGTTCTATTGCATGCAGGATATAATCGGGCGTACCGATCCCCATTACGTAATGAGGAATTTCCTTCGGCAGCAGTTCCGCGGTATAACCGAGAAAATCGAGAAAAACCTCTTTCTCCTCCCCAACCGACAGTCCTCCAATGGCCAGTCCGGGAAATCCGATGGAGGATATCTCGTAACAGCTCTGTCTGCGCAGATCTTTATGAAAGTTCCCCTGGATAATTCCGAATAATGCCCCTTTTGTGCCCTGACACTCGTTCCATCGCCGGTAACTTTTTTTCGCCCAGTCGGTTGTAAGCCTGAGTGCGGATGCGGCAAAGCGGTAGTCGATGTCGGGCTCGGTACAGACATCGAGGGGCATGAGGATATCGCTTCCAAAACCGCATTGCAGATCGATAACTCCTTCGGGAGTTAAAAAATGAGACGACCCGTCGATATGTGACGTAAACGAAACCCCGTCTTCTTGAATTTTGCGCCTGTCTGCCAGGGAAAAGATTTGATACCCCCCGCTGTCCGTTAATATATTTGTGTTCCACGATGCAAAGCTGTGCAGTCCCCCGGCCTTTCGAATAATATCTATCCCCGGCCGCAAATACAGATGATAGGTGTTTGCAAGGATAATTTCGTAACCGATTTCGTCTATTAGATCGTGGTGCAGCGCCTTTACCGTCCCGTTTGTACCCACGGGCATGAAAGCGGGAGTTGAAACTTTTCCGTGATGTAACTCGAGAATTCCCCGCCGTGCCGAGCTGCCGCTGTCTTTTTGTTCTATTGTAAATCGTATCATGTTCGTGCGTTTTTAAAAAGCCAAAATCCTGTACATAAAAATATAAGAAATGTTCCCCACGCCCCCGCAAGCGGCGGTATATAACCGAGTTTTGCAAAGAGGATAAGGACCATCTGCATAACATAGTATACAACCGATATTACCAGACTTAACAAGAGGCTCATGAGAAGAATGTTCTTTTTTAATCTTCCCCCGATTGCACCTGAAATCATCGCGACGACGAAGGGGGTGAGGGCAAAGGAAAAGCGTTTATAGTACTCCGTTAGTGCCCCACGGAAAGGAAGGCCGGATTTCCTAAGAGATTCAACCCACTCCTTCGCTTCCACTCGTGCCATTTCCTCCACATTCCGCACTGTTTTTCGAAACGAAGCGGGACGCTGATTAAAAACAGGCAGCGTATACTCACTGATATACTTTTCGGTAACAAAAGTCCCCTCCTCGTTCCACGAAAAAAGCCTGCTGTTTTTAAACACCCATTTCTCCTCTTTCCATTCCGCCCTGTCGGACTCGATCCTTCGCTGAAAGGTCATATCCTCTCCCCGCTGGATAACCATAACGTTGGAAAGTGTTTTAGTTTCATCGTTATAGTATTCCGCGTGGTATACAACGCTGTTGTCCGGACTCATGACGGTGACGTTGGTATTGCTCAGACTCGACTGCTGCTTGAGCAGGTTATTCGACAGTTCGTTTTTTTTCTCGAGAGTATCGATAACGACATGTTCCTCGAATAAAAACCACAACCCGCTTAACAGAAGGGAAACAAAGAGGACCGGGAGGACAAAACGGAACAAACTGACCCCCGCTCCGAAAATCGATATCAACTCGTTGTTCGCATAGAAATTTCCTAAAGTAAAGGAAACCGCGAACAATAGTGCTATCGGTACGGAAAATGAGATACACTTCGGCAGATACAGGAGCAATACTTTAAAGATCGATACCAACGGAACGTCAAAATTGAGGTAGCGCCACAAATTCGCGAACAAATCGACAAGCTCTAGAATAAGGATGAAAAAAAACAGCGCGAGAATGAATACCGGAATAAAGGCAAACAAAATCATCCTGTACAGCAGCGTCATTTCCTTCCCCTTACAAGAAATCCCGTCAGACCCATTACAATAATAACGATGTTCGGGGCCCACATCGATAGAATCGGTGATATTCTCGCCCTAAGCCCGAAGGTCTGTCCCGCGAAAAGCATCCCCCAATAAATAACGGCGATTAACAGCCCTATTCCGAAACCGACTGATCTTCCGCTCCGCTTTGTAAACAGTCCTATTGGAAACGCAAAGATAACAAAAATAAAGCATGCGATGGGAACGGCAATTTTTTTGTGAAACTCCAGCCTGTACAAATGGAGGGACCTGTCGTAGAACTGTTTGTTCTCCAGTTTCTCAACTTCTTCAAGCTGCCGGCTCAACTCCGCGGCGGTTTTTTCGTCAATTCCATCGGCATCCGATATACTTATCATGTAATTCAGCCTGATATTGTACCGGTATTCCCGCAGCAGCCGTTCATTCTGCGCTATTTTATCGTTAACCGCCGTGCGTTTTTCCTGAATTGTCGAATACACGTCCCGGGAACTCATTTCGCTCGGACCTGGATTTCGTACCGAAAAGGAGATGTCCTTCAGCAGGATATTGTAAATCATTTTTCTTGAAATTAAATACTCCGCCCTCGTTACCCGTTTCCCGTCCGCTATATGACTGAAAACATCGGTCAGTTCAAGCGAAATGACACCCTGCTGTTCCGTACTTTCACCTAAAACCGCGGATTTCGCCATAATCATCCTGCGGTTGTCATCCGGGTCTTTATCGATAATCGTGAGCCCGTCAATTCGATTTCCCGAAACGTCGCCGGTTATCAGAATGCTGTCCTGATACCTTTTAACGGAATAGGGTTCCAATTCCATTTCCGGGTTCGAATAGAGCAGTTTTCGGAAAAGTTTGTTAAAGTTGATTGTTCCCTTCGGGAGAAAATAATCGTTGATAAAAAAAGAAAAAACGGAAAACAAAATGCCGACGAGGAAAATGGGAAAAAATAATTTCCGCCGGGCAACCCCGGAGGCCTGAAAAGCCAGTATCTCGTTGTCGGAGGAAAACCTCCCGACGGCCATCAAAGCGCCGACGAGGGAACCGAAGGGAAATGCCAAGGAAACGATGAGGGGAAGAGAGTAAATAATAAGGAGAAGCACATCTTTAAAAGGTACATGCTTCGATAAAACGTCCTCCGCAAGCAGAAGCATCTGGTTTACAAAAAAAATGAAAAAGAAGAAGAGGAAGGCAACAATGAACGAAAGAATAAATTCTTTACCGATATAAGAAAAAATGATGGTGTATTTTCTTCTCATAAAATATGTTTTTCTATATTCCCGTTGAGCCGAAGCCCCCTTCTCCGCGCTCGCTTTTATTCAAAATTTCGATGTGTTTCATTTCAGCGGATGTTACACTGCAGAAAACAATTTGAGCAATCCGGTCCCCCGGTTGAATGAGAAAATCCTCGTCGCCGGCATTGTAGAGTATTACCCCGACATTACCTCTGTAGTCGGCGTCAATCGTCCCCGGTGAATTGAGAAGCGTTATTCCGTGCCGCAGGGCCAGCCCTGAGCGGGGCCGGACCTGGCCTTCGAACCCTGCCGGTATTTCCAGCCGTATCCCTGTCGGAACCAGTTTCCGTTCCCCCGGAGCAATTGATACCGCGGTTTCGACGGCGGCCTTTAAGTCATATCCGGAGGAATGAACGGATTGCTGTACCGGAACAAATTCCGGCTTTTCGGCTTTCACATGCACGGTTATACTCATGTCGTTTCCTGTTAGAACTGTATAGATGTCTTTTTCCGCTTATCGAGATTCCTTGTCCCGAAAACCAAAAGATTGAAATCTCCGCTCCGGATGTATTTCTCGATAATATTGTTTATATCATCAATTGTAATTGCTTCCAATAGCTGGATCGAGACGTCCGCGCTGTGGATTTCCCCGCCTAGAAGGTAATGACGGACCATCCGCTTCATCCTCACTTCCATATCTTCTAACGAAAGTATCAGCCCGCCGGACAAGTGGCTTATCGCGTCTTTGAGCTCGGTTTTATCAGGCGGTTTCTTGAAAAGCAGATGAAACTCGGAATTGAGCGCCTTAAGCAGTTTATTCAGCAGTGCCGGGGACGTATTCGCGTACACATTCCACAGGGCCGTGGAAGAAAAATAGGTGCGCATTGCCTGGATGGAATAGCACAGTCCCAGCTGTTCCCGGACCGCCTGGAACAGACGGGAACTCATTGACTCTCCGAAGATGGTGCTGAAAACGAGAAAATGATAAAATTCCTCGATGGAGTCCGGGACGGCAAAGGCTGTGCCTGTAATAACCTGTACCTGCTGAAAACGGGAAGATATGTACTCCTCCGACACAATTCTAACCGGATGGGAACGGTTTGCCGGCGGTTTCCGGAGAAATGTACCGGGAAGCTCTCCTTCGATGGTGGAAATAACCGCATCGAACTGTATGTCCCCGGCAATGGAAATAATTAAATTCTCGGGAACGTACCACTTTTTGTAGAACTCGAATAGATTTTCCCGATTGAAATTGTGTATTGTATCAGTCTCTCCGGTGATCCGGTTTGCCAGGGGATGGTCTCCCCAAATGTTCCGTAAAAATAAGTCGTACGCCTTTTCTTCCGGAATGTCTTCAATTTCATCTATTTCATTTTGAATGACTGTTCGTTCCCGCGATATTTCCTGCTCCGGCAGGACTGACCGGAATGTCATTTCCGACAGCAGTTTCACCGCGAGTGTAGCGTGCCGGGAAGCAATTGTACAGTAAAAACAGGTCTGTTCTTTTTCCGTAAAGGCGTTAAGTACTCCGCCCACCCTGTCGATTGTTTTTACAATTTCAAGGGCAGATAGATTTTCCGTGCCCTTGAACATCATATGTTCGAGAAAGTGGGACATTCCCAGTTCCTCGGCTGTTTCGTCCCTTGATCCGTGGAGAAACCAGAATCCGATGGAAACGGTCCGCGTATGCGGAACCGATTCCATGACAATTTTTGCTCCGTTCTGTAATGTTTGCCGGGCTATCAACCCCTTCTCCGGTTGGAGGAATTATAATTCCCGGACCGGCTGTCTCCGCCGCTGCGCGGACGTTCACCGTCGGGATCTATCGCGTCGATATAGCTCAGGTTCAACCGGCCCATTTTATCTACTTCGAGGAGCTTTACATCGATCTTTTGTCCCTCCTTCAGGACATCCGTAACACTGTTTACCCGCTCTCTCGAAAGTTTTGAAATATGAACAAGACCTTCCTGTCCGGGAAGGATTTCGACAAAAGCCCCGAAATCCATAATCCGTTTAACGGGACAGTCCTTATAGACCCTTCCCACTTCCGGTTCCTGGATCATCGATTGAATATAGTCTTCCGCAGCCCCGGTTTTGTCCCGGTTCTTTCCGGAGATCGTTACCGTTCCGTCGTCTTCAATATTGACATTGACATCGAACTGTTCCGAAATATGTTTTATTGTTTTTCCGCCGCTGCCGATGATGGCGCCGATTTTTTCGGTATCCACCTGGAAACTGATGATCTGCGGCGCGTACTGTGAAATTTCCGTCTTCGGAACGCTGATTGTTTCATTCATGATTCCGAGGATATGCATTCTCCCCTGTTTCGCCTGGTCTAATGCTTTTTCCATCAGTTCTTTGCTGACTCCGGATATTTTAATGTCCATCTGAAAGGCGGTAATGCCGTTTTCGGTACCGGCGACCTTGAAATCCATGTCCCCGAGGTGGTCTTCTTCACCTAAAATATCGCTTAAAATAACGGATTTCTCGCCTTCACTGATAAGTCCCATTGCAATTCCCGCGACGGACTTTTTTATGGGAACGCCGGCATTCTGGAGCGACAGGGAACTGCCGCAGACCGTTGCCATGGAGGAGCTGCCGTTTGATTCGAGCACTTCCGAAACAATCCGTATTGTATAGGGAAAAGCCTCCTTGTCCGGCAGCACGGCCTCGATGGCCCGCTGCGCGAGATGTCCGTGCCCTATCTCTCTTCTGCCTGTACCGAGCCGTCCGGTTTCACCGACGGAAAAGGGAGGGAAATTGTAATGCAGCATGAACGGATCGTAGCGTTTATCGCTGTCGATATCGTCGATAATTTTTTCATCCACTACGGTCCCTAAAGTGGTAACGGCCAGTGCCTGGGTTTCCCCCCTGGTGAATAGAGCGGAACCGTGGGTACGGGGCAGAACATCGATTTCGCAGCTGATCGGCCGGATGTCGGCAACTCCTCTTCCGTCGGTCCTAACGCCCTTTTCCAAAATCGACGCGCGGACAATTTCATACTCCATATCTTCAAAGAGTTCGCCGACTTTTTTTAGATCATCTTCTTCCAATTCTTCTTCAAAAGCGGCAAGGGTTTCTTCCTTTATCGCTTTTATGGCCTTTCTACGGGTTTCCTTTCCGGAAACAAAGTTTGCTTCCTTCAGCTTTTCGTATGCGAAGTCTTTTATTTTGTCTTTCAGGGAGAAAACATCCTCATCCTCTGAAATTACTATCTTTTCGACCCCGGCAAGTTCGCGCAGTTTGTTTTGTATCTTGCACAATTCTACGATGTACTTTTCCGCCTCTTCAATTGCCGCAAGCATCTTTTGTTCGTCTACTTCCTTCGCGCCGCCTTCTACCATGGTGATACCGCTTTCGGTTCCTGCAACGATGATATCCAGTTCTCCCTCTTCAATTTGACTGAATGTCGGATTTACCACCAGTTCGCCGTTGACCGAACTAATCCGGACGCCGGCAATCGGTCCGTCAAAGGGGATGTCCGAGATAACGACGGCAGCCGAGGAGGCCACCATTGCCAATATGTCCGGCGGATTTACCTGGTCGGCGGAAATTACAGTCGGGACGACCTGGATGTCTCGCTGGAATTTTTTATGAAACAGCGGCCTCATCGGTCTGTCGATAAGACGGCAGACAAGAACTTCTTTGTCTTTCGGTCTTCCTTCCCGTTTTAAAAAGCCGCCGGGTATTTTTCCCGCGGCATAAAATTTCTCGTTGTATTCTACCTGCAGGGGGACGTAATCAAGCCCTTCGACGGGGGAGTCGGAACAACACACCGTTGCAAGCACAACCGTATCGCCGTAGCGGGCGACAACCGCGCCGTTAGCCTGTTTCGCCATTTTCCCCGTTTCCAGTATTAAATCTTTATCACCTATTCTAAATTTCACTTCATGCATATTTTTTTTCCTATTTATTTTCGTAAGCCCAGTTTTTCCAAAAGGCTCCTGTATTTATCTAAGTCCGTTTTCTTCAAATATTTTAATAATCTTCTTCTCTGTCCGACCAACTTCAGCAGCCCCCGGCGGGAACTGTGGTCCTTCTTGTGTATTTTTAAATGTTCAGTAAGATCTTTAATTCGTTCGGTCAGGAGTGCTATCTGCACCTCCGTCGAACCGGTGTCTTTTTCATTTTCACCATATTCGGTGATAACTTTTTTTCTTTCTTCGTTTGTAATCGCCATTTTCTTTACTCCTTTATTCCATAACTCGATCAATAAATTGTATTGTTTTTATTGTTGTTTTACCCCTGTTGGTTCCGGGGAATATAAGCTTTTTATTTTCTATCGTTATTTCCTCAATTTTTTTTTCCTCCGCCGCACCCTTTACCGCAACCGTATATGTACCGTCCGCCGGGAGGATCTGCCGTATACTTTCCGTTCCTCCCGTGCAGTCAAGTTCATATTGTTTTCCAAGCATTTTGTTCACATCGTACATATTCCCCGACAGAAGTTCCCGTCGAATCCTGGTACTGCTGACAGGTTCGTTCTTGTACGGTACCTGGCTGATTATTTCCACTTTTTTTCCTTCGGCACCTAACTTCTTTTTCACTTCTTCGGAATGTGTGTCGTTGTTTCTTCCGCAGTGAAAATTCTTCCCCAGGCAGACATACTCTATTTCGATATGCTCACCAATTATCGAAAAAAATTCGTTTCCCGTCAGTTTACTAAATTTAGCAGAAAAGTCAATGAGCACCGCGTAATCCAGTCCGTACGCGGAAAAAAGCTCCAATTTCTGACGCACCGTTAAAATATTGCCTAGAAATCCGCCGGGATGAAAAAAGGCGGAAGGATTGTTCGTAAACGTAAATACGGCAGTTGCAGCTGTACCCGTCTTTTCGGAAAAGGACAGAATGCTTTGGACAAGACGCTGATGACCGATATGGAGACCGTCAAAAACACCGATGGTAATCGCCGCTCCTCTCTTTCCCGATATCCCGTTATGCAGAAAATCCGTCCAGTTTATTACCTGCATACCTGCATTCCCACGAATTTATATATGAAACTGCCCATTTTTCTCTCGAGAAGGGCAACAAATTCTTCGCTTTTTTGGTCAAAAACGGCGTATATCCCGTCATCCGAAGGAATTTCGGTAAAAATTTCTTCTTCCACCGGTTTCCCGTACAGAATCCTCTCCAAGTATTCCGATTTGCAGTGGAGAATGCGGATTGCTTCAATTCTCTTCAGTATCCGTTCCGGGGGGATAATGTCCCGCTCCGGTTTGAAATCTCCGGGGAAAACAGTTTCCGTTAAGGAAAATCCTCCTATTGAATTTCTGCGAAGTTTTGTAACATACCCGCAGGAGCCGCAGCTTTTCCCCAAGTCTCTCGCTAAGGACCGTATATAGGTGCCTTTAGAACAGTGGACATCGAGCCTGAGACAGGGAGGTTCATAGGTGATAATCTTCATTGCATAGATGCTGACAGCTCTTCCTGCAAGCCGTACCGCTTCCCCCTTCCGGGCGAGTTTGTGGGCCCGCTCTCCACGGACGTGGACCGCTGAATATATGGGGGGTACCTGCAATATTTCACCCACGAATTCCGCCGCCCTGGTTTCCACCGTACCGCGGTCGGGAATAGGGCAATTTTCCTTTATAACCTCACCTTCCGGGTCGAGTGTGTCCGTTTCACGTCCGAACTCTATTTCAGCGGTATACTCTTTCCCTAAATCGGTAATATAGGAGGCGAATTTTGTCGCTTTCCCGACAACCGCGATCAGCAGCCCTTCGGCGAATTTGTCCAAGGTCCCCGTGTGGCCTACTTTCCGGGGATACACGGCTTTTTTTATCTCCTGAAGCGCTGAAAAAGATGTTATTCCCGGGGGCTTATGAAGAAGGACAAAACCCGACTCGATTCGGTTCAAGTCGACGTATCCTCGATTATTTTATTGATCATGAACCCTTCTTTTAGGGACCGATCGTAAATAAATGTTAGTTTCGGCGTATTGCGGGTTTTCATTTTTTTACTGAGCATTTTCTGTATAAAACCCGCCGCGCTGTTCAACGCATCCACCGATTTTTCGTTTTCCGCATCCTCTAAAAAGCTCGATACGTAGACCTTCGCGTACGCTATGTCTTTCGAGGCCTGTACCCGGTTAACCGTTATCATCGAATTTATCCGGGGGTCTTTTATCCTGTTCTGGGATATAAGAGATCCTATTTCCCGCTGCAGTAAGCTTTCTACTTTTTTTAATCTGTCTCCCTGCATACCTGTCGTTACTCGCTCAGCTTCTTTGCCACTTCTTTCTTTTCAAAAATTTCGAGCTGGTCGCCTTCTTTGATATCGGTAAAATTTTCAATACCTATTCCGCATTCGTAGTTCGATTCAACCTCTCGAACATCGTCTTTGAAACGCTTGAGGGAGTGAATTTTCCCGGAGCCTATTTCCACTCCGTCCCTGAAAATTCGAACGAAAGAATTTCTGCGCGCCTTTCCGGAAGTAACAAAACATCCGGCGATCGTACCTATTTTCGGTACCTTGAACGTATTTCGCACTTCAACGTTGCCGATAATTTCCTCTTTAATATCCGGTGTCAGCATCCCCTCCATCGCGGAACGGATGTCGTTTATCGCGTCATAGATAATGTTGTATCTGCGAATTTCAACCCGCTCCTGTTCCGCGAGACTGGCCGCGTCCCCTGTCGGACGGACGTGAAATCCGATAATAATCGCGTTTGAAGCTGAAGCAAGCATAATGTCGTCTTTGTTGATGGCACCGGCGGCTCCGTGAATAACATTCAGGCGTATCTCCTTCGTGCTGAGCTGCTCTAAAGCATTCTGCAGCGCCTCGACGGAACCGTGAACGTCTCCTTTGATAACGACCTTCAGTTCCTGGATTTCACCTTCCTGAATTGAATCGTACAGATTGTCCAGGGTTATTTTCTTGACATTTTCCGCCTGCTCGACCTTTTTCAGCTCCTGCCGTTTCGATCCTACCTGGCGCGCGATCTTTTCCGATTCGGTAACCTGGAACGGGTCTCCCGCCTTGGCAAGTCCGGTAAAGCCCAGGATTTCCACGGGAATCGACGGGGTCGCGACATCGATTTTCTGTCCCTTGTCGTTAAACATGGCCCGGACCCTTCCGGGATAAATCCCCGCGATAAATGAATCTCCGATCCTAAGCGTTCCGCGTTCGATAAGCACCGTTGAAACTATTCCGCGGCCGTGATCGATTTTCGATTCAACCACCTTGCCCTCGGCCCGGCAGGAGTAGTTCGCCTTCAGCTCCATAATTTCAGCCTGCAGCATAATGGTATCCAAAAGCGCATCGACACCTTCCCCCGTTATTGCCGAAACTTCATTGAAAAGGGTCGTACCTCCCCAGTCTTCCGGTATTAATTCATACTCCGAGAGCTGCTGCTTTATCCGGTCGGGGTTTGCGTCGGCCAAATCCATCTTATTAATTGCGACAATGATGGGTACATTTGCTTCCTTTGCGTGATGGACCGCCTCCACGGTTTGGGGCATAACTCCGTCGTTAGCCGCAACAACGAGAACGACGATATCCGTTACCTGCGCCCCCCGTGCCCGCATTAGTGTAAAAGCTTCATGACCCGGCGTGTCGAGGAATACCAGGTTGCCTTTATCGAGATTCACCTCATACGCGCCGATGTGCTGTGTTATTCCGCCGAATTCATCGTTGACGACATTTGTAGAACGTATCGCGTCGAGCAGTTTCGTCTTCCCGTGATCGACATGGCCCATTACGGTTACCACCGCGGGCCTCGGTTCCAAATCTTCCGATTCGTCCTTTTCGGTTTCAATTATCGTTTCATCGTAGAGGGAGACAATATGTACTTTGCAGTCGTATTCACCGGCGAGAATTTCAGCTGTTTCGGCATCTATCTGCTGATTGATAGTTGCCATCACCCCCATACTCATTAATTTTCCGATAAGATCGGAGGCTTTTAGATTCATCTTCCTTGCAAGTTCGGAGACGGTGACAACTTCCATAATATCAATTTCTTTCGGAACCGGATTCGCCTTTTGAACGGGTTTTTTCTTGACCGCCAGCAGTTTTTCTTCATGTTCTTCTTTTTTGGGTTTCTGATAAGCACTCTTTTTCTTTGCCTTATAGAATTTTTTCCCCGGCTGTTTTTTCTGTGCCTGTTCTTCGGCATCGGGAACGCCTCCGGAAGGCCGTTTCGGTTTATACGGTTTATCCGGCTTCTTCCGGTCCTGGTCCTTTCTCTGTTCCGGCCGTTTATA
>CAZSGZ010000015.1:16672-29303 GCA_964606455.1 uncultured Spirochaetales bacterium
TATACGTTTTGGCAGGTCTTTCCTCGCGTTGAGGTTTTTTCGCGTCCCGAGTATCCGACTTGACCTCGGGTTTTTGTTCCGAAAACCTTGCGGGTTTCTGCTCGCTTTTTTCTTCACCGGCCTTCCGGACAGGCTCGGAAGTGACTTTTGGCTGCACCTGTTTCTGCGGCGGTTTCTTTTTAACCACGACTTTTTTCTTTACAACGACAACCTTCTTTTTTTCTTTCGAGTCATCATCGGTTTCTATTATCGGTTCCGGTTTTCTGTGTTTTATAAGTGTTGCTTTTGGTTTCTTTTCCTGCTCTTCTGACATATACTACCTTTTTTTAGTCCTCTTCATCTTCCTCGGCTGATTCCTCGACTTCAAAGCTTAACCCTACACCACATTTTGGACAAGAGCTCATATCAACCGTAATTGCAGCGCCGCACTCGGGACATTCGTAAGTCTCCGCTTCATCTTCCGCGAAGGACTCTTCCTCTTCACCCTCCTCCTCCGATACAGCTTCTTCCTCTTCTTCAATAATTTCAACATTTTCTTCTATAATTTCGCGTATCGTGTTAACATCATTATCCGTCAGGCCGTCGAGGTTTTCAAGTTCCTCCTTGCTCAGCGATACGAGAGACTCGATTAATTCAATCCCGTTCTGCCTGAGGATTTCAGCAAGACGCTCAGATATTCCGGGTAATTCGGCAATTTGCGTAATTTCTTCTTCCGTGTCATCGTGAATGTCCCGAAAGAGTTCAGAAATGGCTTTTTTCTGTTCAGCCGATATATCCATCTCTTCAAACTGTTCTTCGGTTTTTACATCGATATTCCAGTCGGCAAGCCTGTTCGCCAGACGTACATTGAGACCCTGCTTTCCAATTGCCAGAGAAAGCTGATTTTCCGCGACAACGGCAAGGGCCTGCCGTTTGGTTTCATCTAAAATCATTACGCTCTGCACCTCCGCGGGGGAAAGAGCATTCTTAATGAATATTCTCGGGTCCGATTCATATTTCAGAATATCGATTTTTTCCCCTTCCATTTCCCGCACAATGGCCTGGATCCGTACACCCTTCATTCCTACGCAGGCACCTACGGGATCGACATCCTCGCGGTTTGAATAAACGGCTATTTTTGTCCGATAGCCCGGTTCCCGGACAAGTTTAAATATTTCCACTGTTTTATCGTAGACTTCGGGAACTTCGAGTTCGAAAATTCTCCGGACAAAATCGGTATGGGTCCTGGAAAGGACAATCTGCAGTCCCGAGGGGGACTTATTGACTTCATAAATCATCGCTTTAATCCGGTCGTTCGGACGGTATATTTCCCTCGGAGACTGATATTTTTTCGGCAATATTCCTTCGGTTTTTCCTAAATCGACGTAGATGTTGCCGTTCCGCTCCCGCTGATAATATCCGATGATCATTTCACCGACTTTGTCCTTGTATTCGGAATAAAGGGTGTCTTTCTGGATTTCCCGCAGGGTCTGTTTTGCCTTTTGCTTTGCACTCTGGATTGCAACCCTGTCGAAATCTTTCGGATTTATTTCTATAAGCAGTTCGTCCCCTATTTCACAGTCATCAACGTATTCTTTCGCTTCCTCGAGTGATATTTCCTCTACCGGGTCCATCACTTCGTCCACGATACTTTTCCGAGCGGATATCGTTACTTCGTCCCCTTCCTCGCTGAAGCGGACAACGGCATTCTCATCGGTACCGAATTTCTTTTTATATGCAGCAAGAAGGAACTCTTCTATTGTACTTCGTACGAGTTCCTCTGAAATGCCCTTGTCCTGGACGAGCATTTTAACAGCTTCTGCTAAACCTGTTGACATCTCTTCATCTCCTAATTCACATCAGTTTCGCTTTTCTGATTTTCTCGAAACTGACGGTATTCAATTCATTTTCCTGTTTAAAAACAAGCGCATCCGAATAGACTTCGGTAATAACCCCTTCTTCCCATTCACTTTCCCCTTCGAACAGCAGCGCGACGGACCTGCCGGTAAAGATACGATACTCCCTTTTGTCTTTCAAAACTCTGCCGATTCCCGGGGAAGAAACTTCAAGATTAATATCTTCGTTATCTAAAAATACCTCGAGCCTGGGATAGATGGTTTTATAAATTTCAGAACAATCTCCCAAGGTTACGCCCTCTTCCCGGTACACAACCAGGCGGACCTGTATTGTCCCCTTTATCGACCTCACCTTGACGTCTACCACCGTGAAACCGAGGGTAGCAATTACCGGTTCGATCGTTTCCAGTATCTGTTTTTCATCCTGCACAGAATTCAATAATCCACCTATAAAAAAGGAGCCGTTTGTTACGACTCCCGCGCTTACGTAAACATTAATGTGTCTAGTATGTTAATCCTTCATGCCATATTAGTCAATAGCAATTGTAATAACGGATATCTCCTCACGGGTGTACCCTCCGGCTTGCAGGACCCGGGTGCATTCATTTACCGTCGCACCCGTTGTAAAAACATCATCGAAGAGAATTATATTGCCTTGAACAGCTTTACGCCCCCGCGGGGCCATATGTATTTTCCCCCGCAGGTTCTCGCAGCGCTGCGCAAAGTTGAGCGATTTCTGCTGCCGCGATTTTGTCCGGTACAGCAGGCCGCGGACCTGGAAACGGTACCGTACCGCGAGAACTGAAGTTATTTCGGCTACCTGGTCCCAGCCGCGCTGCCTGATTGACGCCGGGTTTCCCGGGACGGGAACAATGCAGAACGGGCCGGGAGTGTCCGCGAGAAATTCGGCGGCCCGGCGGGCAAACCAGCCGGACAAAATTTTTTTTCCGCCGAATTTATACTTCTTGATAAGTGTTTGTACCATCCCCGCGTATTCAAAGATACTGGTATTCTTTTGAAAAAGGAATTCCCTGTCCCGGCAGGTCATGCACAGCGATTGTTCCGAGATCAGCGATTTTCCGCATTTTTCGCAGCGCCTTCCATCTATTTCGGCGATCCTTTCGCTGCATTCAAAACATATTGCCGTATACCCCTGATTTCCAATACGGTCTCCGCATATAAGGCATTTTCTCGTAAAAATAACGTTCCCCCTATATACGGTAACAGGGAAAACGGCACTGCTGCTTCAAATATTATCGAATTATAACGATTTTTTCCACCGGTCGAGGTACTGCAGGGCTTCCATGGGAGTAATGGCGTTGATATCGAGCAGCTTCAGTTCTTTTTCAACGACATCGACAGGCTGAAACAATTCCTGCTGGACCGCGCTATTCCGGTCCTCTTCCTTCACGTCGGGAATTTCATGTTCAAGTTCCTTCATTTTTTCCTCGGCCCGCGCGACAACCCACAGCGGAAGTCCCGCCAGCTGGGCCACTTTTATGCCGTAGGAATTGATATTTTTCCCGTCTTTCACTTTTTTTAAAAAAACGATTTCTCCCCGGTCTTCGGTTATGGTCATATACATTGACCGGAGCCGCGGATGCCGCATTTCCGTCAATTCATGGAAATGTGTTGCAAAAAGGGTTTTCGTCCCGAGCATGCCGAGAATATACTCGGATACGGCCCATGCGATGGACAGTCCGTCTTTCGTACCGGTCCCCCGCCCCACTTCATCCATAATGATGAGGCTTTTGCTCGTTGCCGTACGGAGAATATACGAGGTTTCGTTCATCTCCACGAGAAAGGTTGATTCTCCCCTGGACAGGTTGTCGGACGCGCCGACCCGGCAGAAAATCTTGTCTACAACACCGATTTCCGCTTCTCCCGCCGGTACAAAAGAACCAATCTGCGCAAGCAGAACAATCAGCGCGGTTTGCCGAAGAAAGGTTGACTTCCCCGCCATATTCGGCCCGGTAAGGAGTATGAACGTCCTCTCTTCATTGTCCAGTTCCACACTGTTCGGGATAAATTCTCCCGGCGGAAGATGGGCTTCTACAACGGGATGCCTGCCTTCCTCGATACGAATTGTACCGGAATCATCGACGAGGGGCTGGGTATATCCATACCTCGTTGCCGTAACGGCAAAGGAACACAGACAGTCGAGACGGGCAATAAAGCCGGAAAGTCGTAAAAGCGCGGGAATGTTTTCCGCGATCGTTTTTCGTACCGAGAGGAATAGTCCTTTTTCCAGTTCGACTATTTTTTCCGTTGCATTGTTGATTTCGCTTTCCAGTTCGGCCAGCCGTTCCGTCGTGTACCGTTCACTTCCCACGAGAGACTGTCTCCTGATAAAATGATCGGGAACCAGGGAAGTGTTGCTTTTCGTCACTTCCAGAAAATGGCCGATAATTTTGTTGTATTTTATCCTAAGCGTACTGATCCCGGTAGATTTTTTTTCTTGGTCAAGATATTCGTCGAGAATAGCCTGGCTGTTCTTTTTCACGTCCCTCAGGGTGTCGAGTTCCCGGGAATATCCTTTGCGAATAAGCTTTCCCTCCGTAAGCAGGACCGAAGGGTCCTCGGCTATGGCCGAACGCACCAGTGTGCAGACATTTCTGCTTTTTTCAAGGTCCGTTTTATCTGGCAGTTCAAAAACAGACCCTTCTTCCCGGGATGAAATTTTTCCGACAACTTCCAGGGAAGCCTCTACCGATCCTCCCAGTCCAAGGATGTCCTTTGCGTGTGCTTTTTCAACGGCAACCCGCGATGTAAGCCGATCGATATCGAGGATGGAGGTGAATATGTCCCGAAGTTCGTTAAGGAATGACTGGTGATGATACAAGGTCCGTACTTTTTCCAATCGTTTCTGAATGTGCGCCGAATCGACGAGAGGCTTTGCCAGCCAGTTTTTGATCCTTCGGCCCCCCATAGCGGTTTTCGTGTTATCGATTATTTCAAGGAGCGAATAATGTTCCGAGCCGTCGTGCATATTTGAAAAAATTTCCAGATTGCGTATCGTGGATTCATCCATCCCCAGGTACTGCGTACGTGAATAGACCTGCAGCGTGGTTATGTGGTCGAGCCCCGCCCTGCTTGTCTCCTTCACATAGTCCAGGAGCACGCCCGCGGAAAAAATAACCGGGTCCGAATCCTCGATTCCAAAGGCCTTCAGGTTAACTACATGAAAGAGGTCACACAGACGGGAAAAGCTTTCGTTGAGATTGTAGGACCAGTCGGGATATCTGTTGATAAGCAGTTTTTTTTTGTCCCGAAGGTACACTTCCAATTTCGGAAAATCCTCTAAAACGGACTGCTGTATCAGCAGTTCAGCGGGGTGCACTTTTTCGAATTCCTCTTTCAGTCTTTCGTACAGTTCGTTCTCCCCCCAGGCGGTGGCGAAAAAATCTCCGGTAGAACAATCTATGTAGGAAAAAGAGCAGGTGCTGCCGTACCTCCCCAAGGAAGCAAGATAGTTGTTTTCTTTTCCGGAGAGGATGTCCTCTTCCAGTACGGTCCCCGGTGTAATGACTTCAATAATTTCTCTGTCGACGATCCCCTTTCCGGCTTCAGGCAGGGAGACCTGTTCGCACACTGCAATTTTTTTTCCAGCCCTCAACAGTTTCGCGATGTATGACTGCGCGGCGTGATACGGAATACCGCACATCGGTGTCCCGTTTCGTTTCGTCAGGGTTATATTGAGAATTGAACTGACTTCCTTTGCATCCTGTTCAAACATCTCGTAAAAATCACCAAGGCGGAAAAAAAGAACAGCATCACCGCTTTCCTTTTTTAAGCGGTAATACTGTTTCATCATGGGAGTCAGTTCAGCCATACGCTCCGCTTTTAGTTTGAAATCTCCCGAAGCCGCTGCAGAACGAGGTTCGTAATATCCACCTCGGAACTCCACCACATTAGATCGGGATCTCTGCTCCGCATGACCACGGCATATCCTTCATTTTCAGCTACATATTTTATTACATTGAGAATTTCCGAAAGGAAAGTCGGCGATTCGATGAGGGAGTTCCGTTTTTTTTGTATCTGATTATATTTTATCCGCGAGTATTCCTGGAGGTACTCTTTCTTATTGAAAATCTCATCGTCAATTTCCAGGGCTTCCTCGTCATCCCCTTCATTCTGTGCTTCGATTTTTCTCGCTTCAAGCTGTTCAATTTCTTCTAAAATTGCTTCTTTTTCCGCTTCGTACTCTTCCGTCATTTCCTCCAACTCGCGCCATGCCTGGGATTCCTTGAAGTAATTCGACACAATCTTGGAAAGATCGATTACGGCAATTTGAGAAAGCTGTTCACTCCAGCCGAAAGAAGAAACAAACACCGCAAGTATGAACACAAACCAAAAACGTTTCATATAACGTCACCTCTGCTTACATTAAAATATTTCGTACGTAAAGGAAATGATAAAATCCAGTCCCGCCCCTTGGGACGTGCCTCCGATATTTCCGGTCTGCCACTGAATAACACCGTCTTCCGTCTTGAACCGTTTTCCGAAATAAAACCCCATGGGGAAACCGGGAATGGTTATTCTCGGTCCGGCACCGAAGGTAAAGAGAAAATCGTCGATATTCATGGAAGAGAGAAGACTGTTGTCCTCCCACATCGCCGTACCGCTGAAAAAGAAATCCAGCCATAGAAACTGTTCGAATATCGGCATCCGCAGTTCGATGAAATTGTTCCACCTCGCCGTTCCTCCGGTTTTATACCCCCAGCCCCTGGCGATCTGCATACTGTCGATGTAGAGAAAGTCGCTGTCCCGAAGGGCCGTGCTCCAGCCCCATGCCCCGCTCTCGGTGTCGTACCGATAGTTGGGAACGATAATTGCAAAGTCCGAATGCAGGGCAAGCACCATCTTCCAGTTCCAGTTTTTAAACACCGGGACATCGAAGAGGGTAAAAAACACTTCCGCCTTGGATGAACTTCGAATGAAGTTTGTAATGCCGAAGAGCAGACCTCCCACATACTGCACGTTCTGATTGATATGAAAGCCCTTCGACGGGTTCATGATGAGGTCGCGGGTGTCCCAGGAAAGGTTGAGCCATAACTTGTTCGTAAATGAAAAAGTGTCGAGGTTTTTTCTCGTCGTTGCGTTAAAGGGCCGATACAGTGTATCGTCATATGTTAAATATTCGAAATTTGTCCGGGCCCCGGTGGAAACACCTAAGCGCCCTACATTTGTAAACCACTGATATCCGGTTGTCAGGCCGAGACCTAAAATTAGGCTGTGATACTCCATCAGGTAGGCGTTGTCAATTCCAATCCCCTGGTTTACATCGTACTGATAGTCGGTAATAAGGTTGTAGGTTTCTACCTGCTCCTCCGTCGGGACACCGGGGAATGCAGTTCCAGCGGCGTATACCGAACCGCTTCCGGCGGGGTATTCCGTTTCTTCCGAGAAGACATAATATCCCTCATAGGGGTCCGGCACGGCGTTGGAATCATCGGCGGCAAACACCGGCGAAATGATGTCCTGCTTGATCCGCTGGGAAAGGGCGTGTTCGATGGAAAAATCGGTCCCCCAGGACCAGCGTTTGCCTAAAAGCCAGTTTTGGTCGAAGCTGAACGTCAGTTTCTGGTTTGTTCCCGACAGTTCGACACCGGCGCTGATAGCATCGCCCCGGCCTAAGAAATTACGGTCCGTCCATTTGAAAAAGCCGAGGACGGGGAAGTCCCCGCCGGCGCCGGAAAAGGTGACCCCGAAATTGAGATCGATGGTTTTCGCCTCTTCGATATTTATAACGAGGTCCATCAGACCGTCCACGCTTCCCATGGGCGTGGTCGGTGTTACTGAGGAAAACAAGCCCGTGTTGTGCAGGTTCTGCAGCCCCTCCATAATTTTCTGTTTACTGAATACATCTCCCATCTCAAAGGGCAGTTCCCGGTAAATAACAAAGTCTTTCGTTTTTTCGTTTCCCTGAACGATGATATTTTCAATATGGGCCCTGCCCTGTTCAATTATCTCCACCTTATAGCGCACGGTATTGTTTGCCTCGTCTCTGACGGGTTCTCTCGTTATCTGATTGTAAATGTACCCTTCGTTGTAATAAATGTCCGCCAGGCGGAGGAAATCGCCTTCCAGTTTGGTCTTATTGAGAACATCCCCCTCCCGGTGTGTCACCGCTTCGAGGAGTTCTTCATCGGTAAACAGGGTGTTCCCCTCAATTTCCATCCCGTCGTAGATGTATTGTTCTCCCTCTTCTATAAAAATTGTGATAACGAGGTAGTTTTTATCGTCCCCCTCATCTTTTTCGATCCCGCGCTTCACATCGACAACTTCCGCGTCGATATATCCGTTTTCGTAATAATACTGCTCAATTTTCGATATGTCCTCTTCGAATTTACTTTCCTGAAACACGCCTTTCGAAAACAGCGCCTGGGGCTTTGTCTCCATTACCCGCTGCAGGGTCCCGTCGGAAGCAAAGTCATTGCCGCTGAAACGGATTTCTTTAATACGGGTCTGGCTGCCCTCTTCTATGTAAAAGGTCACTGCCGCAAGATTGTTTTCCGGGTCCGGTTCTATTTCGCTCTGTATCGAAACATCCGGAAACCCCCGCTCGATATACAGTTGCTTAACGGCGTCGGCGTCCAGCTGGACCTTCGTTTTGTTGATAATGTCTCCGGCTTTCAGCAGAATGACATCGAGAATTTCATTCCTCCGGATGTTCTGGTTTCCCTTCAGCCGGATTTCATCCACTACCGGCCGCTCCTCGACATCAAATTCAACGATAATGGAATTATAATCCTCATCTCCCGGAATGGCATTGGGAACGAAAATTTCAAAATAATCGAGTGCGTATAATTTACTCTGCAGTTCGAGAAAAAGCTGATCGGTAAATTTTTTCCCGATGTATTGCTCCGTAATTCCCTCTAAATCGGCTTCCGAAACGTTCTGCAGACCGAGAAAGCGAATATCTTTAATTGGTTTATCTACATACCAGTCCGCCTGCTCCTGCGTAAACGCGGTACCGCCGAACAAAATACAAAAAAAACCAGCAAGAATTATCAATTTGTTGTTCATAAACTCTCCAATGTTAAAAAGAAAATCCCCAAGAAAGCGCCAGGCTTATCGCCGGAGGTGTCCCGAAAAGATCTGTCATATCCGGCATAATTGAAAATTCCAGTAATGCCAGCGGTGTTTTCCACTCCAAACTTACTTCAGTATCAATTATAAATTCTTCATTATTATATAGTATCTCACCTTCAAACTGTTTTAAACGTAATCCCAGCATTGCTTCAAGAAAAATGTCCTCACTGAGGTACTTTCCCAAAAATAGGGTGGTATTGTCAAGATATCTTCCCAGGGTAGCAGCCTGACCGGTTTCTTCCGTACTATCTTCCGCGAAAAAACGGTCGGTAAGGAGATTTTCCAGCATTTGGGAGCGGATGGAAAACAGGTCGAGACGCAGAATTTCCTTAATGGTGTTTTCGATGGAGGCCATAATGCCGAGCTGTTTTAAAAAAATGTTCCCCGTCAGCGCGAGGGTCGCCCCCAAATCGATCTGTTCTCCGCCGATTTGCGTCATGATATTTTGTCCTAACAGCGCCAATACTTCATTGCTCGGCAGCGGCGGGTCCGATTCGAAGCGCGGACTAAACTGGCTGAAAGGTTTTTCATCGACAATCATGATAATGGTGACATCCTCTCCGGTGTCGGTAATTTCCCGCAGTTCCGCCCTGGCGGTCAGCTTCGGATCGAACCTTCCCTGTTCCTCGTTAAAAGATATGCTTGCCTCTTTTAAGAGAAAATTCCGGTTAAAATAAAATATCTGTCCGCCCCGCGTGGAGACGTCCCCGATTACCGAATATGACTTCGCGAGACTATTATATTGTATATCCACCGATTCATCCACCTCGGCGTAAGTCTGAAGGATGGGAAAGGTCTCGGCCGGCCAGAGAAACTCAATCTGCCTGCCGGTGTTGACGGTGAGATCGACGTTAAACGCGAAGTTCGAGCTTTCCTCTTGTTCCGGGAGGTCCCCTAAGGTCAGGCGCATATTTTTCGGGGTCAATTCTCCGGATATATCGATTCCTGAAAAATCACCGGCAAGGACCATATCAACCAGGACATCACCGTCGACGTAGATCCTGGAAAAATTGCTTACCAGGGGAACCCCGGCATTCCCCGCCGATTCAATCTCAATGATATAATACTTCGGTATCCAGTGGTCGATGATAAAATCGAGCTCCGCCGCCACAGTCGCCTCTCCGGCTTGTACATAAAACAGCGGCACGGTAAAATTTTTACCGGAAAAGAGAAGGTCCGCCGTAAACGGCCCTAAATTAACCGGAATAAGGGGATTTTCCGCGTATCCGTCGATGATCTGCAGCTTGCCGGAAAAATCCGGGTCGGTAAGGGTCCCGGAAATAGACAAGTTTCCTCTGCCGGTCCCCCGGTTGATATCGAAATACGGTATATTGAGCACGGTATTGAGGGCCTCGATATCCAAATTGATGTCCTTTACATCCGCATTAATTCTGTTTTTCCGAACGGTCCCTTCGGCATAAAGCTGAAACGGCAGCGGTTCGCTGATTTTCATTTCAAAATAACCGTCGGATTTTACTTTCGCGGTTATTGAATTGTCCGGTTCCCGGCGGACCGAAAATAACGGGCCGTTTTTCTGAAAACTGATCTCCCACGGCTTGAGTATTTCATCCCTGTAGGTAATCGATGACAGTACGAGGTTGCCGCTCAAATTGCCCTTCAGAATGTCGCCCATTTTTTTTCTCGGCCCCCGCTTTTCGGTAACGCCCGATGCCGATATTTTCGACTGAAGCTCTGTTCCCTGAAAAATTCCTGAAAAATTTCCCGTTACCGATATATCGCCCTTCACGTGGCTGTACTCGCAATTCCGCAGGGTAAGCCTGTTCGACAGATAGCTTATGGTAAAATCGGGAATTTCCAGATACTCCTTCGTACTGATAATCCGGCCGGAAATACTGATTTTGTCATTGTTCAGGGTCGCGTTTTTAGTTGCAAAACCGAATACAATGGAAGGTGATGAGACGGCACCGGAAACCGCCAGGCTGCCGGTAATGTCCCCGGCGAGCTGTTCGATTTGAAACCGCCGGACCGGGGAGTTTGTAAAACTGATATTCCCGTCAACGGTCCTTCCGCTAACGCCGCCGGCGAGGGTGTACACTTCTCTCATGTCTGAATCGGCCATGCTGATCCACCCCTGCAGGTCCAGCGGATCAAACGCCCCGATAAGCGCCCTACCCTTCCCCTCCAGCACGGAATACCTGTCTTCCAGGCGCAGATGCTGAATATAGAGATTGTCCCGGTCAACCACCGCCTTCATGGAGGCGTTACAAGTGTAATTTTCACCGATCTTTCCGTCTACAAGCTCCATGGAGGAAACGTAAGCCCTCCATTTGTCGGGGTCCTCATACAGACCGTAGAGCTCCAAATCAATTTCCCCGGCAGTGTTTTTATACCGGAAAGGGATTCCCGCGGTCGACGCGTGAAAAATAAATTTTTCTTCCTGCAGAAAGACAAGCACCCGGGTATCGTAGCTCCCCTCCAGCTGCATCCCGGTCCCCGGCTTCAGTATACCGCTGAAGGCGTAATCGAAGCCGTTTACACGCAGGCGGCTGACAAAATCGAGACTGCCGCTCTCGGTAAAATCTACCGTCAGCGTTCCGGACGCGAATATGTTCTCCCATCGGCCTTCAATACCGGTAATTTCAATTGTTTCCGAATTTCCCGCTACGGAAAATGCAGCCCCCTTTTTTTCCTCCGTGGGGCTCGAGATGCTAAAATAGGGGGAAACATAGGCATACTGATCGAAATCGGTGGTGAAAAATATTTCGGTATCGATAAAAAAGGGTTCCAAGTCCGATTTCCGCACCGGGAGGGGCAGTAACGAAGCAATTTCAGCGGCGCTGCAGTCCTCCATTTCCACCGCTCCCTGAAAAAACGTACCTTCCCCGGTAGTAAGATTTCCTTCAAAGGAAAGCAGTGAATCCCCGCTGCTGCCGACGGCAGCCTGCAGCCGAAGTTCATATTCTTCCTTCCGAATGGAAAGGTAACTGGTAATATTCGAAAAACGGGCGTCCGCAACCGTTACGGCATCACTTTGTATCCGCAGTACGTTTTTATACGGCCGCAGGATGAATGTTCCGTTAACGGGATAGCCCTCGGCAGCGGTCAGGTCGATTACCCTGCAGACACCCGAAGGCATCAGCGTGGAAAAATGAAACGAACCCGCGTAAACCGCCGTACCCCGGTTGGTTTGTACAAGGGCCCTGTCGACGCTGACCGTTTCTAAATTCCCCGCGGCGTCGATTTCGGTATACACCGGAAACGGCAGGATTTCGTTGTTCGCGTATGCTTCGATATCCATCGAATATTCAAGTTCTCCCGTTTTTATGAAATAGGAGAACTCGAGAAAACCCGAAATCCTGGTGTTAAGCCACGGACCGATTTTCGGCATGCTGCCGGCGAGGAGGGTCCCGTAGCTTGACGGATAAAAATCTTCCGTTAAAATTGTCAGCTCCCCGCGCGTGGAATCGAGGTCGAAGGAAGCTGAAATATCGACGGGTTCTCTTCCCTGAATTTTCTGCAGCTGTATTTCCCTTTCGTAAAAGGAGAAACGGAAATTTTGTTCATGCAGTGTAAAGAGATTCGTGGAAATATCCTTCAGCCGCAGCCGCAGGTCCGCGGAAGAGAAATTTTCCGGTACGGTCCCGAATATCTGAAGTTTCGTATCCAGCCTGCTGATCTGACCGAAGGATTCCGGAAAACGGGTGGAAATTTCACCCCGCAGCTGGACTTGGAAGTTCCCC
>CAZSGZ010000016.1:0-27639 GCA_964606455.1 uncultured Spirochaetales bacterium
GAACAACCGAGAAAATTCCTTTGAACATACAGGAGCTGTGGAAAACCCGGGAAGCCCGCTACAATAAGGACCTCGAGCCCGGGGACCTTATTCTCGTGCCCATGAAAAAGATGCAGATCTTCGTTACCGGTTACGTGGAAGACCCCGGGGCATACACCTTCATGGAAGGGAGCACCGTTTACGATTACATCCTTCTCGCCGGGGGAATAACGGAAAACACGGGTGATCCGAACGGTATTTTCCATATCGATCAAAATAAAAAGCGAACGTCCATTGAAATGACGGACCCCGTTTCACCCGGGGACCATATTTACGTATCCCAAAAATTTCTCTTCCGTTCGGACCAGTTCGTACAGAACCTGCTCATTACCACCGGCTGGGTGACCGCTATTATCGCGGTCGTAAATACGATATGGGATTTTATCGACCGGGTCCGGGCAGCGCCGTAAAAGACCCTGGTTATGTTGTGCTTACCTCGGTAAAAGACTGTACGATGTTTGCGATGAATGGATCGGAAATGGAATAAATCCTTCGGTTTCCCTGTATTTCAGATGTAACGATCCCTTTCTCTTTCAGGACCGCTAAATGCTGGCTGATGACCGGCTGCGGCTGATGCAGGCACTGCCACAAATCGGTTACGCAGGCATCTTCTTTTTCGATAAGGCAGAGAATTTTCAGACGGACCGGATGGCCGCATACTTTCAGCCGTTCAGCAAGGGAATCGATCAAGATATCGCCGCAGCATGTGTTATCATTCATACCTTTTGAATATACACTTTTTATGATATTTTGGCAAGAATATATTGGTCTTGCGAAACATTGCTTCGTTCCTGTATAGTATCATCCTATGATTTATCTGGACTGGGCGGCGACAGCCGTTCCCGACACGAGCATTATCGATCAGGCCGCCGAAGTCTGGAAGGAAGCGTATGCAAATCCCTCTTCGGAGCATGCCGCCGGGAAAAAGGCGAGAAACCTGATTACCGTTTCGAGATCTTACTGGGCTGAATACCTCGGCTGCGCTCCCGAGAACATTATTTTCACTTCCGGCGGAACGGAGGCGAACAACCTCGTTCTGCAGCAGCTTCTGTTCGGCAAAACGGACCCGCATGCCGTCTTGACCGGGATAGAACACGCATCGGTATATGAACCGCTGATGCTGTATAAAGAATTCGGCCTTTCCCTTTCCGTCGTTTCACCGGACCGGGAAGGATTCGTCTCCCCCGACTCGATAGCATCGGCCCTTCGGCCTGATACAAAGCTCGCAGCCGTGCTGGCAGTACATAACGAAACGGGGGCGGTACAGCCGCTCGAGGAAATAATCGCCCTTGTCCGGGAGAAGGAAAAATCGTTGAAACGGCGCGTTCATGTTCATGTGGACGCGGTGCAGGCCTTCGGGAAGGTGCGCTTCGACACCGGGCGGCTGGATGCCGACAGTGCCGTATTCAGTTCTCATAAAATCGGCGGGCCGAGGGGTACCGGGGTACTCTACGTACGCCGGCCTCCCCGGGTCATTACAGCGGGAGGGGAACAGGAGTTCGGTATACGGCCGGGGACCGAAAATCTTTTCTCGATTTACGGGTCCGCCCTCGCGGCCCGAAAAGCCGCTGAAAATTTGGAACAACGCTACGGACACGCGCGGGACCTCATGGAGCATCTCATCGAACAAGTGAAGGGCTTCCGACATGCATCCCTTTTTTATTCCCGTGTGTCCGAAAAATACTCGCCCTACATCAATACGGTTTTTGTTCCGCCCCTGCCCGGAGAGGCCGCGGTCCGGGCCTTGAGCGCCGCCGGCGTCGCGGCCGGCACAGGGTCCGCGTGTTCCACTTCCCGGAGCAAGCGGACGCGGGGATTGAAATCGATGGGGCTTGAAAAGGAAAAATATGAAAGCGCTCTCCGGATTTCCACCGGATATTCCACTACGAAACAAGACATCGACGAATTCTGCCGGGTCCTCGCGCGGGACGTGTTTCCCCTCGCGGATGCCCTGAAAAAAAGCTAGCGCGGCATAGTTATGGAAAAAATGTATCTGATAAAAATCGGAGAAATTGCTTTGAAAGCCGGTAACCGAAAACTCTTCGAAAATCGGCTGAAAAGAAATATTCTTAAGCGCTTCGACGACAATGCCGGTTATTTCGGCAACAACGGCAGGTTTTTTCTTACCGTCTCCGGTTTGACCGATGAAGAGATACAGGTCAGGCTCTCAACCGTTTTCGGCATTACCGGATTTGCCCCGGTCATCCGAACGGACAAAACCCTCGAGGCAATCGAAAAAGAGGCCGCCGCTCTCACCGCCGGGATTATCGCCGGAGACCCGGCGAAAAAAACATTTAAAGTCGAACCCCGGCGTTCCGACAAGGGCTTTCCTTACACATCCTACGAACTGGCATGCAGACTCGGAGACTGTATTCGTAAGTCCTTTCCCTCGCTTTCCGTCGACTGCCGCCGCCCCGATTTTACCATCCACTGTGAAATTCGGGAAAAAGCGGTCATGTTCGGAGACCCCCTGCCCGGTCCCGGCGGGCTTCCCGTTGGCTGCGCCGGGAAAGGAACGCTGCTCCTCTCCGGCGGAATCGATTCTCCCGCGGCGGCCTATCTCATGGCAAAACGGGGCCTGAAACTCGACGCGGTATACTTTCACACCCCCCCGTTTACCTCCGATGAGGCACAGGAAAAAGTTGTTGCCCTTGGAAAAAAACTTTCACCCTACTGCTCCGGGATCCGGCTCTATACCGTCCCCTTTACGCCGGTACAGCTGCATATAAAACAAATGGCCAAGGATGAGGAGACGACCCTGCTGATGCGGGCATGTATGATGAAAATCGCGGAGATTATCGGAAGTCGGCAGGGATCGCAGTGCCTCGTAACGGGGGAGGCCTTAAGCCAGGTTGCCAGCCAGACGGTCGAAAGCCTTACCTTTACCGGCAGTGCAACCGATTTTCCCGTGTTCCGGCCGCTGATCGGGTACGATAAGGAGGAAATTGTACAAATTGCACGGAATATCGGAACGTTCGATATATCCATACGGCCATATGACGACTGCTGCACCGTATTTGCCCCGAAACGGCCGATCGTCCGGCCGAAATTCGAGAAAATGCGGCAAGCCTATGAACAATTAGAGATTACTCCGCTGCTCGACGAAGCGGCGGCCCGTTCCGAATATATCTATCTGTCGGCGGATCAACACCGCTGAACGGTGAAAAATGGAGGTAATTATATGTATTTTGGAGATTGGCTGCGGAGCAGCGACGTTGTAAAATCCTGGTACCTTTCGTACCGCTCGGAGGACCCTGACTTTCCGAATAAAATCAATGAGCTGCTGGGACGAAACAGTCAGGTACAGAAAATCAGTTCCACCTGCCTGCTCGTGGAGTCGACTGAATCGAAAAAGGTGATTGTAAAAAAGCTTCAGAAATATATATCACCCTCCGATGAAGTCGTGTTTCTCTTTCCTCATCAGAGGATGGTGGCGTATCAGGTCCTGCGGCCCGCTGAAGAAGAGGACTAGGCGCTCTTCTTTTTTTCCTTCGGTTCTTTCGTTTCTTTCGCTCCGTTTTTTGTGTCGGAAGCCGGTGTTTTGCCGTCCTCTGTTTTTTTCTTCTCTTCCTTCGATCCGGAGGAGTTGACGGAGCTGCTTTTCTTGCTGTCGGTAACGTAGAATCCGCTTCCCTTGAAAATAACTCCCACTCCTCCACCTATGAGCCGCTGCACTTTTTTCCCGCACTCGGGACATTTTTTCAGCGGATCATCGGACATACTCTGAAACACTTCAAAGGTATATCCGCAGGATGTGCATTCGTAATCATAGGTAGGCATCTTGTACTCCTTTCGGTGCCGAAAAATATGCTAAAATATACTATTATTTTTCAATTCCGTCCATCCGAACATCAATGTGTTTTGAATAGAGCAGTTTCTTTATTTCCCCTACCGTATAGCCTTGTAAATGGACCATGGAGGCTATCAGCGCGGCATCCGCCTTTCCTTTCGTCAGTACGTCTGCAAGGTGCATCGGCGTACCCGCGCCGCCGGAAGCAACGACAGGGACCCCGACGGATTCCGATATACGCCGTGTTACCGTTATATCGTAACCTTCCTCGGTACCGTCGGCATCGATTGAGTTAACGACAATTTCACCCGCTCCCCGATTGACCGCTTCCTTTGCCCAGGCAAGCGCGTCCAATTCCGTTGCTTTTCTGCCGCCGTTAATATAAACCCGGTATCCCGAGGGCATTTCCGGGTCCGCCTTTGCATCCATTCCGAGAACAATGCACTGACTGCCGAAAAGGGACGCCCCCGCGTCTATTATTCCGGGGTTGTTGACTGCCCGGGAATTGACGCTTACCTTTTCTCCCCCGGCCAGCAGGACGCTCCTCATATCGTCGACATTCCCGATGCCGCCTCCAACCGCGAAGGGGATAAAAATTTTCTCTGCCACCCGCCGGACAACATCGATAATAATACCGCGGTTTTCAGCGGAAGCTGTAATATCGTAAAAAACCAGCTCATCCACTCCCTGGCGGTAATATTCTTCCGCCATTGCAACCGGATCTCCAATATCGACATTACCCTTGAACTTGATTCCCTTTGTCGTTTTTCCGTCCCGTACATCGAGACATACGATAATCCGTTTCTTGAGCACCGCACTATCCCCTTATTCCCACTCTTTCATTTCCGCGAAATTTGTAAGCAGCCGCAGCCCGGCCGCGCCCGATTTTTCGGGATGAAACTGCACCGCCGATACGTTGTCCTTCCGGTAACATGACGCGAAGGGAAGAATGTAATCGGTGCTGCCCGCGATATGCTCCTGCTCATCGGGGCGGGGATAATAACTGTGAACAAAATAAAACGAGGTCCCCCGGGGTATACCGGCAAATAACGCCCCCCCGGTCTCTTCCCGGACATCGACTTCGTTCCATCCCATGTGGGGAACTTTATATCCTTCCCGAAAGGGGAAGCGCTGTACCCGTCCCGAAATGATGCCGAGACACGGCGTGTCCCGTTCTTCCGAAGTGTCGAAGAGAATTTGATACCCGATGCAAATTCCCAAAAAGGGCTTCCCCGTTTTTATCTGCCGCACCACCGCAGCGTCCAGCCCTTTTTTTTTCAGCACATCCATGGCCGCCCGTGCTTCCCCGACTCCGGGGAAAATCAGCCTCTCCGCCTGCTCCAGCTCCCGGGGAGAATCGGTAACGAAATAATCGATACCGCAGGACCGAAGAGCCGTTTCAACACTCCGGAGGTTTCCGGCCTCGTAATCAATTACACCGATTTTCATGGCAGACCTGCTTCGTCCTCCGGTAAAAATGAAAACAAGAGCCGCAGGACCTCTGCATCATCGAGATACACCCCGGAAATTCTAACGGAAGCGCCCGCGGCGGCAATCGAAAGCTGCGCTTTCAACTCCTCCATCGTCCCCAGCTTGTTCTGCCGGAACCATCCAATCATCAGGATCTTGGAAAGCATTGCCATTGCCTGTGCTTTTTTTTCATCCGTAAGAAGAAAAACACCCGACAGGCTGTACTCGAAACCGCTTGTAAACAGTGCGAACCACATCGACTCGAGAGGGAATTTCCCTGGATCCACTGGAAGCCCCTCTAAAAGTCCCGAAGCGGGGTCCCCGACATACAAAACGATGTCGGAAACCTCAAACTCCTTCAGCGCCTCGTAGGCAATGTCCGCCGGCCGCCGGGAAGCAAAGCGCAGCAGCATTTCTTCCAAGAGCCCGGTGGAAAAGAAAATGAGGCCCTTTTCGGGTACGGCAAACTCGAGTCCGCTTAGAGTGTTTTTATACCATGCCGGGTCCGAGGATTGCTTTTCCCACCCGTCTTCTTTTTTAATGAGGGATTCCGTAATCCCTTTCGGGAACCGTCCCTGGATAATAATCGAGAAATCAGCCTTCATGCCCGCTTTTGTCCGGTTATACGCGAAATACACATTTTTCGTCCGGCCGAGGGCTTTTTGCAGTTCAGCCGCTTCTCCCGGTGTGTTTTCACCGCCTAAAAAGACGCCGATAATTTCACCGAAGAGTGCTTCGTTGGAAACAGCGTTGATTTTTCCAAGCACTTGGGAGGAGCCGGGCAGGAAATGCACCGGCCGCTCCTCTGAAATGTATTCGGGCACCGAAGCGCAGGAGAATAACAGGAACGCGGCGACGGGTCCGAGTACCGCGGCCAGAATGCTATGCTTTTTCCAGGCTGACAAAACAGTTCTCCTCCCCGCATTCGACTTCGTGTCCCGCGTCCGGTTTTTCCCATTCCCAATTAACCGCCAGTGTTTCGGACAGCAGATAATCTTCAAAGGAAGTCACCGCCGTTTTCAGGTCCTCCTCCCCGTACAGCAGCAGGCGGATCCGGTCGGTTACATCGAGGTCCGCCTCTTTCCGCATATTCTGCACGTACCTCACAAGGTCTCGAACAATCCCCTCCTGCTTCAGCTCTTCCGTAATTTCCGGGTCGAGGGCAACCGTTAGGGAATCTTCGTTGAGCACTTTCAGGTTTTCTTTCTCCAGCCGCTGCACGATGATCCCGTCACGCGTTAGATCGAAGGTGCTGTCCGTTAAATCGAGAGCGAGGGTAGCACCTTCCATAAGCGACTGTATCTCCTGCATATTCAGCTCTTCGATTTTCTTCGCCGCCTCTTTCATGTGCTTTCCAAGCTCTTTCCCTAAAATCTTGAAATTCGCTTTTGCCGAATATTCAACGACATCTTCTTCATTGTCCCGAAAAATGACATCCTTTACATTCAATTCTTCCCGGATAATATCTTCCATTTCACGCAGTATTTTCCGCTCCTCCACGTCGAGGGTCACCACATGAATTGCCTTCAGGGGCTGCCGGATCTTGATTTCATGCATGCTCCGCAGGGCCCTGCCGAGACTGACCGCCTTTCTCGTAATGGCCATTTTCTGTTCCAATTCCGTGTTCCGTTTGTTCTCGTCGGTAACGGGGAAATCACAGAGGTGGACCGATTCCGGCATCGTATCATCCCGGAGGTTTCGGTAAATTTCTTCGGTTATAAAAGGGACAACCGGACATGCCGAAACAATCAGCTTCAAGAGAACGGCAAACAGTGTCTGATACGCCTGTTCCTTGTCGAGATCGTTTTCCGATTTCCAGAAGCGCCGTCTCGAACGTCTAATGTACCAGTTATTCAAAAGATCGATAAAATCGACCATCGGGCTGATGGCTTTCTGCAGATCGTAGGCCTCGAAGTTTTCCGTAACCTCGGAAACCATTCCCTCCGCTTCGGACAAGATCCACTGGTCCAGGGGATTTTCCGGACTTTCCGGAGCTTTTTTCGGCCTGACATTGTCGATATTCGCGTAGGTAATGAAAAAACTGTAAGCGTTCCAGAGCGGAATGATGATGGTTTTGAGAATGTCTTTTACGCCGTCGTCGGAATACTTCAGGTCCTCCGCCTTTACAACGGATGAATACATTAAAAAGAGCCTGAGGGCGTCGGCACCGTACTTATTGATAACATCCATCGGATCGGTATAGTTCCGCTCCGACTTACTCATCTTCTTTCCGTCTTCGGCAAGGACAAGGCCGTTGACAATAACGTTTTTAAACGCGGGGCCCTTGAACAGCGCGGCGGCGAGAATTGTAAGTGTGTAAAACCATCCCCTGGTCTGGTCAAGACCTTCGCTGATAAAATCGGCGGGGAAATTCCGTTCAAAAAACGCTTTGTTTTCAAAAGGATAATGGTTCTGCGCGTACGGCATGGCGCCGGATTCAAACCAGCAGTCCAGGACTTCCGGAATCCGGGCCATGGTACCGCCGCAGGAACACGGATAGGTCAGTTCATCGACGTAATGCTTGTGAAGGTCCTCCGCGTGCTTTCCCGTTTTTTCCTCCAGCTCCTTCTTCGACCCGATGCATTCTACAGCTTCGCAGGAATCGCAGCGCCAGATGGGAATTGGATTTCCCCAGTAACGGTTGCGGGAAATTGCCCAGTCCCGGGCGTTCTCGAGCCATTTACCGAAACGTCCCCGCCGGAGGTGGTCCGGGACCCAGTACACCGTGTCGTTCGCCTCGAGCATGTCCCGTTTAATTTTTCCAATGTCCACGAACCAGGAGGATATTGCGCGGTAAATAAGCGGGGAGGAACAGCGCCAGCAGTGGGGATAGTTATGCAGATAATTTTCCCGCTTCACCAGGCTCCCCTCATCTTTCAGCCGCTGAATAATGCCCTTGTCCGCGTCTTTTACAAAATAGCCGGCAAAGTCGCTTACCTCTTCGGTAAATTTCCCTTCCGCGTCCACGGGACAGATGGTGGACACGCCTGTATCTTTCAGGACCCGGTAATCGTCCTCTCCAAATCCCGGCGCCGTATGAACGATCCCGGTCCCTTCCTCGGTGCTGACATGTTCTCCCGAATAAATTTGAAAAGCCCCGTTTGCCTTTTCCTCGGCGAAATAGGGAAAGAGGGGTTCATACGAAGCGCCGACAAGGTCGCTGCCCTTGAATTCCCCTACGACGGAATATTCTTCCTCGCCGCGGTAGTACGACGGAAGAAGCGCCTTCGCCAAAATATAGTGCTCCCCGCCGTCCTCCACTTCGACGTACTCGATCTCATCCCCCACCGTCAGCGCGAGGTTCGACGGGAGCGTCCAGGGAGTCGTGGTCCATGCCAGGTAATATACATTGCCGGTACCGGATTTTTTGAATTTAACGGTAATTGCGGGGTCGTGCACCTCCTTGTACCCCCCCAGGTTAAGCTCGTGATTTGAGAGAACGGTGGAACATCTCGGACAGTAGGGAAGAATGTAATGTCCCTCGAAGAGCAGGTCCTTTTCCCAAAGCTGCTTCACCACCCACCAGATCGATTCCATGTAATCCGGCTCCATCGTTTTATAATCATGGTCGAAATCCACCCAGCGTCCGAGGCGGGTTATGACCTGCCGCCATTCGGCTGTATACCGAAGAACAATGGACCTGCAGGACTCGTTGAATTTCGCAACACCGAAATCCTCTATCTCTTTCTTGCCGGAAATGCCCAGCTCTTTTTCCATTTCATATTCCACGGGGAGGCCGTGACAGTCCCAGCCGAAACGCCGTTCGACTTTTTTCCCCTTCATTGTCTGGTAGCGGGGGACTATGTCTTTTATCGTACCCGGAACAAAATGTCCGAAATGAGGCAGCCCGGTTGCAAAGGGGGGTCCGTCGTAAAATACATATTCTTCGCACCCTTCCCTCTCTTCAATCGATTTCGTAAAAATATCCTGCTCCTGCCAAAATTTCAGTATTTCCTCTTCCATCTTCGGAAAACTGACTTTCGGGTCAACGGGTTTATACAAAATGTCCTCCTAGGCGTTTATATATACTTTTCCATTAACGAATAAGAATAGTGCGATCATTCTAGAGGGAATCACTTCCCCGTGTCAACCGCTTGCAAATATCCGCGGGATTGGGTAGTTTTTTCGGCGAGGAGAGATGCCGGCATGAATATCGACGGGAAACACTACAGGACAATTTGGAACAGGGAAGAAGACCCGGAATGTATTACCATCATCGATCAGAGACAGCTTCCCCACAGCTTTGTAACGGCGGACCTCCGCACACTCGACGACGCCGCACGGGCCATTGCGGAGATGTGGGTCCGGGGAGCCGGGCTTATCGGGGCAGCGGCGGGATACGGGATGTACCTCGCGGCGCTGCGGGCCGGTGACGGGTCTTTCGATACCGATATGCAGGCCGCCGCCGAAACCCTTGTCCGTACCCGGCCGACTGCGAAAAATCTGGAATGGGCGGTCCGACGGCAGCTCTCCGCCCTGTCGAAGGTTTCCGGCAGAGCTGCCCGGATTGAAGCGGCCCGGAAAACTGCCGCGGAAATTGCCGATGAAGACGCAGATTATTGCAGACGGATCGGTGAACACGGCGTCGGCCTTCTCGAAAAGATAGGTCAGCGGAAGCAGGGAGGACCGGTGCAGGTGCTTACCCACTGCAACGCCGGCTGGCTCGCGTTTGTCGATTACGGCAGCGCGACGTCCCCTGTATACGCGGCCTTCAATGGAGGTATTCCCGTCCACGTGTGGGTGGATGAAACCCGGCCCCGGAACCAGGGCGCGGGCCTTACCGCCTGGGAGCTCGGCAAACACGGCGTACCCCACGATATTATCGTCGACAACGCGGGGGGGCACCTGATGCAGCACGGCATGGTGGACATTGTCATCGTCGGCGCCGACAGAGTTACCGCCGCCGGGGACGCGGCAAACAAGATAGGTACCTACCTGAAGGCCCTGGCCGCGGCGGACAACAATGTCCCCTTTTACGTTGCCTTTCCGTCATCAACGGTGGACTGGGAAATACAAGACGGAGTACGCGATATCCCCATCGAAGAACGGAGTGAAGATGAGGTACGCACCATCAGCGGCAGGACCGCCGACGGCAGGGTGGAAAACGTTCTGCTCTGTCCGGACAATTCTCACGCCCGTAACTTCGGGTTCGACGTGACCCCGGCCAGACTCATTACCGGGCTGATAACCGAACGGGGCATCTGCGCCGCGTCGGCCGAAGGAATCGCCTCCCTCTATCCGGAGGGGCCCGAGGTCTGGTCCTTGTAGGTTTCGTATATTTCAAGGACTTTGTCGAAGTTCTCGATAAACAGGGCGGCTAACACCGGATCGAAATGGCGCCCTTTTTCCTCTTCAAAGAGGGTGAGAATTTTTTCCATCGGCCAGGAGGGTTTATATACCCGGTAGGAAGAAAGGGCATCGAAGACGTCGGCAATGGCAGTAATCCTTCCGTAGATATGGATCTCCTCCCCCTTCGTCCGCCGGGGATACCCCGTGCCGTCCCATTTCTCATGGTGTTCGTACGCGACGATCGAGGCGGCCTTGAGGATCCTCCTGTCCGAGTGCTTCAGCATATCGTAGCCCATGACGGTATGGGTCTGCATTATTTCCCACTCTTCGGCATCCAGTTTTCCCGGCTTCAGAAGGACCGAATCGGGGATCGCGATTTTTCCGATATCGTGGAGAGGCGATGCCAGCTTGAGGATCTCCGCTTCGCTTTCCGGCATCTCTACCAGGGTCGACAAGAGCCTCGAATATTCCGCCACCCGTTTTACATGGTTCCCCGTTTCTTTTGACCGCAGCTCCGCCGTTTCCGCGAGAGTAAAAATGATTTCACGCTGCGTAGTCTCAATTTCTTCCTGCAGAAGGACCGATTCAAGCTGTTTTCCGGTGTAGGTCGCGGCAACGAGAAAATGTTCCAGGTCCTGCCGCGTAAACCCCCCGTCCTCGGTAATTTTATTTACCGCCTGAAAAACACCGATAATATCGCCCTCGCTGTTGTTAATCGGCAGGGCGATAATGCTCCGGGTCCGGTAGCCCGTCTGCCTGTCCACATTTTGGTCGAACCGCCGGTCGGAATAGGGATCGTTGATAATTTCCGGCTTCCCGGACCGTGCAACGTATCCGGCGATGCCGTGGGAAGCCGGGATACGGACCTCTTTCAGTCCGTGGGAGACCCTGCTCCAAAGTTCATCTGTCCTTTTATCGAGCAGCCACAATGTACAGGCGTCGGCGCCGATGAGGTCCCGCCCCATGTCGGCAAGCAGGATAAGCAGTTTATCTACGTCACGCTCATTCGCGATACTGCTGATGGATTTGAGAATAATATGAAGACGTTCCCGGTCCGAAGACACCCCTGCTTTTTCTTTACCCATTCTCTAATAAATATAAAGAGAAGATTGCCGATTGTCGAGGGTTCTTTTCATTTTTTCATTCTTTTTATACACTTTGCGGGTGTTAACGGCAGCGTACTTGAGCATCGCCCTATTCGCGGGCATAACGGTAATTTCTCATATTGTTATCTGTATCGGAATTTTCCGCATGCGGCGGATGGGGAAACATCTCCGCGGCGGGAAAATGGACATATCCGTTATTATACCGGCGCGAAACGAAGAGGCCAACCTCCCCCGTCTGTTTTTATCATTAGAACCGCAGATAGAGAACATCCGCGAAATAGTATTTATCAACGACCGTTCCGACGACGGGACCGGCGGCCTGCTTCGTAATTTTCAGGAAAAACACGGCAGCCGGGTAAAAATTGTCACTCTTGCCTCTCAGCCCCCCGATTCCGGCTGTAATCCGAAACAGTACGCGCTTCTGCGGGGGATCGAAGCCGCGGATGGAGACATTTTACTCTTTACCGACGCGGACTGCGCCGTTCCGCCGGAGTGGACCGACCGGATGTGCCGTCCCTTTTTAGACCCCGGCGTCGGCTTATGCATCGGTCCGATACAAACCGAAGGGGACGGGAAGTTTCTCTACCGGTACCAGTATTTCGACCACATTTTCCGTTACTTCTATACCGCCGGCAGCGCCGGAACGGGAATGCCCACCGGAGGGTTCGGAAATAATTTGGCTGTACGAAAAGAAGCCGTCGCAGCGGCCGGAGGATACGGTTCAATAGGATATTCGGTAACGGAAGACGCCGCCCTGATTGTCGCCGTCCGGGACAGGACCGATTTTACCATAACGGCCGCTACATCGAAAGAGTCGGCGGTAACCGCCCTTCCACAGCATGCATGGCGGGTCCTTTCCAAACAGGAGCGGCGGTGGAGCTACGGGGCCTTCCGCTCGCCGGACCCGCAAACGGTATTCGGTTACGCAGCGGTCATGATTTTTCTGTTTGCCGGACTGGCAGCCATCCCCCTTTCGTTTCTCTTTTCCCCTTTTTCCATTATCATTGCCTCCACCTTTTCTTCAATGCTGATGGTTGCGGCTGCGGGAGGAATCTGTCTCGGCTGCGGGTTTAAAAAATACTGGCTTTTTCTTCTTCCGAACATCTTTTTTTCTTCCCTGTTTTATACGTATAATAATTTTCTTTCATTTGTTAACATACCGATTACATGGAAGGGAAAAGCCCTGGACAAGATGTAATTGCAAGGAGGCATTGTATTACACTGCACGCCGGAATCGACATCGGATCCACCACCGTTAAATTGGCGGTGCTTCATCCGGAGAGCGGAGAACTTCTCTTCCACGGCTACAAACGGCATTGCGCCGCTCAGCAGCATACGGCGCTGGAAATGCTCCACACCTGCAAACGGCAGTTTCCGGACACCCCGTTTTCTCTTGCCGTATGCGGAAGCGGAGGGCAGCCCCTTGCCGAAGGACTGCGGGCATACTATGTGCAGGAAGTAGTTGCAAATTCCATCGTTATCCGTTCCAGGTACACAAAAACGAGGTCGGCCATCGAGCTCGGCGGTCAGGATGCAAAGGTCATTTTTTTTACGGAAGACGAGGTGTCCCGGCGGCTCAACGCGGCTGAAATGAGGATGAACGGCAGCTGTGCCGGCGGGACCGGAGCTTTTATCGACCAGATAGCCGAACTTCTCGACGTTTCCATCGAAAACTTCAACTCTCTAGCCGCGGAGGGAAAACATGTTTTCCCGATTTCGGGACGCTGCGGTGTTTTTGCGAAAACCGATATCCAGCCGCTGATGAACCAGGGTGTCCCGAAGGAGGACATTGCACTCAGCACCTTTCATGCAATAGCCAGGCAGACCATCGGCGGCCTTGCCCAGGGGCTGACGTTCCGGCCCTCCGTACTGTTCGAAGGCGGACCGCTGACGTTCAATCCCGTTTTAATCGATGTTTTCCGCGAACACCTCGGCCTGTCGGAGTCTGAAATTATCGTTCCGGAAAATCCCGAACTGATTATCGCAATCGGCGCGGCCCTTTCTATCGACGCGCTTTTTTCCGACCGGCCCAGTTCCTTCGACATCAACGCGCTTCCCCCTCTCGGAGGACCGGAGGCGTCCCGTTTTCATAATTTCGATACCGGTTCCGAACTATTTTTTAGAAATAAACGTGAAAAAGAGGACTTTTATGCAAAATACGGCGCCGCGGCCGTTACCGAATATCCCCTTCCCGCGGGAGGCCATATTTCCGCGTATGTAGGGATCGATGCGGGCTCGACAACCACGAAGTGCGCGTTAGTGGATACGGAAGGCAGGGTAATCGATACATTTTACGCCAACAACAACGGTGCCCCTTTAGAGACGCTCCGGTCCGGACTTTTGCATATCCGTGAACATTTCCGGAGAGAGAAGACAAAACTCACCATCCTCGGCGCCGGGGTAACCGGCTACGGCGAACAGCTGGTAGCCCGGGGGCTGCACGCGGACTACCATACCGTCGAAACCGTGGCCCACGCGAAAGCCGCTCAATCTTTTGCACCGGACGCGAGTTTCATCCTCGATATCGGCGGGCAGGACATGAAGGCAATTTCCCTGCAGGACGGCATTATTACGGGGATCGTAATGAACGAAGCATGTTCCGCCGGATGCGGTTCCTTTATCGAAACCTACGCGAAATCTCTCGGCATTCCCGTTACGGAAATTGCCGAACAGGCGTTCGAGGCCGAAAACCCCTCCAAACTCGGATCGAGGTGCACCGTATTCATGAACAGCTCCATTGTAACGGAGCAGAAAAACGGTAAAACGACAAAGGACATCCTTGCGGGTATCTGTACCTCGATTATCGAAAATGTTTTTACCAAAGTAATCCGGATTTCCAATGTAAGCCGCCTCGGGTCCACCGTCATAGCCCAGGGGGGAACATTCAAGAATGACGCGGTCCTCCGGGCCTTCGAACAGTATGTCGCTAAAGATAACGACGTTACCATTGTCCGGCCGCCCTACCCCGGAGAAATGGGCGCGATCGGAATTGCCCTGCTGACAAAGGAGCATATGGAGGAAGAGCAGAAAGCCGGAAAGGCCCCGGTGCACAGTTCCTTCATCGGCCTCGATGCAATGGAGGATTTTGCCTATACCCAGCAGCACGGAGTCATCTGCAACGGCTGCTCCAACAGCTGTAAAAGAACGGTCATTACATTCAACGACGGGACCCACTTCGTTTCCGGCAACCGCTGCGAGAGGGGGGACATCCCCAGGGACAGGGGCATGACAAACCCGCCGCCGAAACGCGCCAGCGACGTACCCGACCTAATGAGACTGAAGAACAAGCTTCTGTTTCAGGATTTCTCTCCAAGACAGGTATCCTCCCGGAAGAACATCCGGATCGGGGTACCCAGGGTCCTGGAGTTTTGGGACAGTATTCCCTTCTGGAACGCTTTTTTTACCTCCCTGGGGTTCGAGGTTGTCTTTTCCGCCGTCAGCAGCACCGGCCTGTTTCAAAAAGGGCTTTCTTCCGTCCCTTCCGATACGGTCTGTTTTCCCGCGAAACTCGCCCACGGCCATGTCCGGGACTTGATGGAAAAACAGGTGGACCGTATTTTCATGCCGATGATGGTCCGCATGCCGAAGGAAAACAAAACGGCGGAGGGCAGCCATGTGTGTTCCGTCGTCCAGGGATATCCCCTGGTAATAGAAAAAAGCATCAGCCCCGGGCAGTCCGCGGGCATTCCCTTCGACAACCCCACCTTTCACTGGTACAACGATACATTAAAGTACCGGCAGTGCATGAACTATTTTTCCGAAACCTTTCAGCTCTCCAGATTTGAAATTTTCCGTGCACTGAAGGAAGGAGACAAGGCACAGACCGCGTATTCGGTCAGCATGCACGAACACGGTACCGCCGTACTGAAAACGCTGGGAAAAAAGTATCCCTTCGCGGTTGTCCTTGCCGGCAGACCCTATCACAGCGATTTGCTCATCAACCACTCCATATCTTCAATATTTACCCGCCAGGGTATTCCCGTCCTGGTACTGGACGCTCTGCCGAACATCCACAAACAGGACCTTTCCTGGGTACGGATCGAAACGACCATGCCCTTCAACACCAGGATGATCGAAGGCACCTTCTGCGTGGCGAAAAACCCCAATTTAGAGCTCGTGCAGATCGTGAGTTTCGGCTGCGGACACGACGCGATTTTAAGCGATGAAATGGCACGGATCCTCAAGGAAACTTCCGATAAAGAGCTCCTTACCCTAAAAATGGATGAAGGTGAAGTTATCGGCCCCCTCATTATCCGGATTAACTCGTTTTTGGAAACGGTGAAACTCAAGCGGAAGAACAGGCACAGTCACCTGCCGCACCATCCCTTCCGGGAATTGAAGGACTCGTTTACCACAAAATTCCGTAGAAACGACAAACGCACGAAAACCATCCTCGCTCCCAATTTATCGCCGGCCTTCTCCACCATGATCAGCGCGGTCCTGCGGAACCGCGGCTACAATGTGTATCAGATGCCGCTGGCCAACCGGGAGGCAATCGCCTTGGGGAAGCAGTACGTCCACAACGATATCTGTTTTCCCGCCCAGGTAAATATCGGAGAGGCCCTCTACAACATACGCAGCGGGAAATTCGACCCGGACAAGCTGGCCTTAGGCCTTGCGAAAAACTGCGAGGACTGCAGGGCCGGGCAGTACGCTTCCATCGCACGGAAGGCCCTGGATGAAGCGGGATACCCCCAAATTCCGATCATGACAACCGGCATGGATACAAAGGAAATGCATCCGGGCTTTCAGATCGGGCCTGTCTTCAACCTCCACATGGTCTGGAGTCTTCTCATGATGGACGGTCTCGAGATGATGAAACGCTCCATCCGGCCCTATGAAATCAATCCGGGAGAGACGGAGAAGATCTTTCAGAAATATCTGAATTCTATAGCGGAAACCGTTACAAGAAGCAGGAAACGGTCCCTTCGGCTCTTTGAGGAGGCCGTAGCCGCCTTCAATGATATTGATATCCAAAAAGGGAAAAAACGCCCGAAAATAGGGATTGTCGGCGAAATCCTGGTAAATTACCACCCGGTCTCTAACGGAAACCTGGAACAGTACCTCGAATTAAACGGCATCGAAGTCCGAATCCCGCCGATGCTCGACTTCTTCAGGAGGTCGTTTCTTATCGAGAAGGACAAGGCCAAACGGAACCTTCTCCCGAACCCCGGGGCGGCGTTTCTGTTTTCAACCATCTCCGACGCCATCATCCGGAATGTTAAAATGAAAACGGACCGGATTTTATCAGCCTTCCGGTTCTACGAAAACTACGGAACAATTCACGACTTGGCCGAAAATGTCCGGGACCTCATCGACATCTCCTTTATTGTCGGGGAAGGATGGCTTATCCCGGCGGAAATTATCCAGATGATAAAAAAAGGAATCAATTCCTTCGTTATCGTCCAGCCCTTCGGATGCCTGCCGAACCACATCACCGGAAGGGGGATGATAAAGGCAATTAAAACCCTTTACCCCCATGTGCAGATCCTTACCCTCGATTTCGATCCGGACACGAGCTATGCCAACATCGAAAACAGACTGCAGATGCTGATTATGACCGCAAAAGAACTGGAAAAAACCCATGGCCCTAAGTACCCGAAAGCGTCCTGAAAAACGGATCGGCCTGCTGTACCTGAAAACAGGCGGCGGACACTATTCCGCCGCCCGGGCACTGCAGCAGTATATCAACGAAAACGCCGGCGGCAGGGCAAAGGCCCTCCTCTTCGATCCGATTCCGGAACATGCCGCCGCCGCGCAGATGGTCCTGCAGGACGGGTACCGTTTCACTTCGCATAAAATAGGTAAATTATGGATACTCCTGTACGAATTTTCAAAGCTGAAGGCGGTAGATTACATCTGGAGCTTTTTTGTCTTTCTCACAACGCGGAAAAACCTGCTCCGCTTTGTCAGGACCGAAAATATCGATACGGTGGTCATTCTCCATTTTCTTCTCTCGAGGCCTCTCCGGTGGGCGTTGAAAAACCTTCAGCGGAAACCGGAACTCGTGCGTGTCGTAACCGACCCCTTTACCGCTCATTCACTCTGGTTTAACTGCCCCGGCATCCGGACTATCGTTTTCTCGGAGCGCCTGTATCGGTACGCCGCCGGGAAATACCCCGGCCTGAAAAAGTCCCTCCTGCTCTTCCCCCCCGTTCTCGGCAAAGAGTTTTCCTCCGAAGCAGACCCGGAACAAGTGGCACTGCTTCGGGAACGATTCGGCTTTTCCAAATCGGAGGAATACCTTCTCTTTGCCGGCGGCGGGGAGGGGTTTCCGAAGGGACTGCGCTATATTGCCGACCTTCTAAAACAGGGGCTCGGGTACCACATTCTTCTTGTCTGCGGAAAGGACGGCTCCCTCCGCGGGAGGGCGGAGAAACTCCGCCGGTATTTCCCGGAGGCACCGTTTACCGTTTTCGGTTATGTCGATTTCATGGCGGAGCTGATGCAGCTCGCCCGCGTGGTAATAACAAAGGGCGGACCAGCCACCATTATGGAGGCCCTGAAATGCGGCAAGCCGGTAATCGTCATTCAGTATCTCTACGGCCAGGAACGGGGCAACATGGAGTACGTGGCGCAAAACCGCTTCGGATTTTACGTCTCCTCCCCGTCGAAGCTTTCGGCGCTTGTACGGAAACTGCGGGGGGACGCACGGCTCTATTCCGATATTACCGAACGGATTCGAGGGAACCCGCCGCGAAACGGCACCGCTGAAATAGCGGACTACATCCTGTCTCTCTAGCATCAGCGCCTGCAGCCCGGAACGCCGGCGGTCCGGGGCGCGCTTATTCCAGGTCCCGGAGGTAGGTACCTATTTTTTCCAGTTTGCCGGAAAGCTCCCGCTCGATCTCTTTTTCTTTTGCGATAACGGCCTCCGGCGCTTTATCGAGAAACTGCGGATTCGCGAGTTTGTTTCCCGTCTTCCGCAGCTGCTGTTCCAGTTTCCCCTGTTCTTTTTTCAGCTTTTCGATTTCCTTCGGCACGTCCACCGCGTCCTGAATATACACGTAGGACTCGAATCCTTTTCCCGCGACGGGGATACTCCCCCGCTTTTCCGGCTGGTCCGCGGTAACGCGGAGCTCCGACGACTGGGTAAGTTCCCGGATAATATCGATGTGTTTCTTCAGGAATTCGGCGGCCGGGCAGTCCGCGTCCACCCGGATGACCGCGGAGATCTTCTTGGCCGGCGGTATGGTAAATTCGCTTCGCAGCGTACGGATCCCGCGGACGAGTTCCTGCAGGACCGCCGCGTGCTCGGCAATTGCCGGCTGTTCCCGTTCGGGCCGCTCCTCCGGATACGGGGCCGTAACGGCCGCCGGATACCGGACAGCTTCGGGAAGCTTTTGATATATTTCTTCCGAAATGAAGGACAAAAAGGGATGGATCAGCCGGAGCGTTTCTTCGAGCACATACAGAAGCCGGGAAGCGGCCCTGTCTTTTACCGCGTTATCTTTGTCGTAGAGTTTCAGTTTTGAGATTTCAATATACCAGTCGCAGAAATCGTTCCAGAAAAAATCATACACGGCCCCTGCGGCATCGTTAAACCGGAACGAGGCAACTGCCGTGCGGACGGTACCAACCGCCGCGTTCAGACGGTGATAGATCCATCCGTCGAAATCCTCCGTTTCGATCTCATCACGCTGTACGAGTTCCCGCCCTTCTAAATTCATTAAAAGATATCTGGCGGCGTTCCAGATCTTGTTGGCAAACTTCGACCCGAGCTTGAAACTTTCCTTGTCCAGCAGGATGTCCTGCCCCTGGGCAGCCAGGTAGGTGAGGGTGAATTTCAGCGCGTCGGCGCCGTATTCGTCCACCACTTCCAGAGGATCGATTCCGTTTCCCAGACTCTTCGACATTTTCCGGCCCTGTTTGTCCCGGATAAGGCCGTGAATGTAGATGTCCCGGAAGGGGACTTCTCCCATAAACTCGAGTCCGGCCATAATCATCCTGGCCACCCAGAAAAAGATGATGTCGTATGCCGTTACCAAGGCCGTGGTCGGGAAAAACTTCTCGAGGTCCGCCGTTTTCTCCGGCCAGCCGAGGGTGGAAAACGGCCACAGCCAGGATGAAAACCATGTGTCCAAAACGTCTTCGTCCTGGCTTACATTTCCGCTTCCGCAGACGGTGCAGGTTTCCGGGTCCTCCCGGAGGGCCATTTCCGCCCCGCAGTCTCCGCAGTACCATACGGGGATGCGGTGTCCCCACCACAGCTGGCGGGAAATACACCAGTCCCGAATGGTGTTCATCCAATGGGTATAGGTATTTTCCCATTTCTTCGGATAAAAGCGCAGTTCACCTTCCCGTAAAGCCCGCAGCCCCTTGTCCGCCAAGGGCCGCATCCGGACAAACCACTGTTCCGACATGTAGGGTTCGACCATGGTGCCGCAGCGGTAGCAGTGTCCTACCTGATGGGGGTGCACTTCCTCCCGGACAAACAGCCCGGCCTCTTTCAGGTCCTCCACGACCTGTTTCCTCGCCTCCGAAACGGTCAGCCCGCGGTATTTTTCCGGTACGTTTTCATTCAGAAACCCCTTCGGGTGGAGAATGTTTATTTTTTCCAGGGAATGCCTCCCGCCGATTTCCCAGTCGTTCTGATCATGCCCCGGTGTTACCTTCACCGCCCCGGTACCGAAATCTTTCTCCACGAAACTGTCGGCAACCACGGGGATACTTCTGCCGGTAAGGGGAAGGAGCAGCTTCTTCCCTACTGCTCCCGTGTACCTGCCGTCTTCGGGATGGACCGCAACGGCGGTATCGCCTAAGAGCGTTTCCGGCCTGGTTGTCGCTATTTCAAGAAACCCCGTAGCGTCTTCATAGGGGTATTTGATGTGGTACATCTTTCCGGACACCTCGTGATGCTCCACCTCGTCATCCGACAGCGCGGTCCCGCAGGAACTGCACCAATTTACCAGATAATTCCCTCTGTAGATCAAGTCCCGCTCATACAGTCCTACGAACACCTCCCGCACTGCTTTCGAAAGACCTTCGTCCAGGGTAAACCTCTCCCTGTCCCAGTCGCAGGACGCTCCGATCTCCCTCAGCTGCCGTACGATTTCGGTATGATGCTCCTCTTTGACCTTCCAGGTTTCTTCGATAAACGCCTCGCGGCCGATCTCACCGCGTTCGATACCCTTCTCCCGCAGTTTCCGCTCCACCACATTCTGTGTCGCAATTCCTGCATGGTCGGTCCCCGGTACCCACAGGGTGGACCGTCCCGTCATCCTGTGATACCGGACCAGGATGTCCTGCAGAATATTATTCAATCCGTGCCCCATATGGAGGACCCCGGTAACATTCGGCGGCGGAATTACAATGACAAACGGGTCCGCCGCCGACATGTCCGGAGCGAATGCTTTCTCGTCGAGCCAAAAGGCGTATATTCGTTTTTCAAAATCTTTCGGGTTAAAAGCCTTCGGCAGCTCAATGCCTTTCATGATGTCTCCTCGCTTCCTGTAGTCCGTGCATAGTAACAAATTATTGAAATGTGATACAGTAATACGGATGAAAAATTCAGCAGCGGCAGTCATGCTTTTTTTTCTCCTGTTCCTCCCCTTTCCTCTTCCGGCGCAAACAGCCGCCGAAGAGGACACAGCCGCGGCTGACATCTCGGCGGTACTGAAGGAGCGGTTTCCCGGCATTTCCCTCCTCTACATTCAGGCGGTTGCCGAAACGCCCCGAAAACCCTTTATTCCGGATTCGTTTTTATCGTTAGCGGGAACGGATATGGATATCCCCGTCCTGCGGGACGCAATACTCCCCTCTCCGGGGCTTACGCTGCAAATACTGAGTGAAAGCGGTGTCCGTCCCGGTGCTTCGGTCCTGATCGCCGGTAAAGCGGGAGGCTATTTAGGCGCGGCCGCGGCGGCCTTGACTGAAAACGTGACGGTGGTTGAGTTTTCGCAGGAACTGTTTCTAAAATACCCGGAAATCTACCGGGATATGGGGATCGAGACAATCACCCTTGTCAATTCCCTCGCGGGGGCCGCGGAGTCCGGATTTATGTATGACATTGTCATCCTCCACGGCGGGACGCCGGTCCTTCCGCCGGAAATAAGCTCGTTTCTCCGCCCCTCCGGGGTCCTTATCGTCCCTATCAGCGGCCGTTCGGGATACCAAAATCTGCTGAAAATACAGTACGGGAACGGTCTTACGGTACGTTCCATTGGCGAGTCCTTTTTTCCGCTTGTGGGAGAATTATTCGGAAATTACTGATTTTTCAGGGAACCGGCCTTTCTGGCCTTGTCAATTTTTTCCATTTTCCGGTAATACTTGGCCTGTTTTTCTATTTCGTCCAAGTCGGTTGTATGGATTTTGTTGTCGATAAGTTTAAACCGCTTGTTATCGAAAAGCTGTTTGACAACGGCATTCCCGTCCTGAGAGGAAAGCCCCACCATGTTGATGAGTTCCTTCGGACCGAAATCGAAGGTATAGGCCTCTCCCGAATTGATGGGGACCCGGTTCTTTTCGAGATGAATGAGCAGTGCGTCGTAAAGCCTGCCTAACAGATCACCGAGCTGTGTATTGGCAAGCTGCTTGTAAATAAACCATATCCGTTCGGCTAGCAGCTGGGTAAGTTTTGTTATAATTTGCGGCTGCTTTGTTACCATTCCCTGGAAATTCGCCTTATTGACCGCAAGGAGGGTTGCATCTTCAAAGGCAATCGCGGAAGCGGACCTGGGTTTGTTCTCGAGAAGGGACATTTCCCCGAAAATATCACCCGGTTTCAGGACCGCGAGAAGCACCTCATTGTTATTGACAATTTTCGTAATTTTAACGCTGCCTTTCTGGATGATATACAATTCCTGTCCGGGCTGGGATTCACTGAAAATCATCGTGTTTTTCGGATATACCCGGTTAAATTCTTCTTCCGAGCTTTCGAGATACACCGCCTTTGCATATGGTTTAATTTTTGCCATCCGTTCTTTGGCCACTTTTAGATTCGGGTCCTCGGGACAGTATTTTATAAACTGATAATAGGCGTAAAACGCCTGATTATACTGGCTCTGCCTGGCATAATACTCGGCAACCTTGAAAAGATGGGAAGGGTCGTCCTCTTTTGCCGAACTTTTCAGGGTAAGCCGTGTCAGGGCCTCGTCGAGGTACCGCATTTTGCGGGAAAATCCCTGAATTATTTTCATCGCGACCGGCGTGTTTTTTTCAATAAGCAGACCGTACTGGTCCCTGTGGACTGAAATAAGGCTTACATCGGAAACAGCCTGTGCCGTTTCGATATGGCTGTGGGAGGACATGGTGCTGACAACACCGAAAAAGTCACCCGGAGAGAGAACATTTCCTCCCTCCTCCTCTACAACTTCCGCTTCCTTGCTTATCCGTACTTTCCCGTCGCGGATAATAAAAAAGTAGTCGGCATTTTGTTTGCCTTCTACAATGATATACGCGCCTTTTTTAAAATTTACCATTGCAAGCTGCAGTGGATTATTCATATTGCCTCTTTTATATTTTCACTCTCATCCTATATCAGTATAAAAATCATCCTCTATTTTTGTCAACGATAAGTTGAGTATAATATATTTTCATTTTCGGATAAACGGCGCAATTAATAAAGCGGTTTACCACCACTCTATTATCCGCGGTTCCTGCCAGTCCGCCCGGTAACTTTGGATGGAAGACGACAGTTCTTCATGAGTGTTCATCATCGGAAACAGATCATTCCGCCGGACGATCCGGTTATCGGGCCGTATCTGAATGGTGTGGACCGGTCCTTTTCCCGTGCAGATGTGCTGATTGTCGATATTGCCGAAGTAAAATTCCCGCGGGTCCTCCGCAAAGGGAAAATCTTCAAACCGCGCTCCATCGGCCAACGCGGGGTCCACCGGTACCCAGCCGAAATTTTCCAAATAAAATTCATTCCAAAAATGCTGCCGTGTTTCCTTGTCTCCGTAAACAATACAGCCCGAATTGATCCGGGAAGGGATGCCCGCGGCGCGAAGCAGGGTCGTATACAGGAAAGAATAGATACGGGAATTCCCCTTGTTGAACTCTAAAGCTTCAATAATGGAGCTGCTCGGTACGAAATCGGTGTATTCCATGGTTTCAATGAGGTAATTGAACAGCAGCCGGGCCTTTTCATAGGGATTTGTTTCCCATTTTACCGTCTCTTCTACTATTTTTGTAATTGTTTCATGCTCAACCGGCAAGTCGTCGGTATTTTTCGTATATTCCGCTACCAGCCTCCTGTCGGTGTATTCAGGTACAACGGCGGCGGTGTTGATTTTCGTTTCCAAACCGTATCGGTCAAACCAGTAGGTTTGGGAGACCCGCACGGCCTCTTCAGTTTGTATGTCTTCGAAATGATATACATAGGCCTGACAGGAAAAATCCCAGTACGGATCGGGGGAATTGATATTTTCAAAGTTGTTCTGGTTCGCCGAACGAAGGACCTTCGGCATCCAGATGTACATTTCATTCCCCCCCCTGCTGACGACATTTTCCAGCGAAACACCGTACTGGACCTGATAGCCCCGTTTGGCGGTCAGCATCTTTGTCCCTACCGGTTCGAGGACCTCAAAATAAATAAGATTACTCCTTCCCTTGTCGGTTTCCACATATAAATTCCCCGATGTAGCGCCGTCGGGTACCCGGACCAATATTTCGTTTTCGCTCCAATTTTCATAATCAAAGTCACAGTCGCCGGCCCTGATGTGCCGAATTTCCTGATCGAGATCGCTGTAGCTGCTTCCGCCTTCGAGACGGGAACGGACCGCGGAGAAATAGACTTTCCCGTCATTCCGGTCCTTACCGAAATTCATCCCCGTAATGGTAATAAGCTCTCCGACGGTACCGGTACCCGGCCCGACCGCTTCAATGTACGGATAGCCCGGCTTTGCCGGACCTTCGATAACGACGGGGATGTCGTTGATATTTGTAAAAAGAACGGTGTTGCTCCTTCCGGTCCTCGTTGTAACCGCAACGACCCCAGAACCGGCCTCGGGAGGGAGCTGCACGCTGATCCGTTCGTCCGTCCACTCGTAGTAGGAAGAGGATACGGGACGCACCCCTGCAATTGAAACCTCCCCGCCCTGCCGGACATCCCCGAAGTAATCTCCATTGATAACGAGGATATCTCCCGCGTCGGCGATGGAGGGGCTTAACGAATGAATTTGCGGGGGGCGTTCCGAGAACTGCGAACTAAAGCTGAAAATCAGGACCACTCCGATAAAAATGGCACCGGGAATAAAGGCCCGGTGACCGGTTATACGCTTGAGTAACGGTTTTTTTTCCGGGTTGCCGCGGGTCCTATCGGGTTCCATGATTTACTCTTGTGTTACTGCTTCGGCTGCGATTGGGCAATATTTTTATACGGCAGAATCTGTATCTCGAGTTCCAGAATGAACATTTCGCTCTCGTAGTTTTGAGCTATCCCTAAAGGATAAAAATATACTTTATCGCCCAGGTTGATCGGCAGACTTTTCATTGTGCTGGAGTATTTAACCAGTTCTTCGCCGGGCTCGTCAACCCATACCTGTCCCTGAGCAACAAGCAAAACGCCGCCCTCATTGTCGACATACGGGGTGATATCGGCTATTACAATCAGGTCTTTCCCTTCGAGGCGGAGCGAAACCGACCTGCCGGAAATGGTATATTTCGCGACATCCATCTCCCAGGAGTTTACTTGGCCGCCGTCGTAAATCCTTCCGATAACATTGACGGAGAAAACATTGTCCTGCAGCATATGCAGTAAATCGTTCAGATCATCCGAAGCTCCGTTAGAAGCTGAAACAATTGCGAATAGAACAATGGCAAGGATTTTTTTCATCATATGCTATTTTTTAAAATGTATCATCTGCTCCTGCGTGAGGATCTGCGGTTCCCCGATAATTTTTATCTCTTTCTGTTCGGGAATCTGCATATTGACTTCTATTACGACCCCGTCCGATTCTAGAAGCTGCCGGAGAAGAGCCAGTTCCTCCGCCTGGATTTCGATAGCTTTGGAATTGATCTGACCCGCTACTGCCGGAGGGGTACTTTTATTTACCGAAAGAAATGTAATTCCTCCTATAAGGAAAAACACCAGGGCAAGGGCCGTTACGGCAAGAGGGACCGGCAGCGTCAGCCCCCGTCTCCAAAACCGCCGTCTGTCTTTTATCGCGGTGTATTCAAATACTCGGGTTTTGATATATTCTTTGTTCCGGAGCAGAGGCAGATCTTCTTCCCGGTGAAGAAGGGACCGGACTGTTTTCAGTTCCGCCATCTTTTCTCTGCACCGGGGACAGGAGCGGACATGCTCCTCCAAGGCCTGCAGAAACCTTCCCTCCAGTTCTCCATCCTGATATGCCGAAAGAATTGTTTTTTCAGGGCACATATACTTCTCCTCGTTCTATCATCGACTGTATAGCTCCCCGGGCACGAAAAACTCGGACTTTTACGTTCGCTTCGCTTATATGCAGTATTTTTCCGATCTCCTTATATGATAACTCACCATACTCACGCAGTACAAGTGGTGATTTTAATTTTTCCGGTAATTTATCCAATAAATCCTGCACTTTCTGCTGTGTTTCATTGCGGAGATACTCGGTCTCCCCCGTTTCACCCTGCTTTACAGGTTCCATGCTGTACTTTTTATACGCTTTTTGTTCACGCTGCTTCCGTTTTTCAAAATTCAGAGTTAAATTTTTTATCACACGTATCAGCCAGTACGTTGCCTGCTTTTCATCCGGGAAGCTGTTAATTTTTTCCAAATAGCGGATGAATGCCTCCTGGCATAAATCCTCCGAAACCACAAGGTCGCCCGTCATATGATACGAAACTTTTATCAAATTCGGGTACACACTGTCGTAAACTCGGTTAAACTTCTCTACATCTTCCTTCTGCATATAAAACAACTGACCCCTGGTTTAGTTACAAAATTATCGCGCCCGATACCACTCGGTTCCTTGGGGTGTATCTTTGCAGATAATTCCCTTCTCTACTAATATATTTCGAATTTCGTCGGCTTTCTTGAAATTCTTCTCTTTTCGAGCGGTTTCCCGTTCTTTTATGAGATTCCGTTCTTCCGAAGTAAGGTCCTTCTCCCTTTCCTGCTTTATACCGGCAAGATCCAGTCCGAGGACTTTGTCCATGCGATAGGCGGTTTTCAGCCGCTCATCCGGAGAAAGTGCAGTGTCCTTGACCGCGCCCCACAGCTCGGCCAACGCCCGGGGGATATTGAGATCATTCGATACAAACCCGTTAAAGCGGTCCAAATACTCGTTTTCAGGCGGAGGAAATGTTTCCGCGGCACCGCCTTCGGACTGCTGTTTTTGTAATTCCAGTATTTTGCCGAACAAACTGACACGGGAAGAGCGGGCGCTGTCCAGGGAATCGTAGCTGAATTGCAGCTGAGACCGGTAATGCGCCCCGAGACAGAGATACCGATAATCCATGGGATCGTATCCCTCCTCGACAATGGCGGGAAGTGTAATAAAGCCGCCCGCCGATTTTGCCATTTTCCCGGCTTCCATAACCAAAAATTCACCATGTATCCAGTAATTTACCCATTTTTTCCCCGTTGCGGCCTCGGATTGGGCAATTTCATTGGTATGATGGACGGGTATATGGTCTATCCCCCCGCAATGAATATCGAAGTGCTCCCCGAGATACTTCATACTCATGGCACTGCATTCGATATGCCAGCCGGGATATCCCCTCCCCCAGGGGCTGTCCCACATCATTGCCTGGTGTTCGAACTTGGAATTGGTAAACCACAAAACAAAATCGTGGGGGTTCCGCTTGTTCTCGTCCACTCGGATCCTGGCCCCGGCACGCAGCTCCTGTTTATCCAGCCGCGCCAATTCTCCGTAGGCGGGGAACTTTGAAATGTCGAAATACACATTTCCGCCGGCAGTATAGGTATAACCCTTCTCTTCAATCCGCCGGATCAGTTCGATCATATCATCGATGTGGGCGGTCGCTCTGCATGTAATTGTCGGGGCGAGAATATTGAGC
>CAZSGZ010000016.1:27649-28716 GCA_964606455.1 uncultured Spirochaetales bacterium
GAGCTCTTCGATATCCTTGAAAAATGCATCGGCATAAAAATCCGCTATTTCCCATACCGTTTTCTTTTTTTCCCTGGCACTTTTTGTAATTTTGTCCTCTCCGTCGTCCCCGTCGCCGGTTAAATGGCCGACATCGGTTATATTCATTACATGCGTTACCTCGAATCCTTCGTATTCCAGGGCCCGCCGCAGGAGATCTTCAAAAACGTATGTCCGTAAATTACCGATGTGGGCATAATTGTATACGGTGGGACCGCAGCCGTAGATGCCCGCTTTTCCCGCGGAAATGGGAATAAAATCTTCAATTTTTCTGTGTAGCGTATTATAAACCCGCATAGTAGATATTTACCGACCTTCCACTGTAATATAAGAGTAATAGTATGCGTACTGTACGGAAAATGGCCCAAATAATCAATATTCCCGATTTCTGCAGCCGTAACGAACCAATGCATCTGCATACATCATTTCACATCGGGGGACCCGCCGACATATTCTGCACACCCGCAAAGGTAAAGGAAGTTGAAGAAAGTATCAACCTTGCCCGGCGGAACTCGGTTCCCTTCCTCGTTATCGGAGAGGGGGCAAACATTCTCGTATCCGACAAAGGGATTCGGGGAATGGTCATTTCCATGGAACGGCTGGGCGGATACTCCTTTTCGGAAGGCGGCGGCTGTACCGCTTTAGCCGGTGTATCGGTGTCGAAACTTGCCGAGGCGGCCCGGGACAGAAGCCTTGCGGGAATAGAATTTCTGTATTCCCTTCCCGGAAGCCTCGGCGGTGCGGTTTTCATGAACGCACGGTGCTACGGAACTTCCGTAGCGGATGTGCTCAGCTCCGTTACCTACCTTTCCGCGGAAATGGAAACGGTGCGGGTCCCGCCTGATACCTGCGGCTTTGCCTACAAAGACTCCCTCTTTCAGAAAAACGGGGGAATTATTCTCGAAGCGGAGCTCAAGCTGCGGCCGGGGGACAGCCGGCGGATCGGTGAAAAAATGGAAGAATACCGGCGGGACCGGGAGGGAAAAGGCCACTTTGCCCACCCCTCGGCGGGTTCCGCCTTTAAAAAC
>CAZSGZ010000017.1:0-25586 GCA_964606455.1 uncultured Spirochaetales bacterium
CTGATCGATGGGGTTTGCCGGTTTGTAATCGCCCCGGGCGTTCGGGTCGATTATGGAGGCTTCTTCGATGGTGATAATTTTATGGGTATTGCTGTTTTTCACATCGAGACTTTTCGGTGCCGCCGTATACTCGCTTAAGGGAACTTCCATTGTATAGGTCCCGTTTCCGCTCTGTATGTCCGGCAGTGGTGTGCTGCCGCCGGGGCCGGTAAGGGTAAAAACATTCAGGTCCGTGTTTCGTTTCGGCGGCGGCGGCGGGTCCCAAGGCGGTGTAAGGGCCCTCGAGGGCTCGTTTTCGATAATAATGTTATCCACATCGATTGTCCCGGCTTCAGGAATGTCCGGTCCCGGGGGAGGCCGCGGTGCCGCATAGTCATCGGAAATATTTTCAACGCTGTAGCGCACCCGAAGCTTGAGTCCTTCTTGAGGGGGCAGGGCGGTTTGCACGGGGAGGCGCGCCTCCGCCGACGGCCCGAAACGGAGCGTTTGTCCGCCGTCGGTAAAAATTGACTCATCCACCGGGCCTTGCAGAGGTGAAACTCCGTTTTTCGACAAATCGAAGGTATACCCCGCCTCTACCGTTTCCGCGAGAATTCCGGTATCAAGGCCGAAGCGCAGGCTGTCCTCGAGAAATTCGATCCGGTTGTCGGTGCCTGTTTTCAGGCCTTCGATAAGCAGTACCTGCGTGTCGGCGGTATCGTTTACGACCCGTGCCGCGAGAAGGTCTTTTCCGCGGTCGTTTATTCTGTCGGCAAAGCGATCCAGCGGACCGCCGGAAAAAGAAAATGAAAATTCTTCCCCGCCGACACGGAACCTGTATCTGCCTTCCGGTATGTGATAATTTACGTCCAGGGAGGAGGAGAGGAACCTGTCCGCCGATGCCAGCTGACTAACGACGATTTTCCGGTTTGCTTCCTGCATACCCCGTTCCGCGGTGGCTGTAACGATGTTTTCCCGGGAAGAGGAAGCTATTCTATCGCGAAAAGGATTTTCAAACCCGAACAGGCCGCGGGCGCTGTCTCTGAATTGTGCCAGCCTCCTGTTTAAAGCCTGCCATGTATTTTTTTCTGTTTTATAAGACTCAACGGACTCATTCATCCTGTCGAGAGGAATCCGTTCGAGTTTCATTATTTCCTGTATCATTTTATCGGTGTCAAACCTGCTGGTTACACCGGGAATCGATATGTCCGACATGTCCTTCTGATACCCCCTCCCCCGAATTTGTATCAGATTTGTTCGTCTATTAGCAGTCCGATTGCTTCCTTTAATTTTGCTTCTAAACGCTGTATTTCTTCCGGGGGTATCTCCCTTATTACTTCATCGGTAGAACGATCAATCACCTTTACAATTACCTGGTTCAGCTGCCGATTGACCGAAAATTTAAGCTTCCTGTTAAAAAGAAGATTGGATTTAAACATTTTATTCAGATACTGTTCAACCTCTTCCTTCGAATAGGACTGAAGCTTTTTGAGAAAATTCTGTGCTGTTTCTTTCGGACGCTGCGTGTCACTTCCTTGTTCAGCAGCGGACAGGTTTTCCTGCCTTGTTCGTTGCTTATTCTGGACTGGAAGGGTTTGCATCATCCGTTGAATTTCCAGTTCCATACCTTTATCCTCACTAAAATATAAGGAAGGGGGGAGAGGCGCGGTCCCCCCCTTGCCTCATGATAACCGCAGAGATGACGTCCAGTTATCTCTACAGTTTTTACGAACGGTAGTATTCTGCCGTTATTACAGCAGCTGAAGAACCGATTGTGTTTTCGTGTTGGCCTGGGCCAGCATTGCAGTGTTCGACTGCAGTAATATTTGGTTCTTCACATATTCGACCATTTCACTGGCCATATCCACGTCCCGGATTCTCGATTCGGCAGCCTGAAGGTTCTCGGCAGCTATTGCAACTCCCTTGGAAGCCATTTCAAATCTGTTCTGATAGGCGCCAAGGTCGGCACGCTGTTTTGAAACTGTCTTCAGAGCGGCGTCAAGGGACCCAATCGCCTGATTGGCGGTCTCAACGGTGGATATTGAAATCATTCCGGTTTCACCCTGTGCTCCCTGCAGCCCGAGGGCCTCGGCTGTCATTGTGCCGATATATACCCGTTCGGACTGGTCCATGTTGGCGCCAACCTGGAACTGCATAATGTTAGCTCCAGTATCCTCTGCATCACGGGCGAAGCGTCCGGTCATGATATTCATGCCGTTGAACTGTGCGTGGGAAGCAATCCTGTTGATTTCGTCAACAAGCTGAGAAACCTCAACCTGGATCTGCATCCTGTCTTCCGGTGTATACACACCGTTCGCGGACTGCACAGCAAGTTCCCTTATCCGGTGAAGGATGTCCTGATTTTCCTGCAGGTATCCTTCCGATGTCTGAATGAACGAAACCCCATTCTGGATATTTCGTTCTGCCTGATTGAGGCCACGTATCTGTCCGCGGAGTTTTTCTGAAACCGCGAGGCCCGACGCATCGTCGCCGCCCCGGTTGATCCGCAGGCCGGAGCTGAGTTTTTCGATGTTCGCCTGAATTTCATTTCCGCGAATACCCAGCTGCCTGTTTGCATACATGGCGCTTAAGTTATGATTTATTACCATTTAGCCCTCCTTGAATTAGTTTTAGAAGGCATCCCTTGCCTTCTATTCTTTCTTGTGTGCCGAGGGGAAACGGAAGATAAAACGCGCCTCTTCCGTTCCGTTCATTCCCCAACGGGCAGGGAAGAGGTCCGGTTCATACCGGACTCACTCCCTGCCAGGGCCTCACTAGGAGGGGTCATTTTTCAAAGATCAAACGGAATCATACTATAGTTTACTCATTTATCCGAGTAATTGCAAGACAGATTGCGTTTTCGTATTAGCCTGGGCAAGCATTGCAGTACCGGTCTGTACAAGGATCTGGTTCTTTACGTAGTCGACCATCTGTTTTGCCATGTCGGTATCACGAATCCGCGATTCCGCTGCCTGAAGATTTTCCGCCCCAATATCAATTCCCCGAACGGCATGTTCGAGTCTGTTTTGGTATGCCCCCAGGTCCGCGCGCTGTTTGCTGACCTGTTTAAGTGCTACGTCCACAACGCCGATATTCCTATTAGCATTATCCGGAGTAGACATGGTAATGATATCGTTCTGGGATGACCGAAGTTTAAGGGACTGTGCGGTCATCGTTCCGATATATACCCGTTCTCTCTGGTCCATATTGGCACCGATGTGCAGCCACATCGAGGCGGTAACGGTGTTTTCACCGCCTTCGAAGGCGAAACGGCCGGTTAGCAGATTCATGCCGTTGAATTGAGCATGAGAGGCTATCCGGTCTACTTCGTCTACCAACTGGGAAATTTCAACCTGGATCTGCATCCTGTCTTCCGCGGTATAAATACCGTTCGCGGACTGTACAGCCAGTTCCCGAATTCTGTGCAAAATGTCCTGTGTCTCCTGAAGATATCCTTCAGTGGTTTGAATCAGGGAAATGCCGTTTGAAGCATTTTTTGAAGCCTGATTTAAGCCCCGGATCTGGGACCGCATCTTTTCTGATACAGCCAAACCGGAAGCATCGTCTCCCGCCCGGTTAATCCGCTGACCGGAAGACAGTTTTTCCATGTCTTTAGTTAAATTGAGATTGGTGTTTTTCAATTCCCGCTGTGCAAACATTGCACTTAGATTGTGATTGATAATCATTTATATCCTCCATGAATTATGTTGTAGGCATCCTTGCCTGCCGGGCATCCATGCCCGGAAAAAGTTTTTTTAACCTCCTTTTTTAAAGTTTTGCTAAACCCCCGATTTTAAATTCCGACAATCAGAATAAGGGGGAATAGGCCCCGAAGGACCGTGGAAAAGCATATAGACTTTTCCTTAATCTCTACATCGACACCCCCCGGGATAATCTTTAGAAAAAAGTTGAAAAAAATTATGTAAAAAAAATTATGTAAGTGTGCTGATATATTTCTTTGCGATAGGATCGTTCGGATCAATTTCGAGAACACTGCGGAAAAAGCCCAGGGCTTCTTCTTTTTTGTCCTTCTTTAATGCCAATATTCCTAAATTCGAGATAATTTTTACGTTTTCCGGTTCTTCCCGGAGGGCTTTCTCGAGGTTTTTCCTGCTTTCTTCGAACTCTCCGAGTTCCATCAGACAAATGGCAAGTTCGTTCAGCACGTCGGTGTGAGGTTTCTCCAGTTCAATGGCCTGTAAAAAAGCTTCTTTACCGTCTTTGTATCTCCCGAGCCTTCTCAATGCCCAGCCCAGCAAGAACCACGCGTTAGAAACATGAGGAGATTCCTTCAAGAATTCGCGGATGCGTTCGATGCCCTTTTCTTCTTTTCCCAGCTTGATAAAGTCGTAGGCCTGTTTGAACAGGGTATCCAAGCCCATCCGTTCTTCGATGCTTTCTACAACTTTTTTTACCTTTTCGAGTTTTTCTCTATCCGTTCCAAGTTGACTGTAGATGCTGAAATGATATCGCGCTTTTTCATAGCCCTCGACATGCAGGTAAAAATAACCGGCATTGAAGTGAGCTTCCGGGCTGGAATCGTCAATTTCAAATATTTCACGGTACAGTTCCATTACCTTGTGCCGGTATTCCTCCACGAGATCATCACGTTCTGTTTTAAGATATGCTTTTGCACGTTCCTCATACACCCGGGCCAGATTGATCCGGGCTTCAATATTTTCCGGCAGCAGATTGGCAAGGGCGAGAAAAATTTCCTCCGAAAGAGAATAGTCTTTGTTTTTCGCCTTCAAAACTCCGGTATACATCAGCTCGTCTACCACGTCCGGTTTTACGTGAAGGATAAAATTCCGGTAGTATCCCGCGTGTTCATGGACCGGGTCATACGCGAGAATTTTCAGCATTGCCGCGAGGATCATCTCCCAGGAGAGGTTTTCCAGGAACAATTCTTCATCCCCGGGAGGGAGTTCCACCGGAAGCAGAATCGAGGGATCGATGGAGAACCCGTCGAGTTCCGTTTCAATTGTTTCGGGAACTGATATGTAAACGATGTTCTTCAGCTGCGGTATGTTTCCGTTTTCATTCATCAATTAATTGCTTTCCGTTGTTTTTCGCAGCCGGGTAAGATAGTCATTGACAACCATCTTGTACTCGATAGGGACGGTGTTCTCGTCGTATAGTATTCCGATCGCCGCGATATCTTTCCGGCCTTCGACTTCCTCCACCCGGAGTACCTTCCCTTTTAAAATAAGATTTTTTTTCTGATCTTCCAACTCGAGTTTGAATTCAACTTCCTTTTCAACTAAATATTTCGCGATACCCGAAATAAGCAGTTTTGCTCCGGAAAAAGAGATGTCCCGGAGAATTCCCTTCCGCGGTACGTTTTGTATGGTAAGCCGAATGTCCTTGGAAGCAAACCCCATTTTCCTCAAAGATTCCGTAGTAATGAGGATCCGTTCTTCGCTTCGCTTTTTTGAGTTTACGTTGGCCTCGAGGAGGGAGCCGACTATTTCAATCAGGTCGTCTGCGGGACGCTGGGTATATGTAAGGTTAATAAAATGAAGGTTCGGGTTTTCCTTACTGTATGGATTATATCCCGCTACTTTCGCGGGCACGAAAAAGGCAATAGGGTCGCTCTTGTCCGCATGTCTGAAGCAGAAGCGGAGACTTACTAAATTGTTTGCCTTTCGAAGCAGCTCGAAGTACTTTTCGTTTAAATTGGCAATGACCTTTGCCCCCGTCAGGGATGTGGAATAGATGATACAAGGCCATTGATGGTTGATGCATTTCAGGAATACCTGTTTCGTCTGCAGACCAATCGCTTCGATAACCTGCTTTGTGAATGTTACGTCTATATTTTTATAAACGTCGTAAAATTTAGTTATTTGCTGACTTGTTACTAGGCCCATAGCTTTTGATTTGATACTATGATAGATTATATTTCGAGTCAATAAGGAGGATTTCGTGAGTATTTTGACCGGAATGGGGAACCCGCTGCTCGATACAATTATCCAGGTCGATTTTGAGACGTTTCGGGAGTTCGAGGCTGAACCGGGATCGATGAATCTTGTGGATAGTACATTTTCTCAAAAATTAATGCAGCTGCCGGGGAACAAGAAGGGTACCCCCGGAGGAAGCTGTTCAAATACAATGCGCGGAATCGCTTGGATTATGAAGCATACCGGTGAAAAAGACGGGGTTGCATATCTCGGCGCCGTTGGAAAGGATAAGGAAGGGGACCAATTCGAGTCGATCCTTCGGGAGCAGGGTGTTGCGCCGTATCTGGCCAGGACCGATGTTGCAACCGGTACATCGACTATTTTAGTTACACCCGACCATGAGAGGACGATGTTTACCTATCTCGGCGCCTGCCGGGAATACAGGGAAGAGGACCTGCCCGCAAACAGTTACAGCATCGCCTGCTGCATCCATTTGGCGGGATACATGTGGGACACGGAAAACCAGAAAGGTGCCGCGAAAAAGCTGGTGCAAGAGGGGCTGAAGGAGCAAAAGGTGATATCCTTCGATTTGGCGGACCCCTTTGTTGTCCACCGATTCGGTGATGAGCTTCGTTCCTGGCTTCCCGGAAAGGTGCATATCCTCTTTGCAAATAAAGAAGAGCTGTCCGTTATGACCGGGGAATCGGAAAACAGCCAGATACTGGAACGGGCGAAGGAATTCGCCCGCACCGTTGTTATGAAAATCGGAGCGGAAGGATGCAGTATCGTTTCCGGAAACGAGATTATCACCGTCCCGGGGGAACGGGTACAGCCGATGGACACCACCGGGGCCGGCGATTCCTTCGCGGCAGGCTATTTATACGGTATGCTGCATAATTATTCTCCACGGGTGTGCGGAAAGCTGGCAAACCGAATTGCATCGAAAATCGTAACCACCGAAGGCTGTGACTACTCCGCCGTCAGTTTTGATGAGGTGAAGGAACTCGTCGGGCACATTTAGTCTTCCTGCAGACTGTTTTCGAGGCGTTCGATAATTTCGGCAGTCAGTTTCGCGGCCTGGCGGGAAGTTTCCGTTTCTCCCGGGGCGCCGGGGTTTCTCTGGCGTTCCTGAAACAATTCATCGGTTATCAGCATTCCCGCTAAGACGGCAACCCGGAGAGGGTCGCCGGAGGCAGTCGATTTTTGGATTTCTTCCGTTTTCCCGCGGATGTACTGAATAATTTCGTTTATGTAGCCGGGGTCCTGGTCCGACCGGATGGAAAAAGAGGTTCCGAGGATTTTTACTTGAACAACCTCAGATCCCATTTTTTAGAATATATCCAGTTCGTTCGGTTCCTGGCCTTCAGGATCCTCTTCTTCAGAGTAAAAACCGGGTTTTTCTCCGGTGTCGGTTTCCTCCGCTTCGTCGGGTCCCGGTACGTCCTCCTGCCGGGGGGTGTCCTCCGGCGCCGCGGCAGCTTCGGCCGCGGGGATATCCGGTTCCGGCTCCGGTGCGGTTTCCACGGGCCGTGAAGCTTCGGGGGAAGGGGGGGCGTGCTCGAGCTTGTCAAGCTGGTCAATTGCATCCAGTATGCCCTGCTCAATCGCGCCCTGGTCCCGTTTAAAATCATCAATCAGCCGTTCCAGTTCTTCAATTCTCGATTGATAACTGTTTAATTTCTGCTTTAATCTGGAATTCTCACCCCGCAGATCATCAATAACGGAGACGGCCTGTTTTACTTTTTCATCTAACGTTTTGATCTGCTCAAGGCTGATCATACTGAAGCCCCTAATCCTTTTTTAGCTGTCTCGACAACCGCGGCGAACGCGGCGGGGTCTTCAATTGCCATATTCGACAGGGCCTTTCTGTTCAGTTCAACATTTGATTTTTTCAATCCGTCTATAAGCCGGGAATAACTGATATCGTGTGTTTTACACGCCGCTGAGATTCTTGTAATCCAGAGGGCCCTGAAATCCCGTTTTTTTTGTCTTCTGTCCCGGTAGGCATAGGATTGGGCTTTCGCCACCGCGTCTTTAGCGGTCCGGAATAGTTTACTCCGCCGTCCCCAGTAGCCTTTGGCCTGTTGTAATATCTTTTTCCTGCGTTCGTGTCGACGGGTCCCGTTTGCAACTCGTGGCATTTCTTCGCTCCTTCTAAATAATTAGTCTAAATTCCGTTTATCACGCGTAGGGCATAAGCCTTTTAACGCGCTTTTCCTCTTCGGGACTCAGCATTGCGGGCTTCCGTAAATTTTTCTTTCGCTTCGTGCTCTTTTTTGTAAGAATATGCCGCAAACCCTGCTTTTTGTATTTAACTTTACCCGAACCTGTAACCGAAAAGCGCTTGGACGCGCTTTTTCTTGTTTTCATCTTTGGCATACAATATTCCTTTTTTCTATTTTTTTGATTTCGGACTCAATATCATGGACATATACCTTCCTTCCATGGCAGGTTTTTTGTCCACTGAAAATTCGATATCGAGCCTTTCCGCTATCGAATCAAGGACGTCTTTTCCGAGTTCCGTATGGGCAAGTTCTCTTCCCCGGAACCGGACGGTCACTTTTACTTTGTTTCCTTCTTCTAAAAATTCCTGGATGTGTTTCGTTTTAAAATTGAGATCGTGTTCTTCGATCTTCGGCTGCATCCGAATTTCTTTCATTTTTACCTGTTTCTGGTTTTTTTTCGCCTCCTTGAGCCGCTTTTCCTGATCAAATTTATACTTTCCATAATCAAGAATCTTGCACACCGGCGGGTTGGCGTTCGGTGCAACTTCGATTAAATCCAGCCCGGCTTCCCGGGAAAGTTCCAGGGCTTCCGGTGTCGGGACAATCCCGAGCTGCCCTCCATTTTCATCAATTAGCCTAACTTCACGTACCCGAATATCTTCGTTGATACGAAACTCTTTTGATGCCAATCTACCTCCTTCTTAGGTTTCCCTTCTATATCATGGTATGATAGAATAGGAATATATCATTTGCAGGTAAAAGAGTCAATGAAACAGCAATGAAAGGGGGAAAAGGTCATGACTGGTATGGAACTGCTGCAAAACGCCCTCGATCGGGAACAGGAAGATCAGAAGATATACAAAGAATACGCTCGGAATACAACATCCCAGGGGCTGGTTCAGCTTTTGTCTTCTTTAATCGATCAGGAGGAGGAACATACCAAAGAGCTGACCGAACTGGCGGCCGGGGATGACCCGGAATCGATGTTTACCGCGGAAGGCCTTGCTTCCTTCGATGTCTCGTCCTATTCCCCGAAATCTCGATTTTCTCCGGACATGACGGTAAACGATTTTCTTAACCATGTTATTGACCGCGAAGAATCGGGGGTCCGGTTTTATTCGGCTATTGCCGGTATCTGCAGTGACGAGGACCTCGCCTTTACCTTCAATAACCTTTCATTTGAGGAGCAGAAGCATAAAAATTGGGCAATGGACAGGTACGAACTGGAAATGCTTTCATCCATGTAAATACAGCAATTCCCAGTTTGTTTCTATGAATAGAAACAAACTGGGAATTGCCACTAAAATGTTGCGTTTTACCTAAAACCCGCTCGGTTAATGAGCGATTCGCATTATGAAATGCACGTGTGCAGTTCATAATGCGAATCGCTGATGTAAATATTGCACAATTTTGTTCCTCCTGATACTGTCTACACCATGGCGTTATTCTTATTGTGTTTGATCCCCCTTTCCCTGCTCATTACCGTCTGGATCTACTTCCGAAAGGAACGGGAGGTCCCCCGGAATTTTCTCCACGGCCTTTACGGTTTTCTGCTGGCGGTCCCTGTTCTCCTGGTACATACCCTGGTGAAGAAACCGCTTCCGGCCACATTTCTATTCCGGGACCTGTTTTCTAACGTTCTTGTATACCGGACCTTTCAGCTCTTTTTAACCGCACTGTTTGTCTATCATATCCCTTTCGGTTTCCATCCCGGCAGACGGGAGGAAAAATTTTCCGCGTCAATTGAATGGCAGACACTTCTTTTCTTCGGCGCTTTCTATACGGCGGTGTCGGTTGTGGATGCCGTTATCTATTTCGGGGACTACCATTTTACCCTGCTATTTTATGTGCCGGTTTCCAGACTGGGAATTGTTTTCGCCGCAACGGCCGCGCTCTCTTTTGCCGAGGGCGAGACCGGAATTCGGAAAGCCATGCTGTACGCGGGAACACTGGTTGTCCCGTTCCTGTTTTCCATCGGATATCCCCTGATGTATCTGAAGATGTACGGTTTCGGCATACCCCTGGCGGCTGCGGTATTCGGAGGCTCTTTCGCGGCTTTTCATATCTGGATGGTGCGGGAATACAGACCCGGCGTGAAATCCGAGAAGATTCCACTCCGGGCCCGGTAGGGTCCCGGCGGCGGGCCGCCGCCGGATGGTCGTTTACGCTTTCCCGGCGGAGCCGAGAACGTTTTTATTTTTGTGCATATACATCAGTTTCAAAGCTTCCCGTGCGGGGCCGAGATATTTTCTCGGATCGAATTCAGAGGGATTCTCGGCCATGTGTTTCCGGATTGCGCCGGTCATGGCAAGCCGCCCGTCACTGTCGATATTAATTTTACATACAGCGGATGTTGTTGCCTGCCGCAGCTGTTCCTCGGGGATTCCCACCGAGTCCTTCAGGTCTCCTCCGAAGGAATTGATCATTTCCACGTATTCGACCGGCACGGAAGAAGATCCGTGAAGTACGATGGGAAAGCCCGGGAGTTTTTCTTCAACTCCTTCGAGAATGTCGAACCGCAGCGGAGGAGGAATGAGGATGCCGTTTTCGTTTCTGGTGCACTGTTCGGGGGTGAATTTATTCGCGCCGTGGGAGGTCCCGATGGAAATGGCCAGACTGTCCACCCCCGTTTTACCGACAAAGTCTTCAACTTCCTCCGGCTTGGTGTAGGTGGATGTTTCCGCCTGTACTTCATCTTCAATGCCGGCTAAAACGCCCAATTCACCTTCTACGGTTACATAGTCCTTTTGGCTGTGGGCGTACTCCACGACCTTTTTGGTCAACGCAACATTTTCATCGTAGGGAAGGTGGGACCCGTCGATCATAACGGAGGAAAAGCCGGTTTCGATGCAGTCTTTGCAGACTTCGAAGCTGTCGCCGTGGTCTAAGTGCAGGGTGATGGGTATTTCGTATCCCAATTCTTTTGCATATGCGACCGCGCCCTGGGCCATGTAGCGGAGCAGGGTGGAATTCGCGTATTTCCGCGCGCCCTTCGATACCTGCAGGATAACGGGAGACCTGGTTTCAACACAGGCCGCGATAATTGCCTGCAGCTGTTCCATATTGTTGAAATTATACGCGGGAATGGCGTATTTCCCCTTCATGGCTTTATCGAAACCTTCTCTTGTATTCTGCAGACCCAATTCTTTGTATGAGGTCATAAAAATCTCCTTGTGATAGTTTTCATGAATTGTATGGTTCCGTTTTTACACTGTCAAGGGGACGAATTGACCCGCCTCCGTTCCCATGGTAGGTTCATGGCATGGGAAAGAACCTTCGCCTGATGCTCCTGCTGCTTCCGGCCCTTTGCACCGCCGCCTGTACCTCCCGCGGGGGGGCGACGGTCCTTTTTGCCGTCGACAGCTTCTGGTACGCGTCCGGATATTTTACGGAAAAGAAGGTGCGGGAATTGGAAACTGCCGCCGCCGAATACGGCGCCCGTCTCGAGATTGAACCCGTTCCGTACGGGAATAGCGGGCTTGCGGTCCTGCTCGCGGCAGCGGCGGAAGGGAGGGCGGAAACGGTACTGCTCTCTCCCTTCTTAACGGCAGAGTTCTCCCCGGATATGGTGGAAGGGTCTATGAAAGGGGCTGATGCCGACAATTTACCGGAGAACAGGGTGAACATCGTCGGGATTTCCGCAACCCCCCGGGGAAACGGTCCCGAAGAGCATCTTGGCATGATCGGTATTTCCCGTGAAAAGGCGCTGCGGGAGCTTGGACGGGAACTGTGCGGGTATGTACGAAAAACGGACGCTCCGGGCGTCACGGGCTTCTGGCATACGGGAAGCGAAGGGGGAAAACAGGACTACGAAACGTTTTACCGGGCTTTTACCGAGGATTGTGCTCCTGAATTGTGTACAATCACTCTGCTCGACCGGGCGGATGCGGGTACAGCAGAAAACTCACTGCGGGGGTTTACGCCGGAGGAAGGAATGGTGGCCCTGGCATTTACGGGGCAACAAAACGGTGAATATGTGAGGCGTTTCGCCGAAGAAGGTACCGGTATAGCTTCCGAGTACCTTTTTTTAGACGATTTTCCGGAAACAGCTCCGGTTTTTAGCATAGACCTGCCGATGAACGAGATAATACGCTCCGCAGTGGAAAATCCCCCGGAAATCGGAAAAAAAACCATGGTGGACGCAGTTTTATTAAAAAGGGAATAAAATGGTTTGACAAAGAATACCGGAAGAAATATAATTCAAAATGTATAATATTATGGCAATTTTGGTTTACAAAAGGAGCAAATAATGAGGAGAAGCGGCCTGCTTATTACATGTCTGGTTCTACTCGCTTCCTTTCTTCTATCAAGCCCGGTTTTCGCGGATAAAACAACCGAAAACCTGATGTCCTTTGTTATCGAAAGTTTCGATAATCCTGAAGATCGAGAAGCGGCTGAGTGGAATTCAAGCGAATGGATAGTGCGCGGAAGCAAATTCAGCACGAAAGTATATGACGAAGACGGCAATGTCGTAGATCAATGGCCAAAATCTACATATCTCGAAGCATGGCCGGAAGCTTTCTTTGGAGCAAACAAAGATGAGCGTGATTTAAAAGTCCTGGGAGTAAACGGGCGGTTCGACAGACAGGGCTACAACTATATTGAACTTATTCCGGCTGTTGAAAACGATGAAGGGGAGCTGGAGCCGAGGCATCCCGATATGATCGATGAATACGGCAATGTTATCCTTGGAAATGAAATAACCCTCCCCGGGCGGACAAAAATCATCGATATGTGGGTCTGGGGCTCGAACTACAACTTTTATTTTGAAATACATCTGCGCGATTATAAGGGAATTGTCCATGTGCTGAATATGGGCGATCTGAAATTTACCGGCTGGAAAAATCTGCGGGTAAACATTCCGAATTCGATACCCCAGGAGGGCGGCTATGTGACCTCCGGCGGATATTTAAAAGAACTGAAACTGGTAAAACTGGTTTTATGGACCCGGCCGAACGAGCGGGTAGCGGACTTTTTCTATTACTTCGACCATATTAAAACCCTCTCGGATATGTTCGTTTCCCGTTTCGACGGGGACGAGCTCGCCGATACGGACAGGATCCAGGAAATATGGAATACCGGGGAGGGCAAGTAACGATGAGGCAAGTAACAATGAAATGTACGGGAAAAGTCATACTGCTGACAATTATTATGAGCATTGCCGTTATCGGCACTGCAGCAGCCCAGAATGAAGATGTCGGAGCGCCGAATGCTAATTTAATCGGGGTGGATTCGGCACAGCAAAAGCTCAAAGAAGTTTCGGTATCGAAATTCGAGGATGCCGGTTATTGGAACGCCTTTATGAGCCCGGACCAGGGCATCGTCAGGCTCCGCCGATTTGAAGGAATACCCGTCGAAAAGGAACCGATTCCCGGCGAAGAGGAGGCCGGTATCGAAGAGGAGGACAAGTACGTCCTCGGGTTAAAGGTGCAGTACTTCGGCAGGGGATTTAAACAATTCGCCCTGATGCCGGTGCGGCCGATTCCCATTGAAGGGATAACAAAAACGATATCCATTTGGGTAGTGGGAAGAAATTTTAACCATGTACTGAAGGTAATGGTCGCCGACCATTTCGGCAACCGCAGTGAGATTACCATGGGGAAGATGAACTTTTCGGGCTGGAGGCAGCTGACGGTGGCGGTCCCTCCGACGCTGGTGCAGCGGGATTATCATCATTCTAACAGGATGGGAATTAAAATTGTTGGTTTCAAGATCGAAACCGATCCGATGGAATCGTACGGCACCTACTATGTCTATTTTGACGGGCTTCGGGCAGTTACCGACCTGTTTGCCGAAGAAAATAGAGACGTGGACGATTTTCTGGATGCATGGTAGGATATAACATGAGATAGAGAAAAAGGCTGGCTTTCGGTAGGGCCGGCCTTTTTTCTTGTCGGGGAATAAAATGCAGATAGATATTGATGCGAATACGGTCATCGGCGAAGGGTCGCAGTTTTTCGGCCGCTATAAAATTGACGGGAACCTCCGTATCGACGGCAAGTTCGAGGGTGAGATACTTTTAGTCGATCACCTGCAGATCGGCCCTCAGGGGAGGGCTAAAACAAATATCGAAGCGGTAAGCATCGTTGTCGAGGGCATCGTTATCGGCAACCTGTCCGCGTCTACGAGGATCCTCCTCTTGTCAACCGCCCGGGTGCTGGGAAATATCAAAACACCGGAACTCATTATACAGGACGGAGTTGTCTTGGAAGGCGGCTGCACGATAAGCCATTACGAGCTCGATAATACCAAAGGCTATATAGAAAACCTCTACACGCAAAACGGCTAAGTTGACGGAAACAGGGTAAAGAAATTGTTCGTAACCTGCCGCTTCAGTTCGTCCGGATCGGTTTTCCGCAGTTGTGCCGTAAACAAATAGGTGTGCTCGATAAAAGCGGGTTGATTTTTCTTGCTCCGTACCGGCTGGGGGCTTAAGTAGGGGGCGTCGGTTTCCAATAATAAGCGGTCCGCGGGTATCTTTACCGCGGCTTCACGGATCTCATCGGTATTTTTATAGGTAATGTTCCCCGCGAAAGATATATACAGGCCAAAGTCGATGCAGCTTGCTGCCGTTTCGAAGCCCGAGGAAAAGCAGTGCAGTATACCGCCGTATTCGGGCCTGCACTGCCGGAGTGCTTTCAGGACTTCCCGGTCCGCCTTCCTGCTGTGGATAACCACCGGCAGGCGGTAGGCATTCGCCAGTTCTATCTGCCGGATAAAAAGTTCCGCCTGTTTTTCCGCCGGAGCGTAATTCCAGTGCAGGTCGATTCCCGTTTCGCCGACGGCGGAAAAGAGACCGGTAGAAAGCCGCTTTTCGAGGTCAGGCAGCAGACCGTCACTGCCGCCGGGGTAAATTCCCGCGCTCAGGCGTACCCATGGGAAGGGGGCCGTAAGGGTAAGCCGCCGTTCCGTGTCTTCCGGCAGGATGCCGACGTCCAGCCCTCCGATCAAGCCTGCTTCCGCCGCTTCTTCCAGCAGGCGGGCAGCATCCATCCCCTTGTCCGCCATCACGCAGCTGTGGAAATGGGAATCGATAAACATATTATTCCAGGCTTTCCAGCGCCTCTTTTGCCAGTCTGCGGACCGAATTTTCCCAATACGGTGAAAGTATCACCATATTGAGTTCTTCCATACCGACGGGGCTCCCGGTCTGTCCTAAAGCGATTATCGCCGCCTTCGCGATCCGCAGGGAATCGGTGGGCCGTCCCTCTCTGCGGTCGGTAAGGTAGGCAAGGAAATCGGACAGAATACGCGCGGCGGCGTCAGTTGTGTAGGAGCCGAGAGCATTCAGGACCGCAAGCATTTCATCCTCGTCGTAAATCCTGTCTTTTCTGTACCCCTTGACCATTTCCTCCATAACCGGAAGAAGGGCCTCATCCTTTGCCGAAAAGCGGCTGACGGCGTTTAAGGAGGTAATACGGAGGTTTTTCAGGGCATACTCTTCTTTTTTGTCCCGGGGCGTGTAGCGCATCCCTTCCTGAAAAGCCAGCGAAGCAATTTTTGCCTTGTTTTCATCAGGGGCTTTGGAAAGGAAGGCCGCCTCGAGGGCGTGGACCTTGATGTTGTAATCCCCCTCTTCGGTAAGTATTTCAGCGAGCTGATCGGTCGGATCATCGATCATTGTAACAAGGGCGTCCTCGGCACGCTCTTTTACCATACTGCGTCCGGAATACCAGCCGGTGGAGGCGAAGAAAACCGGCGGATAGCCGGCGGGGACTTTCAGGCGCTCCAGTGCAGTTACCAGCGCGTAGGCGAGGATTTCGTTTTCCCGCTGGTTTTCGATATCGTCATAATTGAAATTGATGTTCCTGAGCATCAATGCAAGCTCTTCTGCATATTCTTTTGCTCCCATCTTGCCGATGGCGATAATCGCCTCCCCTTTTAAAAAGGGTTCATCCACCGATTCGACAACTTCCCACACAAAGGGCGCCGATTCCGCGGCCTTTAGGCTGCCGAGCTCTTTCACCGCTGTTTTCGTTACCGTCAGCGCCAGGTCCTCTTCGGTCCTGTTCCTGGGGTTCCGGAGGGCCCGTATCTGTTCGTCCAGCGCGTCCTGCAGGACCGGGATCATATCCCGGCTGTGCTGTTCGACAATGCTCTGCAGTACCTGGAATTTTTGTTCCAGGGTCGTCGCCCGCTGGTAGAGCCTTGCCCATACCGCGGAAACATCATGCTGCGCGTATAATGGGCCGCTGCCGGCGAGGGCGCAGAAACAAACCGCTACTACTACTATTTTTGCTTTTTTCATTCTATTTCACCTATTCTTCGAGATATTCAATATATTCACGCTGTACATATTCCCTCGTCAGCCGTTCCTGAATTGTCCCGGAAGCGTTTTTGTAGATAATTTCAACGGGGTTCCCTCGTTCGTTGTTGGAGTACTCCACTGAGCGTTTAACCGATCCGTTCTGCCGGTGAATTACCTCTTCTACAACCGCACCGTTTGAATATTCATAGGTGCGGAATTCCAATACGTTTCCGTCGGCTTCATGCTGGGTGCTTTGTGTCATATTTCCGGCGCTGTCGTATTCGTTTTCAAAATAGACATCCAGTTCCCCCGCCGGGGTATAGGTTTCCGCTTTGGTTAATTTCCCCTGTGTATACACGTATTTTGTGGATGAAAAGAGGGCCCCGCTGCCGGAGTAGATGCTCCACGAAGTTTTCCGTCCGTCATTGTCGTACTCATATACCGATTTCAGCTGAAGTACTCCTTCCGGATCGTAGGTGGACTCGGATATCATGTTTCCGGAATTGTCGTATTCGTAGGTATAGTACGTCTGCAGTTTGCCGGACTCATTCACTACCTCTTCCTTTACCGGGTGTCCGTCTTCGTAGAAGAAAATCCGTTTTTCGAGGAGCTGGCCGTCGTTGGTAAAGGTTTCCGTTGCTGCTATACGATCTCCTTCTTCCTCATAGGTGGTAACGGTGTACTCGTCAAGCGTTCCGTCGGCAAAAAACGAACGTTCCGTTTGCAGCAGGTCGATTGTGCGAATAATTTTTTCAGGTTCCTTCGGTGTCTCGCCCCGCGGTTCCGGGGCCGGTTCATTTTCCGCGGGTTCGGTTTCCGTTTTCATTTCCGTTTCAGCGGGCCCTTCCGGCGGGGTAACACAGCCGGAAAGAAGCAGCGCGAAAACCGTAAGGCACATGAGCAATACTACTATGGGGGATTTCATGATATTTTCTCCTACAAGAATACATTTTTATCGTATCAATGTACTATTTGAAAAATGTTCATGTCAATTGCAAATATCATTGCCCTTTCGGTTATTTTGCCGTATGTTTTGTATCGGTATGGAAAAAATCAATTTTTCGGCAAATGTGCGCGTTGTTTTTGACAAATCAATCGACGGAGTTGCTATTGCCGATCCGGAGACCGGAAAATTTTTCTACGCGAATGCAGCCTGGCTGAACATGGTCGGCTACACTGAAGCAGAATTGGGAAACCTTTCGATACAAGATATACATCCTCCGGAAAAGTTCCGGGAAATTCAGGAAACTATCCGGCTGTTCGAGCAGGGTTGTTTGGACAGCCTGGCTGAAATTGAAGTTATCCGAAAAGACGGCGCTCGTATATGGGTAACCATTTCAGCGTTCAATATAGAGATCGATGGAGCAAGGCAGCTTGTCGGTATATTCCGGGACATAACGGAACGGAAACAAAAGGAGGAAGAGCTCCGGGAGGCGATTACAACAGCGGAAAAAGCCTCGAAGGCGAAAAGCGACTTTCTTGCGAACATGAGCCATGAAATACGGACTCCGATGAACGGCGTATTAGGAATGCTCGAAGTTTTAATGGACACCGATTTAGATGATGAGCAGCGGCAGCTGATGTCCATAGCATACAACTCCGCACAGGGTCTTCTTTCGATTATCAACGATGTTCTCGATATTTCAAAAATAGAAGCGGGAAAATTCGAACTTTCCCTTGATGTTTTCGACCTGCGGGAACTAATTGAGCAGATTTATTCCATGCTTTCTCTGGAAGCGGAGAGAAAGAACCTCGATTTTTCAATTTTTTACAACACTCCGATAAAAACCAGGTTTATCGGAGATTCGGCACGGCTTAGGCAGATAATTATCAATTTGGCGGCAAATGCCGTTAAGTTTACCGAGTCGGGGCATGTATACATCAATATAAGCGGCGGGGAGCCGACTGAGTTCCGGGGAAAATCGGCACGGATGATAACAGTCGGCGTGGAAGATACGGGACCGGGGGTCCCGAAAGAAAACCTCGAGGCGATATTCGAGAAATTTCAGCAGCTTGACGGTTCCGTTACCAGGCGCTACGGCGGAACGGGACTGGGCCTAAGTATAACACGGAAACTGGTGGAACTGGTGGGGGGAACTATATCGGTCGAAAGCAGGCCGGGGGAGGGGTCCGTTTTTTCCGTTTCCCTGCCCCTGCGGGAGTTCCGCGGCGGACGGGAAAAGGGCCCGGAAGAGATCGGGGCCGCGCGGCATGTCCGCCCTGCTGCCGCCGGTATTCGGAGGCGGGGACATACGTCGAAGGTGCTGGTTGTAGAAGATAACAAGGTTAATCAGATGGTTGCCCGGAAAGCACTGGAAAAACACCGGCTCCGGGTCGATATCGCGGAAAACGGAGCGGAGGGACTGGAAAAACTGCAGTCCGGAAACTACGGCATCGTGTTTATGGATGTGCAGATGCCGGTTTTAGACGGGCTTGAAGCAACACGGAGAATACGCGCACTCGGCGGCCGTTTCGCGGAGCTGCCGATTGTTGCCCTTACGGCCGCCGCTATGAAGGAAGACATTGACCGCTGCCTGGAGGCGGGAATGGACGATTTTATAACGAAACCGATTACCGCTTCACACCTAAAAAAAATCCTGGATACATGGCTGGAGGCCCCCCCGTGAAGGTGAAGGTACCGTTATCGCTTACAGCGTACGATAATCACTTTCTTTCCATCTCTTTTTCCAGCTGCTCCGCGGCATTGAGGAATCTTTTTTCATTCATGGTATCACCGACGATATCGATAAACCGGATCTTATCCAGGGGAACGCATACATACGCACCGTAAATATCCTCCACCAGCACGCAGTCGTCGTATACGCTGATTATAAGGGCCCGCGGAATGATAGAATGCTGTCCGGTCGATTCTCCGATAAAGTCGACGGCGATATCCGCTTCTTCATCTTCGCTTCGGATAAGTTTCAGCATTTCTTTCATTCCGGGGTAATCACTCGCGGAATCGGCAAATCCTGACCCGGCACAGAGCGTCAATGCAATCAGCAGAACCCATACCTTCTTCATATTTTTCTCCTCAAGATGATATTTTGCGTTATTATACACGCCTTCGGAGTGCACGACAATTCACGTAAGTGGTGTCAAAATGGTTGCATATTCCGCTGGGGTGACAAATACTTATTTGTGTTCCTTCCTGTACTCAGAGGGTGTGCAGGCGAGATCTTCTCTGAGCGTATATCTTCCGCGGGAGGGATTGGAGCGGTTACGGCCCCCGGCCGGCAGGGCGGAGGGGACGGAGCCCGAGGAGCCGCCGGGAACGGTGGTTTCAGAATGAATTATGCCTTCTTTGTCTTTAGAATTTCTTTTATTTTCTCTTCAGTAAGACCGGTATACAGGGCAATTCTATCCACCGGAACACCGTTTTTATCCATAGATAAAACCACTTCAACTTTACCTTCCTGACGTCCTTCCTGACGTCCTTCCTGAATTCCTTTTTCCCGAATATTTTGCAAAGTCGTGGTCAACATTGTTTTCACCTCCATGGCATCTTCTATTTTATGGCTCAGATATTCTCTGTCCAGTAATTCGGACTTGTTTTCCAGAAAATTATTAAAGAAATCGGCAAATTGTTTTGTTATTTCCAGGTCTTCATCCCGGATTATTTCCACGATATTGTCTATTTCTTCTTTTATCCTGTTTTCATCAAGATTCTCAATATAAAATACCGCCGAAACGGCGTTCTTTATCCGTATCAGACTTTCTTTGGGGATTTCATTTTCGATAATCGCGTAATACTCAAACGTTGGAATATACCGCTCCGGTATTGTTTGCTCAATCAGTTTGCCGAGTTCTTTCTCCGCTGTCCATTTCTGATCACCATTGTACAAGAGCACCGGGAATACCGCCGGGAACAAGCCGGAGTCCGCCCGTTTATGCAGCGAGGCATACAGGTCCAGCACATACGCCGGGAAGCGTATGGCCATGTTTTTATCTACACTGGACTGAAATTCCAGCAGCAAAAAAATGTAAATAGATTTTTCCCGGAAATTAATGGAATAAATGATGTCCGATTCTTTTTCCCTGTAATCCTCGGTTACAAAGCTTTTATCCACCCGCTTTAAGGTTTTAAAATCGAGTTCGCGGATAAAATCTTCATACACAAATGATTCAAGCAGCTTTTGGACAAAATAGGGATGGGAAAACAGTTTTTTGTAGCGCCGGTCATGTTCAAAGGCCATACGTAAAATATACCATAAACGATACGCCGAGGCCATATGAAAATATGCACCGCTCAACCCGCCCCGGTGGAGATCAGTCAGGCAGATCGGGAGTTGGTATTTGGGGGATGAAGCTGTGTAGTCGTCTGGTGTGCAGGCGAAATCTTCTCTGAGCGTATATCTTCCGCGGAAAGCCCGGCCCCCCGCTCTCTCCGGATTTGACTTCCCTCCCTCTCCGGTATAGAATGAGTCCGGAGACGGGAATGAAATCTTTACCCATCGGCATCAGTACCCTTAAATTTATCATTGAAGATGATTTTGTCTATGTGGACAAGACGGGAATCATTTGGCCTCTGGTAAAAAACCAGGGCCGCTTTTTTCTTTCCCGGCCCCGGCGTTTCGGTAAGAGCCTTCTGGTGGATACCCTGAAAGAACTTTTTGAAGGGAACGAGCCCCTTTTTCAGAACCTGGCCATCCATGATCACTGGGACTGGTCAAAAAAGTATCCGGTGGTGAAGATAGACTTTGCCGGGGGCTTTCTGCGCAGCGAAGAGGACTTTGAGAACAAACTCATTCCCGCTCTGGTCCGTATAGCCGAAGGGTATGATATAAAACTCACAAACCGTGGGCTATCAAACAGGCTTAGCGAGTTGATTCAGAAATTATATAAAAAAACCGGCTGCCCGGTGGTGTTTCTGGTTGACGAGTATGACAAACCCCTGCTGGACAATATCGAGGACCAGGAAAAAGCGGCGCTGATGCGTGATTTGTTAAAGGAGTTCTACTCCCCGATAAAGGAATTGGACGGCATGCTGCAATTCGTCTTCCTCACCGGAGTAAGCAAGTTCAGTAAGGTGAGTATTTTCAGCGGGATCAATAACTTGAAAGACATAACCCTGGACCCTAATTACGCTACCGTATGCGGTTATACTCAGGGGGACTTGGAGACCGATTTCGCCGAACACCTGGAGGGTGTGGATTGGGAACGGCTGAAGTGCTGGTACAACGGATACAATTTTCTGGGGGATGCGGTGTACAATCCTTTTGATATTCTGCTGTTTATAAGCGAGAACAAGCATTTCCGGAACTTTTGGTTTGAAACCGGCACGCCCTCCTTTCTGGTGAAGCTTATGCAGAAGAACCGGTATTTTCTGCCGGACCTGGATGGGCTCGAGGCGGGGGAAGAGCTTCTTTCCACTTTTGAAATTGAATCGATGGAACCGATTACGTTGTTATTTCAGAGCGGGTATCTGACAATAAAAGAACAGACATTTTTCCGGGAAAGGCAGCTTTACACTCTGGGCTTTCCGAATATGGAAGTGAAAAACGCGTTCAGCGATTATCTGGTGGGCGCCTATACGGGAGTGGTCCAGGAAAAAGTACGTCTGGGCAATGCCGCTTATGGCGCCCTGTTGGCGGGAGAAATACCGGAGCTGGAAGCGGCCCTGCGGCGGCTTTTCGCGGGGGTCCCCTGGCGGAATTTCACCAACAACGACATCGTCGATTACGAGGGGTACTGGGCTTCGGTGCTCTACGCGTTTTTCGTATCGCTGACCTGCGAGGTAATTCCCGAGGACATTACCAACCAGGGCCAGGCGGATATGACGGTGAAGCTGGAAAACATGATCTATGTGATGGAGATCAAGGTGATAGAAGGGGAGCTTCCCCCGGGAAGCCCCAACCAGGCCCTGGAGCAGATAAAAGCGCGAAACTACGCCGAAAAGTACCGGGGCCGGCCTGGGGCGCGGGTCTTTGAGCTGGGGTTAGTCTTCAGTCAGAAAAAACGGAACCTGGTACAGTTTGATTACGCGGAGCAGCTCCGGTAAAGAAGGGTTTGTCTCAACGCGCCCCATGCCGAAACGGTGTATTTCCCTGTTGCTGCTTACTACCCTGACACCATTAGCAGTTGAGCCGGGATGATCTTTAATTTCTCTCTGTTAGCTTGATGGCTTCACTAAGTTGCTGTTATAATGCATGTATATTGCATGCGGGGGTAGGAATGCCAACACTTCAGGTTAGAGATTTGCCTATAGAATTGTACAATCAGCTTAGATTTTTAGCTGAAAAAGAACATCGAAGCCTTGCGCAGGAAACAATTGTACTTTTAAAAGAAGGTATTGAAAATCGGATAGATAATCGAGAAAGAAGAAAAAAGTTACTCGATTCCTATCAGGGTCTGGGTATTGATACAAAAAATTTACCTAGCCCGGAACAGATGATAAGAGAAGACAGGGATTCTCGATGAGAGTTGTGTTAGATGCCAGCGCGGCAGTTGAAATAGTTCTGGAAAAAGATAAGGCTGAATCATTTTTAAAGCAGATCAAAGCAGCATCAGTTGTTCTTGCACCAGACATCTTTATTTCAGAAGTTACAAACGTGTTTTGGAAATATAAAAAATTCCAACAATGCACCGATGAGATCTGTTTGTCGGGAATCGAATTCTGTATCAATTTAATTGATATGTATATTGAATCAAAGGACTTGTGGCGTGAAGCCTATGGTGAAGGAATCAAGAATAATTCGGCAACCTCTGACATGTTTTATCTCGTGGCTGCAAGAAGAAATTCTTCAAAATTACTGTCATGTGATAAAAAACTCTTGGAAATAGCCGGCCATGAAAAATTAACCTGACAAAGAGTTCGGAATCTGTCAGGATAGATTGCTGTTTCATACCCTGATGAGACATCACCCTGGTGATAGCAGATCCAGCACATTCTCCCTGGTGAGTAAGGCTATTTCCCCGCTCCGTTCCAAGAATGGCCGCACGTCAGCCACGACCTTTTTCCACTCCATCGCATTAATCCTGTCAGCCGCCAGAGCGCGCCAGTTCGCGATTTGATCATCAGTCAGCTCCATTCCGGTCTGTTTGAGGGATGCCTGCAGGAAGGGTAAATTCGGTTCGGGCCAATCGGGGTCACTCAGATACCAAACAAGATCATACAAATCCCGGCCTTTTAAAAATGGCCGCTGGAGGATTGCGTGAAGCTTGCCGGCTAGGAGACTCGGTTTATCATAGTGGAGAAGATTCAAGAATGCATGCAGCCGCACCAGGGATGTTTTAAAGGATGCATACGGAGGCGGGTTAGTGTCGATCTCGATTTTAATGGAAAGGTTCTGGTCGCGATGGGAGGACAGCCCAATCTCATACAGGAGACCGGGAAAACCGATAAAGGCTGATTTTACGGGCCGGTCGGACCTGGTCCGAAGATTTACTGTATATGTTTCCGCTTCGAAAGTATTTTTTACTGCTTCTATATATTTAGTAAAATTGGCTTTTGCCGATGTACCGGTATCCTGCGTTCCGGCTAGTGAAAAATCGAGATCCTCGGAAAAACGGGGGAGGCGATAGAGAAACCGGAGCGCGGTGCCCCCCAGAAACGCCCACTGTTCAAAAGCCCCGGCAAGCTGCAGCGCCTGCAGTATGCGGGCCTGCAGGTATTCCCGAACCAGGAGACTTGCCCCGGCAGTTGTTTCCGCCCCGTTCACAATGGTTTTAATGGTCTCTTTCATTTCATATACTCCAAAAGCAGTTGAACTGTCCGGCGGACCCCGGGAAGCCGCGATCGGTCTGCCATGGCAGCAAGTTTTTCAGGATCTACGGCTTCAAGACCTTGTAATCGTAACTCCGCAATGTAAGACGGATCCCCGCTTCCCGGAGTAAAATAAAAAAGGTCGAGCAATGCTTTCTCCGGAGTCGCGATATACGAATGCTGCGTATTTCCATTTTCCCGCTGATAGCCAAAGAAAAGTTCTTTTTTTATATGGCGATATACTATGCGACCGATGGGTGTATTGATGGAGAGGGGCCGGCCGGTGGTAACACAGATTGTTTCCGCCACGTATTCCGGGACCATTCCATGATATGCCAGAGCGGTCTGAAGGCTTACGTAGACACCCCGTTTTATAGTACAGGCTATAATATTCCGATCAAGCCGAATACGTCTGAAGGGTTCTCCCAGGGTATACCACCCTTTATGGATCCGGATGAGACGCCCGGCGGTAACCCACCGGCTTAACTGTACGCGAATTGCATCGATATCCTCTCCGGCGGTGACCATTCCGGGTGAAAAACAGTGCAGGTCCGCCGCGACTGCAACAAGCTTTTCGAATTTCATTGTGTTATTTTATCATATTTGTTAAGTAAATGCAACAAAAAAAGCCGCATACTCCTCGGTGGAAGTTTCAACGCAGCGCCTTGCTCGCGCGGGAGGGAGGGGAGCGCTTACCGGATGGCTGCTGTACAAGGTTGACTTTTTATGCTGAGGGTATTATTCTTAATTTGTACAGAAGTTTTCCGTACAAGGAGAGAATAATGGCAGCAACCCGGATTGATATACGTATTGATGAAGATCTGAAGGCCAGGGCAGAAAAAGCCTCTGCCCTGCTGGGGTTAAAGAGTTTGACCGAATACATTACACGGATAATGGATGAACGTTCCAGTGAGATTCTGTCGGAACACGAACAGATGCCCCTAAGGGATGATCTTTTTGATCAGTTTACCCTGGCCTGCGGCCAGGCAGAGGTGCCCAACGCAGCCCTCCGGGCTGCTGCCGGGTACACGAAAAAACGCGGGTTTTGATAGTCCGCGGTAATACCTTCCTGGAACTGGATAAAGCCCTCCATGACCGGGAGTCCTTTGATTGCGGGGAAGCGGATCTCAACGATTTTCTGAAAACAAAGGCCCTTCGTCACATGAAAACCGGTGTAAGCCGGACCCTGGTGCTTCCCTGCAGGGAGGTGAATGAACAGGGCAGGCACTGCATCTGTGCCTTTTTTACTGTGGCGCCGGGGTCCGTGGCCCGGGAAACCTTTTCCGAACAGGAGGCCCGGCGGCTGCCCTTCTATCCTGTTCCCATATTCCTTATTGCCCAGCTGGCGGTTGACCTCAGACAGCAGGGCACGGGACTGGGAAAGATTACACTGGTAAAGGCCCTGGAATATCTCTGGAAGGTGAATGCCTATATGAGGGCCTACGCGGTTGTGGTGGATTGCCTGACCGATAGAGCGGTCCCTTTTTACGAAAAATACGGATTTAAACCATTGGGAAAGTACGGCGGTCATG
>CAZSGZ010000017.1:25596-28303 GCA_964606455.1 uncultured Spirochaetales bacterium
TGTTTCTTCCCATGAAGACGGTGGGCAGACTGTTTGAAACCTGAGCTCCCCGGAAAACCGTATGGCGGGGGATAAGGGCCATTCCGTCAAGCATGTGTCGGACATGATGAAGAGCGCTGTCCGGAAAGTATTGAATGGACAGCAGGGATAAAACCTATGGTGTAATTATTTCTAAGGCTTAAATGAAATCCTTGCCGATAAACATCCGGCATGGAAATTGCAGCCAGAACAGGCAAAATTGAAACTTCAGTTACGGCGCTGTGTAACTCCGGTTTCGAAAGAGGATGAAAATACCAGAAAAAAGATCGATTTCAGCCCTGAGACAGGATGGCACGTTTTCTGCATTACAGAGAGTGTATGGAAACTGCAACTGCTGCGGCACAAAAAAACACTTCGGGCATCCCCTCAGGCTATGTAAGAATATGCTACTGCAGCGGATCGGGAGAAACCTCGACCCGGACAATCCGGATCCGTAACGTTTACAGAAGCAGGTACGGAAAAACCTATATCCGTGCGTACTGCGAACTGCGTCGTGAAGAGCGGACGTTCCGCCTCGACCGGATTCTCTGGTGGGAGCCCATCCACTCCCAAACTGCAGGCGAAGAAAAGCGGACATACAGAACCCCGTATCAACCGAAGCCGGCGGCAGGATACTCCTCACATACTACCGCAGCCTCCCCGACAACCAAGCAAAAATCCCGGAAAGGGGGCGGTTTTTTTATTTTCCTGACCTGTATTGCCGGTCTCATATTCATCGTAAAGCATGAAGAAATTATCCCGCTTCTCGAAGACCTGGCCGGGTACGAGAAAACGATACCGGATTATGAGTTTATCTATACTTCCCTTGTTCCCGAGCCTGAACCTGCTCCAGCGCCGCAGGAACCTGAGCCTGTTTCTCCTGAACCGCCTTCGCCGAATCCGCAGCCGGCTCCCGAGCCTGAACCCACTCCGGAAGAGGCCCTGTATACCAGGCATATAAACCGGCTGGCGGTCCGGTTTACTGAAATAACCGGAATCGATCATCGGGGATTGTTCGAATGGTATAGAGCAGCCGACGGGGACCGGGACGCGCTGCTGTCCTGGCAGGAGATCCAAAACTTTCAAAACGAACTGTATTACAGCTATCGCTATATAAATAACGATGCGGCATTGGACCCCGTTCAATTCGTGAATGCTGGAGGCGGTGACTGCGAGGATTTCGCGCTGATGACCGCCGGTCTGGTCCGCTTCTGGGGCGGACAACCATATATTGCATCCTTTGCCCCCGAAGTCCACGGTTCGGGACATGCAATATGCTTAGTCTATTCCGATACCCTTCCCGATTTCGGCATGTACTACCAATTTGATGAGCCGACATACCTGCACGGCGGCGGTACGGTACCTGACGGTTACTACATTCCCGTCGATTATGACAATGTCGGCGGTATATCAAACGCAATGCGGAAAAGTTGGATCCTTCGGGCGCTGTATGTCCCGGAAGAAATATACGGAAATTACATGTAGGAGGAAAAACATGAAGAAAATTACCGAAATATCTATCATGAAAGTTTATGAAAGTGACGGTTTTTGTACTGTAATAAGCCGTATCCCTCAAGGTCATGATTTGACTTTTGAATGTGTCGCTAATGGAGCCGTTTCCCGTGAAATGACGGGACACGAGAAGTATGAACATTCGATCACCGTCAACCGGGCGTTGAAAGATACGGTCCTTCTTCTTCTGTTGAAAGAACAATTTTCCAGTGTCCTTGAGTTTAAGAAATGGCTGCAAAAAACCGAGATCTCCTTCGAGGAAGATATGTGGCCGAGAGCGGAGCTATGAGTTGTTTTTTATTGCGGACAGCACCTGTTCCTTGGAATCGGCAAACAGGATTTTATCCAAACCCCGTTCCAGAGCGTCGGGGTCGGAAACGCTGCTGATATATGTCTTCTCATTCTCCGTTAGACCGAATTTTTTAGAAACAAGTTTTATCAGAACTTCCTGTTTGTCTTGGATTTTTCCTTCCTGAATAAATTCTTCAGCTGCGGTCATAAATCCCTCCTGTATCGCCGGTCTTACCGGTTGTATTGCTTTCTGTATTTCATCCCGGGGTAAGCCGGACGCAGCAAACAAATATAAAAAGATGGTCCGTAAAAACCTTTCCTTTTCTTCTTCCGTTAATTCTATCATTTCTATCGAAAAAAGAGAATCCAGATGAGACAGTAATTGGTTTGGAGTGAAAATATATTTCTGTATTAACAGCCAGATTTTAACCAGCGATCGTTGAAGAAGTCCCTCGCGTTTTCGATGTTCGACATGACCGACTTAGTAAATGCATCATGGGGGTTGTTAATGTCCATGTACTATATAACAGGCAAAACTCGAACGCTGATTTCAAATTCGAAGAAAAAAAATTATAACCACGGATGAAGATGATGAACACGGATATATTGTTTTATTTGCCCGGTTTCGCCTCCCGGTTTTTTCATTGTGCCCCGCGGCTGCGGGTTGTAAAGGCTTCCCTCCGGCTCGCTCTGCTCGGCCTTGACAACTCCTCGTGCGCGGCGTCTGAGGGAAAGAAAAAAGGAGGCGATGTATGGAACATCTGCTGTATCGGGAACTATCTTCAGACATTATCGGGGCGGTTATTTCAGTTCACAATGCTCTCGGGCCGGGTTTGCTCGAAGCACCGTATCATAACGCGCTGTATTACGAACTGGTTTCACTGGG